>CAUZAE010000154.1:0-6024 GCA_963577685.1 Gemmatimonadales bacterium UBA6960 | reverse complement strand
TTCACCACCCTTCCGCATGTCCAGGAGCCGTTGCTGAGCGCCATCGATCGTGAACTTTCTCTCGTAAAGGAGGTGCTTCACGAGAAGGATCAGCTCAATCTCTTTCGGGCGATAGACCCTATTGCCGGCCCGGTTCTTCGTAGGGTGAAGGAGCTCGAACTGGGTCTCCCAATACCGTAAGACGTGTGGCTTTAAACCGGTCAGATCGCAGACCTCACCGATCGAGTAGTATGCCCTTTTTGCGATGGGTTCGTCCGTGTCCATGCTTATCAATCCCCTCTGCGTCAAATCTGCTCTGCGTATTCAATCCTTAAGGTATTCGGTCCTCAAAATATTCAGTCCTCAAAAGGAGTCTTCAGGCCTGGGATCTCTCTCCATGAGGTTCTTGACCGCCTGTCCCGGATCGGTGCCCAGGGTCAATATTCCGAACACCTCTTCAGCGATTGGCATTTCTACCCCATACCGGGCAGCGAGATCGTGCACAGCCGTCGTGGTCGCGACCCCCTCGGCCACAGCCGACATTCCACTGAGGATGTTCTCGAGCGTCTCTCCCTGACCGAGACGATAGCCGACGGTGCGGTTTCGGCTCAAAGTCCCGGTGCAAGTGAGGACGAGGTCACCCATGCCCGCGAGGCCTGAAAACGTAGAGGCCTGTGCACCCATGGCAACGCCGAGGCGGCGTATCTCCGCGAGGCCGCGGGTGACGAGCGCGGCGAGGGTGTTATGGCCACACCTGAGGCCGGCCACGACGCCTGCCCCGAGCGCGATTACGTTCTTCAAGGCTCCGCCTAGCTCCACGCCAATGACGTCGTCCCCGGTGTACACACGGAAGTTTTCCGTTTTAAACAAATCTTGCGCCGCCAACGCGGCATCCGCGTGTTCGCTCGCTGCAACCACCGCGGTCGGAACTTGCTGGGCTACTTCTAGGGCGAAACTGGGTCCCGAAAGCACCGTGAATCCGTCGAACTGTTCCGGGCTCAGCACTTCGGCCAAGACCTCGTCCATTCGGCGAAGCGTCGTGAGCTCGAGGCCCTTCGAGGCGCTGATGACCAGGGCGTCATCCTGGATATGCCGGGCCGCTTCCGCCATCACGACTCCCACGACCTGCGCGGGGCTCACCGATACGACGATTTTGGCTCCTTGAACCGCCGTCGCGAGATCCGCTGTGCTTCGCAGATTCTCAGGAAGGTCGATGCCGGGTAAGTACGTCGTGTTCTCCCTGCCCAGGGTTATCTGCTCCGCCACGTTGGGCTCGAAGGCCCACAGGCACGTGTCGTGTCCCTTCTTCGCAAGAACGGCGGAAAGTGCCGTTCCCCAGCTCCCCGCACCGACGACCGCGACGCGTGTCACGCTCAGTCTTCGCCCCGCTCAGGACCACCTACGGGTCCACGTTCAGGACCACGCCCGGCACCCGGCTCCCGACCAGGTTCGCGAGCGGGATCCGCCGTACCTCTCCGGAAGGAGCCCTCTTCCCCTCGCAGGAGGCGCCCGATATTCGACCGGTGGGACCAGACCACGAACAGAGTGATGGCTCCCGAGAACCAAACCAGGGGGCTTCCCTCACGCCCAGGCAGCAGATAAACGGCCACGGGCAGAGTCACAGCGGCGCTCAGCGAGGCCGCCGATACGATGCGTGTGACCGAGACGACGCCGAGCCATACGCCGAGGCACACGGCCACCGCGACGGGAGCGAGGCTGAGGAGAACGCCGGCGCTCGTCGCGATCCCCTTCCCTCCCTTGAACCTCACCCAGAAGGAAAAAACGTGTCCCAGGACCGCCGCCCCACCGTAGGCCAGAGCCCAGGTCGAAGGGGACGTTGAGGACTGGATCTGCGGAAAATACCAGACCGGGAGCCATCCCTTCCCGATGTCGACCAGCGTCACCGAAAGCGCCGCTTTCCACCCGAGCACCCGGAAGGTGTTGGTGCCTCCGAGATTTCCACTTCCCTGCGTGCGCAGATCGACTCCGTACACGACTCTCGGCAGCCAAAAGCTCGTCGGCGTCGCGCCGGCACCGTAGGCCAGAGCCAAGAGCACGAAGGGGCTCATGTGGATCAGTTCTCCTTGAAGCGAATCCGGACGGGACTCCCGACGAATCCCCAACGTTCGCGGAGGCTGTTGTGGACGTAGCGAATGTAGTGATCGGGCAGGGCCTTCGGGAGATTGGCGAAGAAGAGGAACGTAGGGGGCCCGGTGGATATCTGAGTGCCGTACCGGAGTTTCACTCGGCGACCCCTGCTGTGTGGGGGGGGTTGGTGCCGCAGGAGCGCTTCGAGTGCCTGATTGACCTCGGCCGTCGGGATGCGTTCGTTCCGCACATCCTGAACTTCCAGGATCTGGTCGAGGCACTTTCGGACGCGCTGGCCCGACAGGGCCGATGTGAACACGACGGGCACCCACTTGAGGAACGGAGCCCGCAGGCGGATGTCCTTTTTGAATTGAGCCGCCGTCATGTGATCCTTTTCGACCAGATCCCATTTGTTGGCGACAAGAATGACGCCGGCGCCCGCTTCCCAAGCCTGCTCCACCACCCTGAGGTCCTGGATGTGGATCGGCTCCGTGGCATCGACGAGGACGAGGCACACGTCGGCCCCTCTGACGACTTTGGCCGTTCGGAGGGCCGAATAATATTCGAGGGAGTCCTTCACCTTGGACTGACGGCGTAACCCGGCTGTGTCCACGAAAACGAGTGTTCTGTCGTGATACTGCATTCGGCTGTCCACCGGATCCCGAGTGGTCCCGGCGACTTCACTGACCACCGCACGCTCCTCGCCGAAGAGCCGGTTCACGAAACTCGATTTGCCCACGTTGGGTTTGCCGACGACCGCGACCCGGATCACACCCTCTTCCTCCCCGTGGGTGCCCTCGCGCTCGGGAAGCTCGGCCACGATGGCATCAAGCAAGTCGCCTGAGCCCTTTCCCGAGATGGCACTCACAGGCAAGGGCTCGCCCATCCCCAGGCTCCAGAAATCCAGGTGTCCAGTGTCGTCCGGGAAGTTGTCCATCTTGTTCACGACGAGCAGCACCTGCGGGCCACTCTTCCGGAGGATGTCCGCCAAGCGCTCGTCGAGCGGGTGAACCCCGGCCTTACCGTCCACGAGAAAGAGGATAACATCCGCTTCCTGGACGGCGGCATACGCCTGCTCCCGGATCGCCCGGTCCAACGGTTCATCGCTTCCCTCGATGATTCCACCAGTATCGACCAGGAAAAAATGGCGTCCTGCCCAATCGGCCTTCGCGAAGTTTCGATCACGGGTGACCCCGGGGCGGTCGTCGACGATGGCCACCCGCCCGCCGACAACCCGGTTGAAAAACGTGGATTTACCCACGTTGGGACGGCCCACGACGGCCACGACCGGAACCCCCTTAGCTTGCCCAGCCGTCCCGCTCTTACTCACCGCTCATCTCGTCCTCGGCGCTCCCACACTCTTGAGGCACTCAGTGATCTGGTAGCCGGTCGCGACCGTAGCGGGAGACAAGGCAGCCGTCAGGTCGCTCAACGGCATGCTGTCGATGAACAGCCCGTCCGCGTTGACCGCCTCGGCGGGAAGCATGAGCAGTTCGTCAGCCGCCGCCTCACCCAAGCTCGCCTGGATATCGCGACCAGCGAGGAGGCCCGCGACGGTCACGCTTTCTCCGTAGAAGTCGTTCACGACCGTGACCACGTCTACCTGGGTATGGGTGGCCTCGGCGAGCCGATCCGCCCTTTCCTGGAAGAAAGGTGTCATAGAGCGCCCCGTGACGAGTCGAACCCGCCGGTACGGGAGCTCAGGAACGCCGTCCAACCCCTCCTCGAACTGGCGCATAAAACCATTGAGGGCTCCCACGCCGTTTTCCGTTAGGGCGCCCTCGTCGTAGTACGCGTCCGGTGGAAGGTCCTGCTGGGCGATCAGATAAAGCTCATCCGCGGAGTAACACCACCCCACGCCGCGGTCCCGTATCGCCGTCTCACGGAATCGGTCCACCTGCTCAATGGCCTCCCGGGCCTCGTCCTTCGTGAGCGGGCGGACGGGACGCCCGAGGTTGTACTTCGTGAGTCCAACGGGCACGACCGAGAGCGACAGCACGCCTTTACCTAGGCCGTGAAGATCCCTCATGGTGCGTTCCAGATGCGCCCCATCGTTCCACCCCGGACAAAGCACCACTTGCGTGTGAACGTCCAGACCGTTGTCGGTCAGGTAGCGGAGCTGGTCCATGATCAGGCCCGCGCGGTCGTTGACCAACAGTCGGATTCGGACCTCAGGCTCCGTGGCGTGGACGCTCACATAGAGCGGACTGATGCGCTGCTCCACCAGGCGCTCCATCCCTCTCGGCCCCAGGTTCGTGAGCGTCACATAACTTCCGTACGTGAAGGAGAGACGAAAGTCGTCGTCGCGCAGCCAAAGGCTCTCCCGGACGTCCTGCGGGTTGCCATCGATGAAACAGAAGACGCACTTGTTCCCGCACTCCCGAATCGTGTCGGGGGCCGGAATAATCCCTATGGATTCGCCCGCCTCTCGTTCGATGTCGTAAAGCGCCGGTTGACCCTCAGCGTCCACGGTCTCCAGTTCGAGCTTCGTGTCGGCCAGGAGGAAGGTGAGGTCGATGCCATCCCGAACCCGCTGGCCGTTGATGCGTATAATCCGCGTACCGATCTCCAGGTGGAGATCTTCGGCGACACTGCCGGATTCAATTTCGGCTATTCGTACCAAGGGACGCACCGTGGAGCAATGGGGAGGAGCGAAGATATAGGAATTTCGCCGCTATGGTTGAATTTTTGTAGAAGGCGGTGAAAGTTACCAGCCGTCCGAATGAATCCTTTAGCCGAATCCATGTAGAGGGTCGTATCAAGATGAAGCTTATCCGAAACGTGACCGCCCCGTGCTCGGGATGGACAGCTTTGGCGTGCCTGGCCGTTCTCACGCTTGGTGCGTGCGATCAGGTGGATCAGATTCAGAATGTACTTCGTGACCAGACCCCTCACGAAGCCTACATGGAATCTTTGCGTGCGGTGAAGCTTGCGGAGACGGCCCTCGGTACGCAGTGGGCCAGCGCTGCCGTGCGATCTCTGAAGGACGCTCCGATCATCACGCTTCCGTTCAAGGAGGAGGGCTTCCTATTCGCAGAGACCCCTGAGGCTCGTAGCTATCGCGTCGAACTGAGGCGCGGTCAGCGGCTTTCCATCGACGCGGACCTTGAGGGGGTGGATCCATTCCGGATGTTCATCGACGTGTACCGGATACCGGACGATGCCTCCAGCGATCCTCTTCCTGTCCTGTCCTCCGGGTCCCTAACCGAGGCTCTCGAGTACGTCTCCACGCGGCGAGCCGAATACGTCGTGCGGCTACAACCCGAGCTCCTCCACGGGGGCCGGTATCGGATCGAGCTTCGCGTGGACGCGTCAATCTCTTTCCCCGTGGCCGAGCGAGACACCAGAGCCGTGTTGAGCTTCTTCGGTGACTCTCGGGACGGTGGCAGCCGAGATCATCACGGTGTGGACATCTTCGCGCCCCGCGGGACTCCGGTCCTGTCGGCGACCGATGGCCGGGTTTACAGGGTCGAGAACACACCGGTCGGCGGGAAAGTGGTCTGGGTACGAGATTCGGACCGGATCACCCGGACCTACTACGCCCACCTCGACAGTCAAGTCGCGAGAACCGGAATGGAGGTCGAGCGCGGAACCCTCTTGGGATTCGTCGGCAACACGGGCAATGCTCGCACGACGCCGCCCCATCTCCATTTCGGCGTCTACCGCAGCCGGCAGGGCCCAGTCGATCCGTACTACTATCTTTTGCAACCGTCTCAGCTGCTCCCGGATCCGTCCGCGCCGCTGGAGTACGTCGGGGACTGGACCCGAACGGTCAACAGCGGAATTCGTCTGAGAGAGGGCCCCAGCACCCGCGCGGGGGTCGTGGGTGAGCTCGAGGAGTCCACGCCACTTCGTGTCCTGGCCGCCTCGGGGTCCTGGTACCGCGTCAGGCTTCCCAATGGTCGAGACGGTTTCATTGCCGCTCGATTGACGGAGGCGGTCGTTCAGCCCCTCCGA
>CAUZAE010000153.1:0-6035 GCA_963577685.1 Gemmatimonadales bacterium UBA6960 | reverse complement strand
AAGAAGTCGTGCGCCTAGCCCAGATGGCAGTGGAGGCCGGCGTCGGAGGCGTGGTTGCCTCCGCGCTCGAAGCCAGGACGTTACGGAGTACCCTCGGATCCGAGCCCGTGATCGTTACACCGGGCATCCGACTGGCCGGCGATGCCACCCACGACCAGGCACGCGTCTGCACGCCAGCCGACGCCGCTGAGGCGGGTGCTGATTTCTTGGTGGTGGGACGTTCGATTACGGCGTCTCCTGACCCACTGAAAGCCTTGCGAAGGGTGCTCGATGAGCTCGGCGGATCACCGAATGTGAGCAATACATGAGCCGTTCGGTCTCGCTTCTGCTCGGTGTCTTGGCCGTGATAGGTGAGTCGGAGGCCTGCCTCGGCCAAGGGCTGGAGGAGGCTGCCTCGACGTTCGCCGAACAGTGGGCTCGGGGTCAGACGGATGCCATGCAAAACCAACTCGCGTCGAGCGGGGTCCGAATCCAATGGCAGGGCCGACCGCTCGGGACCCTCGATTTTCGGCACGCGGGAGCGTCTATCAAGGAATACCTCGGCGATCGAGAGGGCGTGGCGACCCGCGTGTCCCGAGTCGAGGAGGTGGGTGGCGATCCTCGGACGGGATACGCCGAGATCCGCTGGGAGTCGCGGGTCACGGGCACGTCTGAAGTGGTCACGAGGACTATCTTCGTCGCCTTCGTTGCGGAAGGGGGGACGTGGCGGGTGACCGAGCTTCGAGTCCTTCCCTAGCTTTGGGGGCGAGACCTATCGTCCCCGACCGATCAGAACCGAATCCCTTTACGAGTACCTGTCCATGCCCCTGAGACTCTACGATACGCTGACCCGCTCGGTGAAGGACTTCGAACCGGCGGAGCTGCCCAGCGTCCGGCTCTACGCGTGTGGGCCGACCGTTTATGATTACGCGCACATCGGCAACTACAGAAGCTTTTTGGTCTACGATCTGCTGCACCGCTACCTGACCTGGTCGGGCTACGACGTCCACTTCGTCATGAACCTCACGGACGTGGACGATCGGACCATCCAGCGTGCGGCTGAGGCGGGCATGGAGATCACCGAATACACGGCCCCCTACAGTGAGCAGATTCTTGCGGACGCGCGCACCCTGGGCATGCTGCCTGCCCGCAGCTATCCGCTCGCGACGGAGTACGTCCCGCAGATGGTGGCCTGGGTCGAGAAGCTGGAGAAGGGTGGGCTAGCCTATGGTGTGGAGGACGGATCGGTCTACTTCGCCATCGGCTCATTCCCCTCGTACGGACGCCTCAAGGGGCTCGATCCGGACGCCAGCCGGCCAGGCGCTCGCGTGGCCGAGGACGACTACGAGAAGGAAGACGTACGGGACTTCGCGCTCTGGAAGGCTGCGAAGCCGGTCGACGAGCAGGTCGGGGCCGCGTGGGACTCGCCGTGGGGCCGCGGGCGCCCGGGTTGGCACCTGGAGTGCTCTGTCATGAGCATCATCGAGTTGGGCGAAACCCTGGACATCCACATGGGAGGGGAGGATCTCGTCTTCCCACACCACGAAAACGAGATCGCACAGTCGGAGGGCGTCACCGGGAAGCCCTTCGTTCGGCACTGGGTTCACGTGAAGCATCTGATCGTAGAGGGAGAAAAAATGTCCAAGTCCTTGGGCAATACGATCACGGTGCGGGAACTCCTGGACGAGGGAGTCGAGCCGGCGGCGCTTCGTCACCAGCTGATGAGTGCCCAATATCGCCGAGAGCTGAATTTCACCCGGGGGGGGCTAGAGGGTTCGGCGGCGGCCATCCAGCGCATGCTGGACTTCGAAGCCCGCTTGGAGGAAGAGCAAGGAGACGCCGGAGCGGATGACGGAGCCCTCGCTGAGGCCGCGGTGGAGGCGATCGATGGGTTCCGCGCCGCCATGGATGACGATCTCAACACAGCGGAGGCACTGGCGGCCTTGTTCGTCTTCGTGAACCGGGCTAACAGTCTTTTGGATGGCCCGACCCGGCCTTCGCCGAAGGACTTGGTGGCTGCTCGGGAGGCGCTCCACTCCATGGATCGTGTCCTGGGGCTCCTGTCCGTGGCGCGTGAGGGTCGACGGGTCGACGCGGATGCCGAGAGCTGGATAGAGTCCCTGATCTCAGAGCGGAAGGCCGCCCGCGAGAGCAGAGATTTCCAGCGCGCAGATGAGATTCGGGACGAATTGGCCGACCGTGGGATCGTGCTCGAGGACTCGTCGACCGGTACCCGCTGGAAGATGACCCGCTGACGTCTTGAGTTCGCCCGACCCGGTGGCGTTCGCGAGGCCCCACCCTAGACATTAAGATTTCTTCATCCTTGGGAAGACCCGTAGGAAGACAGTGGCGTCCGCGGAGGACCGAGTATGAAGACACTGGCTGCTAGTGTCGCCCTTCTAGGGGTTTGGGTCACCGTCGGTAGTCACAGTGCCGACACCGGTGCGGTGGCGGCCGAAGCACGGGACGCTTTCCGGGTGGCGGCGAACGCCGGTGCGGTCGTGACGTCGCCGGCCGCAGCGACCGATGCAGCGCCTGGCGTATCGTCTACCCTGCCGGACGTATCATCCGAGGCCCTCACCGTAGTCGTCCGGACATACTGCCAGGTCTGCCACAACGATCAGTTGATGACCGGGAACGTGTCGCTCGTCGGGTTCGATGTTGATCGGGCTGATGAATCGGTCGAGACGGCGGAGAGGATGATCCGGAAACTACGCGCGGGCATGATGCCTCCTCCCGGGATGCCGCGTCCGACCGGAGACACGCTGTTGGCACTGGTCGAGACGCTGGAAAGCGTGGTCGACTTAGCGGCAGCGACTGATCCGAATCCGGGCTCTCGGAGGTTCCAGAGGCTGAATCGGGCTGAATACGAGCGGGTGATCAAAGATCTGCTCGGCATCGAGGTGGACGCCGGAAATTGGCTGCCCTCGGACACGTACTTGGGCAACTTCGACAACCTGTCGGCGGCGCAGGGGCTCTCTACGACCCTGTTGGAGGGCTACCTGAGAGCCGCTGGCGAGATCAGTCGGCTGGCCGTCGGAAATCCGAATGCTCGATCCGCCACGGCCACCTACAAGACTGTCCTGGAAGCCTCGCAGCACGCGTGGGATCATGTCGAGGGTGCGCCCTATGGTACCCGTGGTGGGCTGGTGGTGACTCATGACTTCCCGGTGGACGGGGAGTACATCTTCTCGGTGGGGACCTTCCTCGGGCGTGGGACGATGCTCGAGGATATCGATATCTCCATCGACGGAGAGGGTATGGCCCTCCTCGGTATCGAGCACAACGGAGTCGTGAGCGCACCGCTCGAGACTGAGCCCATCTTCGTTCGTGCGGGGCAGCACAGGGTATCTGCCGCATTCGTGCGTCGGATCGAGGGTCCCTACGAGGACCGACTTAGTCCCCACGAGTGGTCGCTGGTAGGGGGAACAGACTCCGACAATTGGGCCAACTACGGGATCACGGTGCTGCCTCATCTCAGGCAAATCGTGATTTCAGGACCCCACAGTGCCGGTGGCGTATCGGAGACCGCCAGCAGGGAGAGGGTGTTCACCTGCCGGCCGATGTCGCTCGACGAGGAGCGACCCTGTGCCGAGTCGATCATATCCAATCTCGCGAGTCGGGCGTACCGGAGGCCGGTGACTGCTGCAGATTTGGCCGGTCTCGTGTCTTTTTACGAGAGTGGCGGAGAGGAGGGTGGTTTCGAGGTCGGTGTGCGTACGGCGTTACAGGGTATCCTGGCGAGCCCGTCCTTCGTCTTCCGATTGGAGGAGGAGCCCGAGGAGGTCGCTCCCGGTGAGACGTATCCGCTCAGCGACTTGGCGCTGGCTTCTCGTCTGTCATTCTTTCTGTGGAGCACCCTTCCCGACGCAGAGCTGCTCGAGTTCGCGAATGCGGGAAGGCTCACGGCGCCGGGAGGCCTCGAGCGGCAGGTCGAGCGCATGCTCGAGGATCCTCGCTCCGAGGCACTCGCCACTCGGTTCGCGTCTCAGTGGCTGCGCCTCCAGGACTTGGTGAAGGTTCAGCCAGAGCCGTATTTCTACCCGGACTTCAGTCGACAACTCGCCGAGGCCATGCGGCGCGAGACGGAGATGCTCTTCTACGACATCGTGCGCCGAGACGGGAGCGTTCTCGACCTGTTCACGGCGGACTACACGTTCCTCAACGACCGCCTCGCAAGGCATTACGGGATTCCGTTTAGCGGCGGCAGTGAATTTCAGCGCGTCGAGTATCCCAACGCCGATCGGAGAGGGTTGCTGGGCCAGGGTAGTATCCTCGTTCTGACATCGCTGGCCGATCGGACGTCGCCGGTACTGCGTGGCAAGTGGGTCATGGAAGTCCTGCTCGGCACACCGCCGCCGCCACCGCCGCCGGACGTCCCCACCCTGGACGAGACGGCGGTTACCGAGGACGGGGTGTTTCTCACCACCCGTCAGCGGATGGAGAAACATCGTGCGAGCCCCGTGTGCAACGCCTGTCATCAGTTCATGGATCCCATCGGCCTCGCGCTCGACAACTTCGATGTCACGGGCCAGTGGCGGATTCGGGAGAACGGGAGGCCGTTGGACACACGCGGGACCTTCTACGATGGCACGCCGATCAGTACACCGGAGGATCTCAAGAACGTCCTTTTAAAGCGCCCGACCCCGCTCTTGAGAAACTTCACGGACAACATGCTCGCCTATGCGATAGGTCGGCGAGTGGAGTACTACGACCAGGCCTCCATCCGGGCCATTGTGAAGGAAGCCGAAGCGAACGACCACCGCATGTCGTCATTTGTCTTGGGCGTGGCGAAGAGCGATGCGTTCCGGATGAAGCGTCCGGATGTTCCCGCGAGACAGAGCAGAGAAGAGCCAGACCGGTAAGAGACCGAACAGAACAGAGAAGGACACCGAGCCATGGAATTCATCACCGGGAAATACCTTCCGCGCCGTACGTTCCTTCGTGGCATGGGTGCGTCAGTGGCGTTGCCCTTGTTGGACGCGATGGTCCCGGCTGGACGTCCGTGGCGCGGCAGCGCCGACGTGACGACGACCCGGCTGGTATGCATCGAAGAATCCATGGGTATGGCCGGTGGCAACGCTTGGGGAATCACCCAAAATCTGTTTGCACCCCCGTCGGTGGGCCGTGACTTCGAGTTCCTGCCGGACAGCCAACTGAAGCCGCTCGAGGCGTTTCGTGACTACCTGACAGTCATCAGCAACACGGATTGCCGCATGGCCGAACCCTATCGTCCTGAGGAGATCGGCGGCGACCACCACCGCTCGACGGCGGTGTTTCTGACCCAGTCCCATCCCAAACAGACACAGGGCTCCGACATCTTCGTCGGGACGTCGCTGGATCAGCTGCACGCCCAACGATTCGGCCAAGACACGGCATTGCCCTCGCTGGAGCTCATGATCGAAGACGTGAACCGAGGTGGTGGCTGTAACTACAACTATCACTGTGCCTACACGGACTCGATCAGTTGGGCCTCGCCCAGCCAGCCACTTCCGGCGATCCGTGAGCCTCGGGCGGTGTTCGAGCGCCTTTTTGGCGCGGGTGACTCGGCCGATGAGCGGGCGGCCAGACGGCGTACCGACCGGAGTGTGATCGACTGGATTGCGGGAGAAGTGGCTCGGCTGAAGAGGACGTTGGGCGCCGTAGACCGGATGGCGATGGACCAGTACTTGGACCAGATCCGTGAAATCGAACGTCGCATCCTCATCGTGGAGGAGCGCAACGCCACGGGTGAGGCGAGAGAGATGCCCGAGGCTCCCTCGGGTGTTCCCGACTCGTGGGAGGAGCACATGAAGCTGATGTTTGACCTTCAGGTTCTGGCGTTGGAGGCCGACATCACGCGTGTCATAACCATGAAGACCGGGCTGGACCTCTCGAACCGGACGTTCCCTTCGAGCGGCATCAACAAGGCGCACCACGCGGCATCTCATCACGGGGGACATGAGGCAAACATCCTCGATTTCCACCAGATCAACACCTACCGTCTAGGCGTTGTCAGCCACTTCCTCGAGAAGTTGAAGAACACGATGGACGGCGACACGCACCTGCTCGACAAG
>CAUZAE010000152.1:0-6265 GCA_963577685.1 Gemmatimonadales bacterium UBA6960 | reverse complement strand
GGCTCCATCTTGTCTAGAATCTTGATCCGTTTCAACGTGACACGAATCCGCGCCATCGACTGTTTCCTCCAGCCTGCAGAGTGCGAGCAGCCTGCAGAGTGCGAGTTTTTCCAGGCGAACCGGCCTTAGACGACGTTAAGTTTGGCGATGGTAGGCCCGCAAGTCGACTTTGTCCAGCGACTCTCCCAGATTTGGCCGTTATCCTCCGTAACTTCGTCGCGGCGTACCGCAAGTCGGCCACTCCTGACCGGCCGGTAAGGTTCGCTTGACGTTGGAGACGCGCTGGGGATCTTCGGACGCCAGGTAGGCCAACATTGCGGCCAGCGTCGCGTTGTTCCTGAGATCGTCGAAGACGATCTTGTCGAAGGTGTCGATATCCGTGTGCCACGTGTACTGCCGATAGTCCGGATAGTGCGACTGCAGGCGGAAGCCGGCGGTACCGCGGCAGATGAAGGACATGTGGTCACTCCCCCCGCGTTCGGGCTCACCGGGGATCGCCAATTCTATGTGCTGCGTGATTTCGAGGGGGATCTTTCCGAACCAGCTTCCGAAGCTCTTACCGGCTTCGGCGAAGCCCTGCATGCGGATGTAGTCGATGCGCCAGGTTCCGTTGTCCTGGTTGAACGCAGCCTGTAGACCGTCCACGACTTCCGGGTGATCCTCCGCGAAGGCGCCGGAGCCGATCAGCCCCTGTTCTTCGCCGCCCCAATGCGCGACGAGGATGGTCCGTCTCGGCCGGGGATAGACCTCCTTGAGGATCCGCATCGCTTCCATCATCATCGCAGATCCCGTCCCGTTGTCTGTCGCACCGGACGCACCGTCCCAGGAATCCAGGTGTGCCGTGAGGAGGACATATTCGTCGGGAAGCTCCAGCCCCCGGAGTTCTCCTACCACGTTGAATACGGGAACGTCTCCCAGGAATTCGGACTCGGCGTCGAGCCGGAGTCGCGGCCCCTGATCGTTAGACGCCAACCTATGCACGAGCCCGTAGTCTTCGCAGCTCAGGTGGAGTGATGGAATACGGTCGGTGGACGCCGAGAAAATCTTGTTGGCCCCCCAGCCGTTCGACCAACGCGCCGTGAGGACTCCGGCCGCTCCGGCGTCCTCGATCATGCGGATCACGCGAGCAGTGCCACCTGCGTTACGGATGCCCTCGGCCCACTCTGTCCTGATCCTCCGTTGTCGCTGTTGGTTCCGGACGACCGATTCCGGCGTGGCCAGGGCTGCCCAACTCTCGGGGGCCCGACACGTGGGCTCGGCGTATGACAAGGCTACGAACCTTCCCACCACGCCGGGTAGCCACCGGTCGAAGTCACCGCGACTCCCGAAACTCGGCATGGCGATGACGTCACCTTCGATCGGCCCCTCAGTCCCGGGGCTCCACGCCAGCATGGTTCCACTGAGCGTGCGTTGGCGCGGCTCGATCAGGTCGATATGTGTGTACCCCCTGTCCCACCCACGCCACGTCCCGTATTGCTCTCTGCGGACGGGCACACCCCAGTCCTCGTACATCCGGACGGCCCAGTCGATGGCCGACCGTTGACCCGGGCTTCCCGACAAGCGTGGTCCGATGGAGTCGAGCAGGACCTGAGCAAGACGTTCAATCTGCGACTCCTCCTCCATGCCCTGTTCCCAGATCGCCTTGATGACGGGGTCTTCGGTGGGGAACGTCTGAGTGCTGGCGTTCTGTGTGGCGATCAGCGTTGCGAGGGCAACGGTGAGCGGAACGGTGAGCGAACGAGCGACGAGGTGATACCACTTCATCCGTTTCTCCAGATTGGCCCTCGGCCGGGCGTTGGGAAGGGAACGATTGCCTTTCGGGCAGGGAAGATCGCGGGTGGTCCGTAGCGCGAGCAAGTAGGTCGTGCCTGTGTCTTGATCTTCTGGTAGGCGCTACACCTTTCACGTGACTTCGATAATACTTGACGGTGAGCGTTCACGTTCGAGGAGGACAAGCCGATGTCATCAGAGGATCGCAAGATCCGTGTTCTCGTGGCCAAGCCGGGGCTGGACGGCCACGACCGTGGAGCCAAGGTCATTGCGGCGTCCTTCCGTGATGCCGGCTTCGAGGTCATCTACACCGGCCTTCATCAAACGCCCGAGATGATCGTCAATGCCGCCGTTCAGGAAGACGTGGACGTCGTGGCCTTGTCCGTGCTCTCCGGGGCGCACATGACGCTCTTCCCCAGGGTTTTGGATCTCTTACGCGAGGAGGGGGCAGGGCACGTGCTCCTCACCGGAGGTGGCATCATTCCAGGGGATGACATGAAGGCTCTCTCGAAGCTAGGTGTGGGTCAGCTGTTCGGGCCCGGGACTGCGACGTCTGAGGCGGTCGCCTACGTCAGAGGCTGGTTTGCCACGCGCGAGGAGATGACCTGAGGTGACCGGACCGGGCCGCCTCCACCAGCTGTCGTCGGAGTTACGAGAGCTGTGTGCGGCGCTCATGCTCGGGGGTGGAGAGGACCGGATTCGGCGGCAGCACGACCAAGGAAAGTGGACGGCCAGGGAGAGGATCGGACGGCTGCTCGACTCCGACATCGAGTGGGTCGAAGTCGGCATGCTCGTCGCTCACGATCAGTATGAGGGCCAGGCCCCGGGCGCTGGAGTCGTGACCGGCGTCGGTGTGGTAGCCGGTCGGGAGGTTGTGATCGTAGCCAACGACGCCACCGTAAAGGCGTTCGAGGGTTCCTGGATGGATCGAAGGACTGAGCGTGCCCATGGGAGTCTTGCGTCTGCCGCAAACGTGATCCGCCATGCTTAAGTGGAGGGTTGCCGCCTTCCTGCTGGGCGCCGTGTTCGGGCTTGCGGGTATCTTCCTGGATGCGTCCTGGCTCGTGACCGTGGCAGTGATCGTACTCCTCATTGGTGCTGCGCTTCGGTGGCGGGTACCGACCGAGGAATAGGGAGGACCTGTTTCCTCATTGAGGTGCCCCGCGAAGCGGCCCACGCTTGTGGATGCCGCCCAACCTCGCCGATGCTTATCGCCTCTTACACACCCACTTCGGCTTCCCTTCGTTCCGAGCGGGCCAGGAAGCCCTCGTAGAGGCGGCGTTCACCGGAAAGGATTCCTTGGGTGTGCTTCCCACGGGCGGAGGGAAGAGCCTGTGCTACCAGGTTCCGGCCCTCGCTTTGCCGGGGCTCACACTCGTACTCAGTCCCCTGATCTCACTCATGGAAGATCAAGCGCAGCGCGCGCTGTGAGCCGACCTTCCGGCGGCGTTCGTGACGAGCGGAAGTTCCGCCGCCCAGAGACGGAAGGCGGTTCGCGACGCGCTGAGTGGACGGATCAAGATATTATTCGTGGCTCCCGAGCACCTCGAAACCGCCGGCTTTGTGGAGGCACTCCGTAGCACATGCGTGTCTCTCGTCGCCGTGGACGAAGCGCATGGCATCTCCGAGTGGGGTCACGAGTTCAGGCCTTCGTATCGGCGCCTCGGGGCGCTACGGAATGAGATCTCGGCACCGTTCATGGCCCTCACCGCGACCACCACCCCAAGGGTTCGGAAGGATATCGTCGATGTCCTCTCTCTCCAGCATGTGATCCGTGTCGTGGGGTCGTTCGATCGACCGAATCTGAGGTGGCATGTCAAGCGAGCGGATAGTCACGCTACCAAGCTCGAGAGCATTCGCAACATGGTGGCGTCGGAGCGGGGAGCGGTCGTCATCTACGGTGGAACGCGCCGGGTCGTCGAGGCGATTCGGTCTGACCTTGCCCGGCTCGGAGTTTCGACCGCCGCCTATCACGCGGGATTGGACCCGGAGTCGCGGAGCCGGGTGCAGGAGAATTTTCTGGGCGGAAAGATTCGTACCGTCGTGGCCACGAATGCGTTCGGAATGGGCGTAGACAAGAGCGACGTGCGGCTCGTCCTTCACTATCAGTTGCCGGGCACCCTCGAGTCTTACGATCAGGAAGCTGGACGAGCCGGAAGGGACGGCAAGCCCGCCGACTGTGTGTCGCTTTTGGGAAAGCGCGATCAGCACTTGTACAAGACGTTTATCGACCGCTCGCGTCCACCCCCGAGAGAGTTGAAGCGCGTCGTTCGGACATTGCGGCGGGTGATAGGCGCCGGAGAACGAGGAACGGTCGACTGGGCGTATCTGGCCAAGGTCACACGGCGCACACGCGACGAACTCGAGCCACTCCTTTCTTCTCTGCAGCGCTTGGGTGCGATCCGAATCTACTCGGCATCCGTATCCGAGGGCTCGGATCCAGCTCTCCTGGGTAGGACCAACGACAGGTATTCAGACGGTGAGGGGGCGGATCCTGGACCTCTGGATGTGGGGGTTCGATCCTTGGGTCCCGATTGGTCGACCGTTGCCCAGCTCCGGAGCGCGGCTCTGGATGGACTTCGGGCGGTCCATAACTACGCGGTCACTCGGCGGTGTAGGCGGGCCGTTCTCCTACGCTATTTTGGAGACGAGCCTGACGGGTGCCGTGGGTGCGACGTATGCGCCGCCGGTCAACGGCGCCTCAGATGAGTCGGATCACGTCGATCGAAGAGAAAATGCAGATATATCTGTCCGAGACCCACATAGAGCTCGTGAAGGAGGTGCGTGCCTTCGCCGAAGAGGTCATCGCGCCTGTCGCGCGAGAGTTGGACGAGGCGAGCGAGTTTCCGTGGGAAACCGTCAAAGCCATAGCCGAGCGAGGGTTTCTCGGTGTGCCGGTCCCTTGCGAATTCGGCGGCATGGGGCGGGATTATCTCAGCTACATCCTGGTCGTTGAAGAGATCGCCAAGGTGGACGCGAGCCACGCGATCACCGTGTCCGCCCACACGACCTTCGGTACGACGCCCATCCTGACCTTCGGAACCGATGAGTAGCGGTCGCGGTATGTTCCGTGGCTGGCGAGCGGCAAGGTGCTCGGAGGTTTTGGTCTGACGGAGCCGGAAGCTGGATCCGACTCGGGTGGAACCCGGACTAGAGCCGAGAAGGCAAACGGCGGCTACCGGCTCAACGGTTCCAAGGTTCTCATCACCCATGCGGGTGCCGGAGAAATTTTCACGGTTACGCCGCTGACGGAGCCGGATCGTGGGACGCGAGGCATCTCCAGTTTCATCGTGTGTAAGCCGACGGTAGATTTGGATCAGGCCTGCGCGCTGGGATTCGGGCACGAAGACAGCCTCCCGTTCGTAGACGGGGTTCGTGCCGGCAAGAAGGAAGACAAGATGGGGTGGCGGGCGTCGGACACGCGAGAGCTTGTCCTCGAGGATGCTTTTGTGTCGGCTGAGGAGCGGCTGGGAGAGGAAGGAGAGGGATTCGTCAACTTTATGAAGACTCTCGACGCTGGGAGAATCGGAATCGCGGCGCTGTCGCTGGGATTAGCTGAAGGCGCATGCGACGCGGCATTCCGGTACGCCAATGAGCAGGAACAATTTGGTCGAAAACTCTGGGAATTTCAGGCGGGGAAGCACCTCACGTACAACGCAGCTTGGTTGAAGGATCAGGGAGCGCCGTTCACGAAGGAAGCGGCAATGGCAAAGCTCTTTTGCTCCGAGTTGGCGATGTGTGCTACGGAGTCGGCGGTGAGGATCATGAGTGGGGACGGTTACACGGCCGACTACCCCGTTGAACGCATGATGCGTGACGCCAAGGTATGTGAAATCGGTGAAGGAACTAACGAAATCCAGCGCCTGGTCATCGGCCGACAACTCGTCAACGAGATGTCTGGTCTGACAGCGCCGGCATAACAGGGACGCTCACTCGGGCCGTCGGCCCGCCACCGCGGGCTCAGGTAGCGGCCGGCTTCGACCCCCTCTCCGTGAGGGAGGTACGAAGCCGGAGCCCCTGGGCGCACCGGCGGGATTGGCCACGAGTAGGTGCCCAGGAGAAAGGTACATTGAGGAGAGAAATCCTCGTGAGCGCCACGGCCCGCGAGTCGTGGGTGGCGCTCATGGAAGACGGACAGTTGGTCGAGATGATGCTAGACCGAGCCGATTCAGGGCGGCTGCTGGGAGACATCTATTTGGGCAACGTCGACGCGGTCCTGCCTGGAATCCAAGCTGCCTTCGTAGATATCGGAGCGGACAAAGCCGGGTTTCTGCACGTCTCCGATTTGGAGACGGAGGATGAAGACGACGACAACGGCGGTGGAGGCGGTGGCGGTGGCGGAAGAGGGAGGCGTTCCCGGAAGTACCCACCCATCCAGGGTACGCTCCAAAAGGGCCAGAAGATCATCGTCCAGGTCACCAAGGAGCCGATGGGGACCAAGGGACCTCGTCTTACGGCGCAAATCTCGCTTCCGGGCCGTTTCTTGGTCTACATG
>CAUZAE010000151.1:0-6368 GCA_963577685.1 Gemmatimonadales bacterium UBA6960 | reverse complement strand
CTACGTCTGGGTCGGACGGGGGATCGTCCTGGTTCTTCTGATCGTGGGGTACGTGCTGTCCGTCAATACGATCGGCTTTCTCGTGACGTTGGTGACCCTGTCCGGTGCCGGGGCTCTCCAACTCCTGCCAGGCACGCTGGGGGTCTGCTATCCGACCCGCCGACCCCTCACGCGGAACGGTGTGCTCTCCGGAATCGGTGTGGGTTTGGCCGTCCTCTATACGACGCTCGTCATCGTGCCGCATCCGCTGGGAATACACGGGGCGATCTGGTCGTTGGCTGCCAACGTCGCCCTATGCATTACCGTATCGCGCTTCAGTCCTGCGCCGAGTCCGGAGACGATCCAACGGATCCACGGAGCCGTCGAGGACTACGTGTACGGTTCGGGCGACGCGGGGCTCGAGTCCTCAGTGAACGCTACGCCGTAGGGGGTTCCTCGAGGGCATCCTCCAGGAGCTTACGGGTCAAGCCCGGTTCGGCCGCTCCGCCGGTTTCCTTCATCACCTGACCCACGAAGAAGCCCATGAGCCCCTTCTTTCCCTTGCGGTAGGCCTCTGCCTCCTCCGGGTTGGCCTCCAAGAGGCGAGTGACGATGGGCTCGAGCGCTTGGGTATCGCTCACCTGACCCAGTCCCCGCTCGGTCACCACGTCGGCCGGCTCCCCACCCTCCGACGCCAGCACGGCCAGCACTTCCTTGGCCGCACGCCCAGAGACGGTGCCGCTCGACACCAGGTTGACCAATTCAGCGAGCTCACGGCCGCCGAACCGCAGCTCCGCCACGGAGCGTCCCTCCCGGACCCGAGGCACCTCGTTGACCACCCAGCTGGCAAGATCCGTGACGCCTGAGGTGTGTGGTTCGCCCGCTCTATAGAGCTCCAGGAGTTCGGAATCCTGAGCGAGGATGGCCGAGGCGCTCTCAGAAAGCCCGGACTCGGATCGAAGCTCGTCATAGATCGCCGCTGCTGCCGGGTCGCTTGGACGAGACGAGACAGGCGGACGAGATGCAACGGCCGGTCGAGCCGGGACGGCCGCCTTAGCCGAGGGTGCGGCCTGTTTCTTCGCCCATCCATCCCTGAGCGTGACGGTTCGGTTGAACACGAGATGTCCGGGGCCGGAGTCCTTCGCATCGCTCACGAAGTAACCCGTACGCTCGAACTGATAAGCGGTACCTGGAGCGTCCGAAGCGACACTCGACTCGACACGGCCGTCATGGAGAACGGAGAGGGACTCGGGGTTCAGGTTCGACGTGAAGTCTTTGCCGTCCCCGACATCGTCCGGGTCGCTCGCCGAGAAGAGCCGATCGTAGAGTCGTATCTCGGCGGGCAGGGAGTGGGAGACTGAAACCCAGTGAATGGTTCCCTTGATCTTACGGCCGTCGGGTGTGGACCCGCCCCTCGTCTCCGGATCATACGTGCAGTGCACTTCGACGACTTCCCCTGCGCCGTTCTTCACGACGTCCACACAGCGCACGATATACCCATAGCGGAGACGTACCTCCTCACCGGGAACTAGCCGCCGGAACCCCTTGGGGGGTACCTCCTCGAAGTCACTTCGCTCGATGAAGAGTTCCCGGGCAAAGGGCACGAGCCGGGAGCCTTCTTTGCCGACGTCCTCAGGAAAGGACGGTGCCTCCAACTCCTCTACCTCATCCTCGGCGAAGTTGAGGATCACCATCTTGAGCGGGAAGAGGACGGCCATGACCCGTGGTGCCCGGTGGTTCAAGTCATCCCGTATCGCATACTCGAGTTTCGCGATATCGACGCGATTCTCGGTCTTGGCTACCCCGATCATCTCGCAAAAAGCCCGAAGCGCCGCCGGAGGAACGCCTCGTCGCCGCAATCCGGCGATCGTTGGCATACGAGGATCGTCCCACCCATCGACGTGCCCCTCTTCGACGAGCCGGAGAAGCTTGCGTTTGCTCAGAATCGTGTGCTCGACGTTCAGTCTGGCGAATTCGTACTGCCGGGGCTGAGGCCGAGGCACGTCGACATTGTTGAGGATCCAGTCGTAGAGCTCCCGATTGTTCTCGAACTCCAGCGTGCACAGCGAATGCGTGATGCCCTCGATGGAATCCGAAAGACAATGGGTGAAGTCGTAGAGAGGGTAGACGCACCAGTCCCCGCCGGTGCGATAGTGATCGGCGTGGCGAATGCGAAAAAGGATGGGGTCACGCATGAGCATGTTGGGGGACGTCATGTCGATCTTGGCGCGGAGTACGTGGGCACCGTTCGCGAACTCCCCCGCCCTCATGCGTTCGAACAGATCCAGGTTCTCCGGGACCGGCCTATCCCGGAACGGGCTTTCGCGTCCAGGCCCGGTGATGGTGCCTCGAAATTCCCGTATTTCCTCTTCTCCGAGACTGTCGACATAGGCCAACCCGGTCCGGATGAGCTCGGTCGCGTACTCGTAGAGGCGCTCGAAATAATCTGACGCGAAGTGAAGGTGGTCACCCCAGTCGAATCCGAGCCAGCGCACGTCGTCCTGGATAGCTCGTACGTAGAGCTCGTCCTCGGTCTCGGGATTGGTATCGTCGAAACGGAGGTGTGTGACGCCGCCGCGTTCGGCCGCTGCGTCGAAATTGAGGCAGATCGACTTGGCGTGGCCAATGTGGAGAAAGCCGTTGGGCTCCGGCGGAAAACGTGTGACGACGCGTCCGTCATGCTTGCCCGAGTCGACATCGGCGGCGATGATGGCGCGAACGAAATCCCGGCCAGTGGAGCGGCGACTGTGGTCTTCTTTCATCCGATCGATGGGTTACAGTCTGGTAAAGCTCCCCGCGTCGTGCGAGGGAACGCTCTACAAGAGCCTTCTATTGGGACCAAGGAAGTGTAACCCAGGTATCAGCGTACGGTCTACCGGCGGAAACGCCGCCATTCGGGAGGGTATGCGACGGTCTATTTTTCGAGGACCTTGGCTCTGATTTGTTTGGGGGTGGTCGTGGCGTGTGCCGGTCCGCTGGCGGCCGTACGCCCGCGGGGACTCGAGTCGCAACAGGAAGCGCCCAAGTTGGTGATCCTGATGGTTGTGGATCAGATGCGAGGTGACTTCCTCGAGCACTACGGCCCGGCCTTGACCGGGGGGCTGCGACGCTTGATGGACCGCGGCTACACCTTCGAGCGTGCGACGCATAACCACGCAAGGACTTCGACCGGGCCGGGACACACGACGTTGGCAACGGGCGTCCACACCCTGCGCCCTTTTCCGACCCTGGTCTGGTTCCCCAAATGGCGCCTGCCCTTTCGCCTTTCGTCTATCTGACTCTCGTTTTGCTGGTGCTCCACATCCGTCTCCATCCGTGGTCCGGGCAAGACCGAGGGTTCGCGGGCCGATCCTAGACCAACCTTGGTTTGCGACTACATATACCGGGGTCGGTGCCGCAAGTGACGGGCACCGTGAAAGATTGCCCGTGCCGCGTTGCCTCACTCATTGGATTCGGGCATCTTTCGCGCGGTTCAGACGCCGCCCGATCCAGGTACTGAAGATTGGCATACATCCCCTACGTTCCATACGATGAGGCTGAAGGTGTACTCGCAGCGTCGTATGCCCGTTACGGCGGATCCGAGATGGTGGTCGACAACATCATTCGGATCCATTCGCTGAACCCACTCTCGATGGACCATCATGTTCAGCTCTACGCCCACCTCATGCGGGGGCCCTCTCGTCTGACGCGAATCCAACGGGAGATGATCGCGCTCACCGTGTCGGTGGCGAACGACTGCTATTACTGAATCAACCACCACGGAGCGGGACTCCGTCGGCTTACGAAGGATCCGGAGCTTTCTCGGACGCTGGCTCGCGACTACCGGAAAGCCGAGCTCGGCGCCGCGGATCGGGCCATGCTGGACTACGCGATAAAGTTGAGTCGTACGCCTTCCGCTGTGACATCGGACGACGTAGAGCGACTCAGAGGGGCAGGCTTCGAGGATGCGGCGATACTCGACATCTGCCAAGTAACTTCCTACTACAATTATGTGAACCGATTGGCCGACGGCCTTGGCGTGGAGCTCGAATCGAGCTGGCGAAATGAGGACTTGAGCATCAGCCGAGAGCAATTTCAACAGGCCAGGAAGCATCGGCCGTGATCGAGCTCAATGGGTCCGACCTCGACCTGCGGGGCCTAGAGCGGATCGCGGTGGCTCGTGTCGACGTTGGACTGTCGGATTCCGCCCGAAAGGATGTTCACGTAGCCCGCGACTTCGTCACTCGACTATTAGAGCGGGATGAGGCGATCTACGGCGTGACGACCGGTTTCGGACGACTGGCTGAAGTGGTGATCTCTCCCGAGCACCAGGGTGAGCTCCAGAGGAATCTGATCCGGAGCCACTCGGCGGGAGTTGGGCCGCCCATGCCGGCGGAGGAGGTTCGTGGAGCAGCGTCCCATGTGGGCGCTCAACCGACGAGGGAGCGATCTTGAGCGACGTGACACAGAAGCGATCAATTCGGGCACCCCGAGGCAGTGAGCGGACATGTAAAGGGTGGACCCAAGAGGCCGCTCTTCGGATGCTCATGAACAATTTGGATCCGGAGGTGGCGGAGCGACCGGACGAACTGGTGGTGTACGGCGGAACCGGCAAGGCCGCTCGAAGCTGGGAGGCGTTCGACCGCATCGTGTACTGTCTGCGCGATTTGGAGAACGACGAGACACTCCTCGTTCAGTCGGGCAAGCCCGTGGGCATCTTCCGCACGCATGCCGGTGCGCCACGCGTCCTGATCGCGAACTCGAATCTGGTGGGACGCTGGGCCGACTGGGATCACTTTCGTGAGCTGGAGCGAAAGGGACTCATGATGTACGGTCAGATGACCGCCGGCTCTTGGATCTATATCGGCTCGCAGGGAATCCTGCAGGGCACCTATGAGACCTTTGGGGCGATGGCGAAGGAACACTTCGGATCGACCCTGAAAGGACGCTGGGTGCTGACGGGAGGAATGGGCGGGATGGGTGGTGCCCAACCCCTGGCCGCGACGATGAACGAAGGTGCCATTTTGGTGGTGGAGGTGGATCCAGAACGTATTCGGCGGCGTTTGGAGACTGGCTACTGCGATCGCATGACAGACGATCTGGATGATGCGCTGGAATGGACAAAGGGAGCTGCTGATGCGGGTGAGGCGCTCAGCGTGGGGCTCGTGGGCAACTGTGCGGAAGTGATTCCCGAAATCGCCCGACGAGGAATCGTCCCGGATCTGCTCACTGATCAGACCTCCGCCCACGATCCGCTGAACGGCTATGTGCCGGCCGGGCTTTCACTGGAGGCCGCAGCATCGCTCCGGGTCTCCGATCCGGACGAATATGTTCGCCGATCCATGGCGTCCATGCGTGCTCACTGCGAAGCCATGGTCACACTGATGAAGATGGGCGCGCACACGACGGACTACGGCAACAACCTCCGCACCCAGGCGCTGGATGCTGGATTCGAGGACGCGTTCGCCTTTCCCGGATTCGTGCCCGCCTACGTTCGGCCGCTCTTCTGTGAGGGGAAGGGGCCGTTCCGTTGGGTGGCGCTGTCCGGGGATCCCGCTGACATCCACAGGACGGATGCTCTCGTGCTTGAGATGTTCCGCGAGGACGAGCACCTCGTACGGTGGATCCGCATGGCGCGGGAGCGCGTGCATTTCCAGGGACTCCCGGCCAGGATCTGTTGGTTGGGTCAGGGTGAGCGCGCCCGTTTCGGTGTGGCGATGAACGAGCTAGTGGCCAGCGGTGACATTTCTGCGCCGATCGTAATCGGACGCGATCACCTCGACACGGGATCCGTCGCTTCGCCCTTTCGCGAGACCGAGGCCATGCTCGACGGAAGCGATGCGGTGGCGGACTGGCCGATCTTGAACGCCCTGTTGAACACGGCGTCGGGAGCGAGTTGGGTTTCTTTTCATCATGGAGGAGGGGTCGGCATCGGGAACTCGCTGCATGCCGGTCAGGTCCTGGTGGCCGACGGCTCACCCGAGATGTCGGAGCGGATTCGCCGGGTGCTCACCAACGACCCCGGTATCGGCGTCGTACGACACGCCGACGCGGGCTATGAGACGGCGGTAGAGACCGCTGCACGAGAAGGACTTCGTCTTCCAATGCGTGAGGGTTAACAGCAGATGTCTCAAGCGATCGTCGAATGTGTCCCCAACTTCTCCGAAGGACGCAATCCCGCCGTCCTGAAGGAGATCACCGACGCCGTCGAAGCTGTAACGGGCGTGAGCCTTCTCGACGTCGACCCTGGGGCCAATACCAATAGAACCGTCGTGACCTTCGTTGGCCCTCCCGAGGCTGTGGAGGAGGCTGCCTTTCAGTGCGTGGCACGTGCGGCCCAACTCATCGACATGCGAGAGCACCAGGGGGAGCACCCCAGGATGGGGGCCACCGACGTGGTGCCCTTCGTG
>CAUZAE010000150.1:0-6416 GCA_963577685.1 Gemmatimonadales bacterium UBA6960 | reverse complement strand
CGACACACAGTACGCGTTCCATGGAGGCCAACGCCGATTCCTGACCGAGATCGTCCAGGAGGTGGAGGCCCTGGGAACTCGCCTGGTGGAGATCACAGGCGGTGAGCCGTTGGCGCACCAGAACGCGTTCTCACTCACGGCCATGTTGTTGGACGAAGGATTCACCGTGCTCGTGGAAACGTCCGGTTCAATCGATGTCTCGCCCCTCGACCCCCGAGCCCACCGCATCATGGACCTCAAGTGTCCTGGATCGGGTGAGGTCGACAGGAACCTCTGGAGCAACCTCGACCACCTCACGCAACGAGACGAGGTGAAGTTCGTCTTGGCGGACCGGACAGATTACGAATGGGCGCGCGCTGTGATCCGTGAACGCGGCCTCGACCGACGTCCCGAAGAAGGCACGCTCGGCGCCATCCTGATGTCGCCGGTGTGGGACGTCCTCGATCCCCTGCACCTCGCTGCCTGGATTCTGGACGATCTCCTTCCAGTGCGACTGCAAACGCAACTCCACAAACACATCTGGGCGCCTGACGCCCGGGGGGTTTGACCGACCCTCAGTCCAAGACAGGGGCACGCACACCGGTGACGGACTCGATTGACATCAAGGACCCTCGGCTGCGAAGCCTCATGCACCGCCTCTCGAAGCACCCGGCCAACGGAGCCGAGCCCAAGCCCCGAGAGGGGCACACGCAGGCGGCGGTCGCACTCGTGGTCCGAGCGTCGGACGATCTCGAGCTGCTTCTGATCGAGCGTGCGAAGTCGGTGCGCGACCCCTGGTCGGGGCACGTGGCACTGCCCGGGGGACGCCGGGACCCCGGCGACGCGATACTCGAGGAGACAGCGATCCGGGAGACCTCCGAGGAGACCGGCGTCGAGCTCGCCACACGCGGCCTGCAACTGGGCCGCTTAACGGAGGTGCTGCCGAGCAGTGAGCGCCTGCCCCCGATCACCGTCGTACCCTACGTCTTCGCCGTGCCCCCAGATGTCGACGCCCGTGTCAACTCTCGAGAGGTCCAGTCCGTACTCTGGGTGTCGGTCGAGACTCTGCTCGATCCCCGGAGTGGCCGCACAATAACCATCAACTTACCGGAGGGACCTAGGAAATTTCCTTCCTACCACGTGAGGGGACACACCATCTGGGGACTCACCTTCCGGATCTTGACCGAATTCCTGACGATGGCGGAGACGCCGTAGCCTCTTGGGACAGGGGGCCTACTCCACCCACTCCGCGATAAAGACGTTCGTCTCGCCTTCTCGGGCCTGGTTACGGTTGGAGCCCCACACCAGATATCGACCGTCCGGGCTGAAGACCGGAAAGCCGTCGAATCCATCCGTGAAGGTGATCCGCTCCAATCCCGACCCGTCTTCGTCGATCATGTAGAGATCGAAGTCTCGACCGGTCGGATCGTCCATGTTCGACGCGAAGATGATCTTGCTGCCGGAGGGGTGCCAGAAGGGACCGAAATTGGCCGCTCCGTTATGGGTGATCTCGGTCTGCCCGGAACCATCGGAGTTCATGACGAAAATCTCCAACTCGCTCGGGCGGATCAGTCCGTCCGCCAGCAGGGCGGTATAGTCCGCGATGTCCTCGGTGGTGGAGGGACGGTGTGCCCGGTAGACGATTTTCGATCCGTCGGGGGAGTAGAACGGACCCCCGTCGTAGCCGACCTCATCTGTGAGCCGTCGGACGTCGGACCCATCTGGCTTCATCGAGTAGATGTCGAGATCCCCGTCCCGCATGGACGTGAATACGACGCGGTCGCCTAGGGGCGAGAAGGTCGCCTCGGCGTCGTAGCCGAAAGAATGCGTTAGCTGTTGAAGGTTCGAACCGTCGGCATCTGCCATGAAGATGTCGAAGCTCGGATAAACCGCCCACACATACCCGCGAGAAAAATCGGGCACGGCGGGGCAGGAACTCGCGAAATGGTGGGTTGAGGAGTAGAGAATCTTGTCCCCGGCAGGATAATAGTACGAGCACGTGGTCCGGCCTTGTCCCGTGCTCAGCAACTCGACGTCGCCACCGTCGAGCGACATCGTGTAGATTTGATCGCACCCGCCACTCCGCGACGTGGATTGGAAGATGAGCCGGGTTCCGTCGAACGAGAAATACGCTTCGGCGTTCTCCCCTTCGAAGGTGAGCTGCCGGATGTTCCTGAGATGGGTCTCCTGTGGCTCGGAGGGTATCGCCGGGGACACTGACCACGAGGGAAGCAGGCCGGAGAAGATGAGAACGCTCGCGACACCTACAGCTCCGAGCTTCATCAAGGGATACATTCAGATCCTCCAGATCCCCCAAAGGGATGGTCGATGTTGAAATCCATTGGCGTTACCCTAGCGGTCGCGACCGGCCTCGTACTCCCCGGCCCGGCCAAGACCCTATATGCGTACCAAGTCCAGGCTTGCCCAGACGTAGCCGCATCAGCGGGCAACGCTGGAGCTGTCGAAGCTCACGTGCGCTACCTCTCCGACGACGCTCTCGAGGGGCGTGAGGTCGGAACGCGAGGCGCCCGCTGTGCGGCAGACTACATCGCCCACCAACTCGAGGCAATCGGACTCGAAGGCGCCGGCCGTGACGGCAGCTACTTCCAGAGTTTCCCGGTCCGAGCAGGCTCGCTGCTAGGCGAACAAAACACACTGCGAGACGCAGGAATCAGCTACCCCGTCGGATCGGAGTGGATCCCGCTGGGATACTCCGCGTCGACCTCGATTACGGCAGAGCTGATCTACGGGGGTGACGGCATAAACAGACCGGGAGATCCGGACAACGAATATCCCAAACTCGACATCGACGGTCGAATCGTCGTCGTGGAGGAGGGGGACCTCCGGTTCTCCTCGAGTCGAGCGCTCCAGGCGGACACCCACTTCAAGGCGTCGGTGGCTGCCGGACGTGGGGCCGGCGCCCTTCTCGTGCTCTTACGTGAGGATCGAGAGCTCCCCGAACTCTTCACGGAGACTCGGTCCGCCCTCCGGATTCCCGTGGCTGCACTGGCAGGAGATGCGGCCGCGAGCATCCGACACGCCGCTCGCAGTGGCGGTACCGCTACCATGGTGACCTCCGTACGACCGCGAGCCGTGGAGGCCCGCAACGTCGTAGCGTTCCTGCCGGGAGCCGACCCAGACCTGGCTCGAGAAGTGGTCATCGTCGGAGCTCACTACGATCACCTCGGATTGGGCGGTGAGGGATCCCTCGAACCCGACGCTGTCGGTGTCGTTCACAACGGAGCCGATGACAACGCCAGCGGCACCTCGGGACTGATCGAAGTCGCACACCGCTTAGCCATGGGGGACCGCGAGCCGGCCCGGTCCATCCTCTTCCTCGCGTTCACCGGCGAGGAGAAGGGCCTCTGGGGCTCGGCCACCTACGTGAGAGAGCCGCTCGTACCGCTCGACCGGACGGTCGCGATGCTCAACATGGACATGATCGGCCGACTCGAGGGTCGGCCCCTCATGGTCATGGGCGTGGGGACTGCTGAGGAGTGGCTGGAGGTGCTCAAGACAGCCAACGGCGAGCTGACCCGACCGCTCACGATCGCTACCGCACCGGACGGATTCGGGCCGTCGGATCACGCATCCTTCTACGGAGAAGGCATTCCCGTACTCCACTTCTTCTCCAACACGCACGAGGACTACCACCGTCCCTCCGACGACTGGGAGAAAATCGATGGGGACGGTCTGCGTCAGATCGTAGATCTCGTGACCGAGCTCACACTCGACTTGGCCGGAGAGGAAGGCGCGGCACGGAGGGTCGCCATCACTCCCATTCAGGCCTCTGAAGTGCCGGCACACGGACAGACATCGTCCAACACCAGTGGCGGATATGGCCCCTATCTCGGGACGATCCCCGACATGATCCCGACGGACTTCGGTCTACGGCTGTCGGGCGTCAGAGAGGGGAGCCCAGCAGACATCGCGGGCCTGATGAGAGGGGACATCGTAGTGGCCTTCGCCGGCAAGGAGATCGGGGACATCTACGCCTATACGTATGCCCTCCAGGAGCACGAGGCTGGGGACGAGGTCGAGATCGTGGTCATGCGGGACGGTGAGCGCGTGAGCGTGACGGCCGTGCTAGGAGACCGGCGGTAACTCCAGTCTGGGGTTATCCCAGCAGATCCAACTGTCCGGGCACTTCCTCTCCCCCCTCTTCACGCGACTCTTTCTTCTGCTCACCGCCGCCATACGCCTGCGTCACGGCTACGACACGATCCCCGGCGGACGGTTTGACGAGGGACCGCCCCTTTTTCCGTCTTCCCTGTGACGCAATTTGATCGACCTGCAGACGGTGCACCTCACCTCCCGCCATTACCACCATCACCTCGTCACCCTCCAGTACTTCGAGGACCGAAACCAGAGCCGTTCCCTCCCCCGACGGAACCGCCAACGTACCTAGCCCCCCCCTCTTTTGTAGTGGAAACTCCCCGACTTCAGTTCGCTTGCCACTACCGTCCTCTGCAACGCTCAGAACCCAAGCGTCTCTCCGAATCAGCAGCATCCCAACGACCGTATCGTCGCCCTGAAGATCGATGCCCTTTACTCCCCGCGCCGTGCGTCCGAAAACCGACAGATCAGACTCCGGAAAGCGGATCGCTCGGCCGGCCCTCGTGATCAGCATGATCTCCGCATCACCATCGGAAAGCCGCACGTCCAGAACACGGTCTCCCTCCTTCAAGCCCGCCGCAATGACCCCCCCGGAGCGCGGATTTGCGAAGTCCGCGAGTCTGGTCCGCTTCATCAATCCGTTCCTCGTGAGGAACACGACGAAGAGCTCTGCGGACAGATCGTCCGCCGCCAACAGGCTCACGACCGGGTCCTGGCGGCCCGCCGGCGTCAGTGCGTATATGGACCGCCCTCTCGAAGCTCGGCCACCCTCGGGGACGTCGAGCACGGGAAGAAAGTGTAGATGACCGTTTTCGGTGAAGGCCAGCAACCACCCCTGCGTTCTCGCCACGAAGATTCGCTCGAGGTAATCGCTCTCGAAGCGCTCCATCTCCGCCAGCGCCTTTCCGGACGACACCCGGCGCCGATGGATGTGCATCGGGATCCTCTTGACGAACCCCTCGTGGCTGACGGTGATCACCGCGTCCTCGTCCGCCACCGCGGTCTCCACTTTCATCTCGGCGGACTCGTCGTCGTCCAGGATCACGGTACGACGATCGTCTCCGTACTTCTCCACGAGTTCGTCTAGCTCTTCCAACATGATGTCGAGTTTCCGTGCCTCACTCTTGAGGATGGCCCTCAGATCCTTGATGACGGTCCTGAGCTCCTTGAGTCTCTTCTTGAGCTGGTCCTGTTCGAGCGCGGTCAACTTCGCCAAACGCATATCGAGGATGGCGGCGGCCTGGACCTCAGAGAGCCCGAGGAAGTCCTGTAGCTTGATCGACGCCTGGCCACGGTCCGCCGACCCACGGATGATCGCGATGACTTCGTCCAGGGCGCCGAGGGCAGCCCCCAGGCCCTCGAGGGTATGGCTCTCCGCTTGCGCCTTCTCGAGATCGTGTTGGGAACGTCGCTGGATCACCTCGACTCGGTGATCCCTGAATCGCTCCAGAAGCTGGAGAAGTGTGAACTCTTTCGGCTCTCCGTGGTCCAGCGCGATCATGATCGCCCCGAACGTGCTCTGGAGGCTCGTCTTCCGCTGGAGGAGCCGAATGACGCCGCCAGCTTTCGCCCCCCGCTTTAGCTCCACTACGAGCCGGACCCCGTCACGGTCCGACTCGTCCCGCATGTCGGTGACGTCGCCGAGGCCTCCCTTCCTGGCTAGATCCGTGATCTGCCTGATAATCCGGCCTTTGGAGACCGCATAGGGGAGCTCCGTCACCACCAACTGCTCCTTCCCACCCCTCAGCGCCTCCTTGACGATACGAGCACGCATTACCATGCGGCCCCGCCCACGCTCGTACATGTCACGGATTCCGTCCCGCCCAACCACGAATCCACCCGTGGGGAAGTCCGGGCCGGGAAGGTGTTTCATCAACATGTCGGTGGTAGGATCGGGCTCCTCGATCAGCGCCCTCAGGGCGGCCGCCACCTCCCGAAGATTGTGAGGCGGCACGTTGGTGCTGAGACCTACCGCGATCCCGGAGGAGCCGTTTATGAGGAGATTCGGCACCTTGGAGGGAAGAACCGTGGGTTCGGTCCGCTGACCGTCGAAGTTGTCGACGACATCGACCGTTTCCTTCTCGATGTCGGCCAACACGTCCTCGGAGATCGGCGGAAGCTTGACCTCGGTGTATCGATACGCCGCCGCCGAATCACCGTCGATCGATCCGAAGTTGCCTTGACCATCTATGAGTGGGTAACGGAGCGAGAAATCCTGCACCATGCGTACGAGGGCGTCGTACACGGCGGAGTCTCCGTGGGGGTGGTACTTGCCCAGCACGTCTCCGACCACCGTAGCGCTCTTCTTGTAAGGTCTCTCC
>CAUZAE010000149.1:0-6420 GCA_963577685.1 Gemmatimonadales bacterium UBA6960 | reverse complement strand
TCTCCCGTCACGTATCTTGGGTTTGATTTTAGCGAGTTGTGCTTCCATGCGAACGGCATCTGCGGGAGTGTCTACGCCTCGATCTGCCTTTCCCACAATCGCGACTCCGATGCGGAGTCCCGCCTCGAGGGGCCTGAGTTGTTCGAGCTGCTCGAGTTGCTCTAAAGGTGAAGGAGCCATAGCGACCCAACGCTCCAGAGCATTCTGAGAGTACGCGTAGATTCCTATATGCCTCAAGAACGGCTCTCTCCCTAAATCCTCGGGGGTCGGCTTGCGGTCTCGGCAATACGGGATGGAGGCTCTGGAGAAGTAGAGTGCGCGCCCCCCCGCCGCGCGGGCCACTTTTACCGCCGAAGGATCCTGGCGCGCGTCCTCGTCTTGTAGGGGCGTGGCGCAGGTGCCGATCTCCCAACCCTCATTTCGTACGAGTGTGATGGCGGCCTCTAGGTGCAACTCACTCAGCAGAGGCTCGTCTCCCTGAATATTCGCGACGACGGAATAATCTTCGAAGGCCTTACGTCGGGCGACTTCAGCCACTCGATCCGTGCCGGAGTGGTGATCCACTGATGTCATCTCGACCGGCGCTCCCAAGGCCCTGCATACATCCGCGACCTCTTCACTGTCCGTGGCGACCACGGCGTGATCCAAGACGGTCATGGTCTCCACTCGGCGCCACACCCATTCGATGAGGGGCCTTCCGAGAAGCGGATAGAGGGGTTTGTTGGGGAGACGGGTGGAAGCCAACCGCGCCGGAACGATGCCCAGAACGCGGCCACTCAACGGTCCAATCCTGGACACGAAGCCATGCTAGATCCCGCGAAATTCACACCTGGCAAGTTATCCGAGGTCTGTAAGGGTTGGCAACGGTCGGCCGGCACTTTTGGACAGTCGCCCACTTGGAGGCTGCTCCGAACAAGCGGGACCACACGGCGGACGACACGGAAAGAGAAATGATACTCACAGGTCCAGAAAATTCCCGAGGAGTGTCTTACCGGATTGGGAGAACAACGACTCCGGATGGAACTGGACCCCCCAGAGGGGCCGCTCCCGATGTCGAATCGCTTGAACTTCATCACCCTCCTCCTCCGTTGCGCTCCACGCGACAGGAATTAGCAAACCCGAGGTCCCTGAGATGTCGGTGACCAGAGAGTGGTAGCGAGCGACCGTAAGTGGGGACGGGATACCAGCGAAGATGCCTTCACCCGTGTGTCGAACCGGAGCGGTCTTTCCATGCATGACACGCTCAGCCCGCACCGTTCTTCCTCCGAAAGCCTCTCCCAACGCTTGGTGTCCGAGGCAGACCCCCAACATGGGAACCGACGGGTCGAGAACTCGAAAGAGTTCGACACTCACGCCGGCTTCACTAGGCGTGCACGGTCCGGGGGAGATGACCACCCGCGAGGGAGCGAGAGCCTGGAGTTCTTCAAGCGACCGTTCGTCGTTTCGAGAGACGAGGATATCGGCACCCAGTTCACCGAGGTATTGGACCAAATTGAAAGTGAATGAGTCGTAGTTGTCGATAACGAGGAGCATCGATCTTCCGTGGGACATTGTGATTGGCCGGATGCATCGAACGGCAACCCGAAAAATGATGTCGATTCGCGAAGGAGGCTAGCCCACCGAGGTCATCCGCCTCGGGTCACTCCAAGGATGGGGATGGAAGAAACACTGCGGCCGGATCGTAACATGGTCACCGTGCGAGGTGTACCTCAACAGGGTCTCATCTGCTCTTCTGGGTTGTGTTAGGGAGTTCGCTTGTTCAAACACTGTTTGGTTTGCCATGCTCCGTTCCCGACGAATGAGGAGCTCGAGCATTTTCCGACGGCCTCGAGGGTGGCGTACGATCCGGAGCGCGGCCGACTTTGGGCCGTGTGTAAATCCTGCAAACGTTGGTCCTTGGCCCCGATCGAAGAACGCTGGGAGGCGTTGGACGAACTCGAAAAGGGGGTAAGAGATCGCTCCACCCTGCTTTCCCAAACTGACAACATTACGTTCCTGAGGGTCGGGCGCTTGGACGTCGTCCGGGTGGGGCGGGCGGATCTCACGGAAGAGGCATGGTGGCGCTACGGACGAGAGCTCGCGCACCGGGCGGCCAAGCACAAGCAGATGATGTTCATGGGGACCGCGGCGGCCGGAGCTGCCATTGCGGGGGGTTGGGCGACCGGTGGCATCGGTTGGTTGGGTGCCTGGTTTCTGTGGGAGCACGCACCGGACAAGGTCGCAAACGTAGCGAGGTGGCTCCGCTTCGGTGGGACCGCGTGGCACGGGCATCAGGCCTGTCCTCGGTGTGGCTACGTATTCCAGTCGATTCCCTTCGGTGAGCGAGGAGGGGTGATCCTCTCGTGTGGCGAACAATCCGGAGGCCCGTTGTCGGTGACACGACGTTGCCCCACATGTCACGAGGTCGATGAGGGCGGGCTACATTTGGGCGGCAAGGAGGGAGAGTATGTGTCCCGCCGCCTCCTCGCCTATCATCACCATGCCGGAGCCACGGAGGGACGGGTAAAGGCGGCTACTCGCCTGATCAAAGAGGCCGGAAACGCTCGCAATCTGACCCGCATCGTCATTCGAGAGGGCAGGACCTTGGGCGACCTTCAACGTACCGGGGCGATCGCGCTGGAAATCGCGGTGAACGACTCCGTCGAGCGGCGGCTTCTCAACCTGGAAATGGCAGAGCTGGAGTCGTACTGGAAGGAGGAAGAGGAGCTCGCATCAATCATGGACGGAGAACTCACGCCGCTGTCGCCGCTCGAGAGCCTCCGAAGAAGAGTGACGAGGGGTCAGTAGTCTACGGGCCTGAGGTAGAATTCACCGATGGCGCTCGACGAGATCATGGCCACCGTAGGCAATTCCCGTTTCCAGTGGGTGGCGGAGAGACGTTGCCAAACCAAGTCCACATCATCTGGTGAAAAGCCTCGGCTCCTGAGCTCTTCGGGTTTGTAGCCCTTCAGCAACCAGTGGAGAATCGGATCCGCCAAGTGATAGGAGATCCCCAGTTCGTCCTCATCATGTACACCGCGAATCAGGTCCGCAGACGCAGGCTTGTCTATGATTACATTGGGAACGCCCAAGTGCCGTGCGAGCGCCCACACCTGAGTCTTGAACAGGTCCCCAAGAGGGTTGATCGGCGGTGAATCATCGGCGTGCCACGTATAATAGCCGAGCAGGCGCTCCGACTTGTTTCCTGTCCCCAAAGGAAGCGCGCCGATCTTCGCCGACTGGTCGAAGAGAACGATCGAGCGAATGCGCGCTGCTAGGTTTCCTCTGCGGAGGGGCGAAAGGTCCGGCTCATCGGCGTCGGCGTAGGCGTCCAGGGCAGCCGTAATGTCGATCGTTCGCCCTTTGACGCCCGTGTCCTCGAGCACCAAGGCGGCATGATCAAGACTGTCCTGGCTCGACGTGGCGTAAGGCATTCGGAATCCGAAGACGTTTTCAGCACCCAGAGCTCGGACCGCTAAGTAGAGCGACACGCTGGAGTCGACCCCACCTGAGAGGCCGATCACGACACGCTCGAATCCTCGATGACGTACGACTTCTTCCCGAATGAACTCCAAGAGAACGCTCTCGACGAGACCCATGTCCAGGTCGAGCAGTGCCGTACCATCCGGACCAACCGGAAGTCGAAGATCGGATTCGGCCTCAGGAGGGCCTGTCGATTCCGCTAGGGGTCGGCGTTCTTCTTGCCCTACATCCCGTTCGGCCGGCCGGCCGGCCGTCTCCAACGAGTGCTGCAGCCCGGGGAGCGCCCTCTCGAGGTCCGCGAGTAGGGGCGATTTGATACGGTCGATGTCGGCGAAGTCCAGTGATGCCACGGTCACGCCGCCCTGGAACAGAGGAGCCTGTGCCAGCACCTCACCGTCCGGGCCGACCGCCATCGATCCGCCGGGAAAGACCTTTCCGCCTTCGGAGCCAACGAGTTGGCTCACCACCACGAATATGCCATGCTCCAGTGCCGCTGCCGGCGCGAGATCGTCCCACCGACTCAAGTTCTTGGGTCGCCCTTCCCCACCCTGGACGAAGTCTCGTGCCGGTGAGGCACTCACCGCCACAATCAGCTCCGCGCCTCCAAGGGCCAGAATCGTGGTAGTGAGGGAATGCCACATGTCCTCGCAGATCAGAAGACCGATACGGCCAAACCTCGTGTCGAACGCCTGGACCCATGTACCGGCCTCCACGAAGCGCGCTTCATCGAAGACGCCATACGTCGGAAGAAACATCTTCCGGTGGACATGAACGGTCTCGAAGGCGTCCGGCCCCGGAGTAAAATAGCCCACGCTGTTGTAAAGCCTTCGACGATATCGCTCGTAAAACCCGACGACCACGTCCGGACAATCTGGGGACGGTGAGCCCAGTCCTTCGGCAACATCGGCCGCACTTACGGCCACCTCGGCGACGCCGCCCTCGAGGAAATATCCGCTGAGGTTCGCCTCGGCGAAGACGAGCAAATCCGCGGCGCCCATGTGTTCCGCCATCACTTGACGGATGCCCGCGAGATTGAACTCGAGGTCGGCCTTCTTAGGTTTGAATTGTGCCAGACCCACCCGAAGGTGAGAGTGACTCTGAGGTGACATCATCGGCGGCGCCTCCCGTGGACGTCGACGGTTAAGTGTGTCTCGACAAGGTAAGGAGTCTGTGCGTATAGTCGTAGGCCCCCCCTCGCGGGGAACGACCCTGGACGGGGCGGGGTTAAAGACGACATCCCAGGCAAACGGCTCGTACGGAAAGTGAATCCATGATTCGGAAGATCACCCTGGCCCTCCTCTTGGCCCTCGTCCTTGTGCGCCCCTCCGCAGGCCAGTCGCCTCAGACTTCCGGACGTGACCGCCCCGGGGCTCCGGAATCCGTGGCGGCCGGCGCACAGATATTCTTGAGCGTATTCCAATCGGTTCGTGACTATGGACTCGAGGTATTGCCTGATTCGGCGCTCTGGGAGCGGGCGGTCAACGGGTTCATCCGTGAACTGAATGATCCGTACGCGCAGGCGTTCACTCCAGCTGAATTCGACGAATTCCAGGAAGGAAACACTGGGAACTACGCCGGGATCGGGGTGCAGATCACCAACCTCAACGAGACCATCACCATCACCGCGGTCTTCCGCGGTACACCGGCGGAGGAGTCCGGGTTGGAGGTTGGAGATCTCATCATAGGAGTCAACGCCGAGAGCACCGAGGGATGGACAACCCGAAACGCGTCGGACGCCATTCGTGGAGAAATCGGTACGTCCGTCAACTTGAGGATTGCTCGTCAGGGTCTTCGGGCTCCACTCACGCCCACGATTAAACGGGACAGTGTTCATATTTCAGCCGTGGTGGCGGATATCGTGAGCCCCAACATCGGCTACATCGGACTCGATCGAGTTGCACGTGGGTCGGCTCAGGAGGTGGATTCGGCCCTGACGAGATTCAGTGATGCTCGGGGCGTAATTCTCGACCTGCGAGGAAACCCGGGAGGATTTTTGGATGAGTCGCTCCGCATCGGCGATCTTTTCCTGGAGCCGGGAGTTCGACTCGCGAGTGCAGAAAGTCGGATCCCGGGACAGGAGGGGCGCAATCTCGACGAGGCCTGGAATGCCCAGATGCCGGACCGGATCCCGGGGAAACCCGTCATCGTGTTGGTGGACCGATTTTCGGCATCGGCTTCCGAGATCGTTGCGGGAGCTCTTCAGGATCACGATCGGGCCCTCATCATTGGCGAGAGGACGTTTGGAAAAGGTGTCTTTCAAAACGTCTTCCGGTTGACCGAAAAGAGGCATCTCCGTCTTACGACCGGAGAGTGGTTTACGCCACTTGGCAGGTCCCTCCACCGCCCTCGGACGATGCAGGGACGGCCACTGGACGAGGACCCGGATACGTTCCGGGTGGTCACGAGCCAGTCCGGGAGATCATTGCTCGCGGGTGGCGGCGTGTTCCCCGATCTGACGATCGCTAACGATACCCTCACGAGTCTCGAGCGCGAGTTTCTTTCCGTGACGGCGGCCGACGGGGTCAATGTCGCCCTGCGCATCGCCGAGCACGCGTTTAGCCAAGCCGAGAAAAGGACCGATGAGGGTGCCGAGCCTGGGGTCAATGCCGAGGACTTCGAGACATTCCTCGTGGCCCTCTCAGGAGAGGGTGTTCCGCAGAGCTTCATGGATAGCCCTGAGATCCGAGAATATATCGAGTGGCGCCTCGCCACACGGATCGCCGATCGCATGGGTCGCGCAGGGCCCTCGATGGAAATTCGCGCCCAGCGTGATCCCGTGCTCGCGGAAGCGATCGCGCTTCTGAGTGAAGCGGGTAGCCCCGCCGAACTCTACGCGGCAGCGGATCGTCGAAAAGACATATTGGACGCCCGCGAGCCGCCCGGGGGAGAACACTAGGTCGGTACCGCCGCGAGGTGACGGCCGCTACGACCTCGGGTGAGATTTCTGGTGGACGTCAC
>CAUZAE010000148.1:0-6461 GCA_963577685.1 Gemmatimonadales bacterium UBA6960 | reverse complement strand
GAGATCCTGACGGACCTAGAGGTAAATCCTCTCCCGGCCTCCCTCGAGATCCAACTTCGACCTGGGAGTCGGACCCGCGAAACGGTCGACCGCCTCGCGCGGCAGGCGGAGGCCTTCCCTATCGTCGAAGACGTTCAGTACGGTCAGGAATGGGTCGACAAGCTCTTCACGCTGCGGCGCATGGGTGGGGTGACCACTACCGTGCTCGGTACCGCCTTCGCCGTGGTCGCCGCCCTCATCATCGGCACCGCGGTTCGCATTGCCATCTTCGCCCGAAGGGAGGAGATCAAGGTCATGCAGCTCGTCGGCGCCCGGGACGAGTTCATCCGGCAACCGTTCCTCATCGAAGGTGTGGTCACGGGCGCCCTAGGCGGGTTGCTCGCGGTCGCCATGACGTACCTCACGTTCCGATCCGTTCTCCAGTATCTCTTCACTATTTCATGGATTCCGACCCAATGGGCAGGTATCGGAGTCCTGGCCGGGGTGGTCTTTGGCCTCATCGCCAGCAACCTCTCCGTGCGCAAGCACCTCAGAGAAATTTGAAGATGACTCGGCACTCACCCGCTGTGGTACCCGCTGTGGTCATCGTATTACTTGCTCTGGCGTTCAGCTTGTCGCCCCTGATTTTAGTCGGCCAATCGACAGAGATTCGCCGCGAGATCATCGAGAGCCAACGCCGACTTGAGGAAGTGCGACAGGAGCGCGTGCGCCTGCGGCGAGAGATGGCCGACCTGGGGGGCCAGGTACGCGATGTTTCCGCCGAGCTGGCGAACGTCGAAAGGCAGATCAGCGCATCTCGTTCTGCGCTCGGCGAGGTGGACTTCCAGGCGGACGCGGTAGCCGCCGAGATCCAGACCATGTCGAGGACGCTGGTGCTCACACGCGAGCGCTTGAGAACCGGCACCGCCGTTCTGAACCGTCGCCTTCGGGACATCTACAAGCGCGGACCGCTCCACTCGGTCCGCGTCCTACTCGGGGCCGGCTCCTTCTCGGGCCTCCTTTCGACGTACCGATACCTGCACCTCATCGCGTCCTATGACCGCACGTTGGTTGGGCGGGTACGCGAGCTGGAGACGGATCTGGTGGGCCAGAATGAAGGCTTGGAAGTCAGTATGGTGAGCCTCGGTCGGCTTAGGCAGTCCAAGCTGAGTGAAGTGGCAGCCCTGAGTTCCGTCGAGGCGCGACATCGGCGCGCCTTGGAGGACTATCGATCTCGAGAGCGAACCACAGAGGGCCGCCTGGAGAAGCTCGAAGCCGACGAGGTTCGCATCGGTCGCCTCGTCACAGACCTCGAGGCCCAACGACTCGCGCTCGAACGGAATCCACCGGGCTCGGCCGGCGTCGGCGCGATCATGCGGGGGGACGCCGGAGTACTGGATTGGCCCACGGAGGGTGACGTCATCTATACCTTCGGTCGAGAGGAAAGGCCCAATGGGATCGTCCTTCGCTGGAACGGGATCGGGATCGGCGCCCAGACGGGCACCCCGGTTCGCGCGGTGCGGGCCGGCACCGTTGTTCTCGCAGGTCCCTTCGAGGGATACGGACCGACGGTGGTTCTCAGCCATGGCGTGGGATTCTACACACTTTACCTATATCTCGAAGAGATCGGTGTGATTCAGGGACGCCAGGTCGCCGAGGGTCAGGTCGTGGGTACGGTGGGCGGCGCGGACACACCCGAGGGATCGCATATTGAGTTCCAGGTTCGGGCACCCGTACCCGGGGGTTCGCCACGGGCTCAAGATCCCCTACTGTGGCTCCGCCCGCGAGGCCGGTGAACCTGCATCCCCTCATTGGGCACGACAGTCTACAGTCCTCACTGTCCCGCGCGCTCGACGCCGGCAAGCTGCCGCAGTGCGTCATCCTCCGCGGACCCCGTGGCGTCGGAAAGCAGAGACTCGCTCTTTGGCTCGGCCAACTCCTCCTGTGCGAGGACGCCTCTTCCGGAGGCCCTTGCTCCGAGTGTAAATCCTGCCGGCTGGCGTTGGCTCTCGAGCACCCGGATCTCCACTGGTATTTTCCGCTTTCCAAGCCTAAGGGCGCACGCCCGGACAAGCTCGGCGACGCCCTAGAGGCCGCTCGCCACGACATGTTGGCGGAGCGCAGAGACAACCCCCTGCGACCTTCCCTCCCATCCCTGGAGCCGAGTGGCCTGTACCTCGCTACCGCTCGATCCATACGTGCTCGAGCCCAACAATCGCCGGCCATGGGACCGTATCAGGTAATCGTAGTCGGCGATGCGGAGACATTGGTTCCCCAAGAGTCGAGTCAGGAACCGGCGAATGCGTTGCTCAAGTTGCTCGAGGAGCCGCCCCCCAAGACGTTCTTCGCCCTGACGTCGAGCGAGCCCGAGCGTCTCCTCGCGACAATTCGATCGAGGGCCATGCCACTCCACCTCCCCCCGCTCTCCGACGAGCAGACCACGCGTTTCCTTATCGAGAAGGCCGGCGCGGACCCTGAAGGCGCGGCCAGAGCGGCTCGCCTGGCGAGAGGCTCGATCGGTCGGGCACTCGGTTTTCTCCCCGCCGAAGACGGGCCGGGCCCCCTCGAACTGTTACGCCAAAAAGCCTTTCGCTTGCTGGCCGCCGCGTCCGACAGAGACGCGGGATCCATCTATCGGCGGTCACTGGAATTCGGCCCTACCAAGAGTCGCGGACTCATTCCGCTCTTAGACCTCATGGAGGACGCACTGCGCGACTTGTCAGCCGTAGTGCTGAACGCTCCCGAGAAGATCATGAACGACGATACGCTCGACTTTCTGGAACGAATTCGCAGGGATTGGGATATTCATCCGATCGCCGTCGCCAGCGCCTTTCGTCATGTGGACGTGGCGAGGGAGCTCGCGTCGGGAAACGTCAATTCCCAACTCGTCGTAGCCGGCCTGTTGACCGGAGTCCGGGAGGCACTCAGTGGCACCCCCTAAACGAGGCGCGCTCACCGATGGATCGCAACTGACGCACCTCGACGAACAGGGGCACCCTCGGATGGTCGACATCGTAGAAAAAGAGACGACCCAGAGAACCGCGGTCGCCCAGGGCCACATCCGCATGTCTCTCGAAACGCTGACCACGATCAAGGCCGGTGACGTGCGCAAGGGAGACGCGCTTCAAGTCGCCCGCTTGGCCGCCATCATGGGAGGGAAGCGCACCAGTGACCTCATTCCGCTCTGTCATCAGCTCCCAGGTGCTTCCTTCTCGGTGGAGGTGGAGCCGGACGACGACCTTCCGGGGATCGTCATCCGGGTCGAAGCCAAGGTTTTGGGCCAAACCGGCATCGAGATGGAGGCGCTCACCGCCGTATCCGTCGGTCTGCTCACAGTATACGACATGGCAAAATCCCTCGATCGTGGTATGGTGATCGAGGACGTTCACCTTCGCTTCAAGGACGGCGGCAAGTCGGGCACCTGGTCGGTGGACCCGTCCTCCACCTGAAGAGACCACCTCACTCCATCGCTTGGAGGACTTCTGTGAGATTCGGATTCCTGTTGTGCTTTAGCCTTGGCATCGGTGCCTGTTCGAGCGCGGGCGGAGGGACAACCCAGCCCGGTACCTCACCCTCCCCGAGTGCGAATCGACCCCTCTCAGCGTACGACGCGGCGACCGTTCGAGCCGCCGCAACGATTCGTGCGGAGGATATTCGCTCAAACATTGCCTTCCTGGCGAGCGACGAGCTCGCTGGGCGGGATACACCCAGTCCGGGCCTCGAAGCAGCCGCCGAGTTCTTGGTAGAGCGCCTCACAGAGGCGGGTCTCGAGCCGGGGGGAGATGACGGCACGTTCATTCAGCGATTCCCCTACACGAGCACGACGATGCGGACGAGCGCCCGAATGGTAGCCTACGAAGGAGCCGCCGGGACGGAGGTGCTCGAATATGCCCAAGACTATTACGTGATCCCCGGGCAGCAGATCGCCCTCGACGCCAATGTCGTCTTTGGAGGGTTCGCCGCTGAACCGGCGTCGGGGTTGGCGCCGATAGCGAGGGAGAGCGCGGTCTTGTTTACCGTGGATGGCAACCCCGTGGTAGGGACCGGCGAGGACCTCATCACCGCGTTTCAGGCGGCAGGGCAGGCCGGCGCCGCGGCCGTGGTCCTGGTCCTCGACGAAACCAACGTGACCGACAGTATCAGGGATCTCGCCTTGGGCTTGGCGGGTGCCGGACTGTTCACACCGCTACCCATCGTCGGGCTGTCGCTCGAGAGTGCACGTGAGCTCTTCGCGGCTGCGGGTGTCGACCTGGCAACGATGAGAGAGTCCCGCCTCGAGACCGCGATGACCCTCGAGGGCATCACCATGACGGTGTCGGCGCCGTTCGAAGTGTCTGAGCACACGCCTCCCAACGTCGTCGGCATCCTACCGGGTAGCGACCCCGTACTCCGGGACGAATACATCGTCTACACCGCCCACTTCGATCACGTCGGCATCGGGCTGCCCGATGAGTCGGGCGACTCGATCTACAACGGCGCAGACGACGACGCGTCCGGTACGTCCGTCTTGCTGGCGGCGGCCGCCGCCTTCGGCGCGCTCGAAGTACGTCCCGCTAGGTCGGTGCTCTTCTTGGCCGTGAGCGGGGAAGAAAAAGGACTACTGGGCTCGAAGTACTTCTCCGAGAATCCCACGGTGCCGCTGGAAGGGATCATCATGAACATCAACCTGGACATGGTGGGGCGGAATCACCCGGACACGCTGATCGGCGTCGGACGCCAATACACGAACCTCGGCCCCTTGACCGACCGTATCCTCATGGAGCATCCCGAACTCGGCTTCACGGTCATCGAGGATCCCAAGCCCGAAGACCAGGCCTTCTTCCGCAGCGATCACCTTCACTTCGTGAACAAAGACATTCCGGCGATTTTCTTCACAACATGGGATCATGAGGATTACCACAAACCCTCGGACGAGGTCGAACTCATCGACTCCGAGAAGGCGGCTCGCGTGGCCCAAATGGTGTTTTACCTGGGTGCCCGAATCGCCGAAGGCATAGTAGACCCCGAATGGACGGAGACCGGACTCGAGGAGGTACAGCGGATTCTCGCAGGTGGAACGGCTGGAAACTGAGGCGGTCTCTACCCAACCCCATCGGTGGCTCGTAGACGGGGAGTGCCGTCACTCCCCCGAGGTGGGGGCTCTCGGAACGATGAGCCAGCGGCCGATCTGTAGGAACCGAGGCTGGACGGTCGGGTTGGCGGCGCGAAGGACATCGACGGGCACGCCATACCGTAGCGCGATATGCCCGAAAGTCTCCCCGGAGGCCACCTTGTGCTCGAGAAAGCTGACACGCTCCTCCGCAGAAATGAGCGTGTAGTTTCTTCGAAATGCCGCCCCTCGACCGGGCGGGACTCGCACAAGAGTTTCCTGGTTGGCCGGAGTGAATCCGCGGAGGAGCTGAGGGTTCAGCGCCTCGATCAGGTCCTGGGAAACTTCGGCCGCACGCGCGATCACGTCGACTGATGTGGCATCGGGAACGGTGACTTCCTCGAAGCGAAACAGTGGGCCCGACTCGGGGCGGAACCCATACCGCTCCGGTGAACGTGCGAGCTCAGAGGCGGCGAGGAGCTTTGGGATGAAGTCTCGCGTCTCCCTCGGCAGAACGCCGTATAGCGCTACGTAGAGGCTGTCTCCGAGTGGTGCCAACGCCGCGTGTCTCCGAAGGAGTCTGGATATACGACCCGGACCCGCATTGTATGCGGCCAACGCCAAGAACCACGACCCGAATCGCTGTCGGTGGCTCGACAAGACACCCAACGCCTTTGGAGTAGCACGGACCGGATCACGCCGTTCGTCGATGAGCGGACCCACGGCGAGGCCCACCTCTCGAGCCGTGCCACTCATGAACTGCCAAAGCCCCACTGCACCCGCAGAACTCCGCGCCGAGGGGGAGTATCCGCTCTCCACGATCGGCAGGTAGCGGAGTGAGCTCGGCAATTCCCCCGCGGAGATGTCTGCGTCGATCAGGCTCGCGTAGCTCGTCATGCGAGTGAGATAGCGCGTAAAGTCGCCGGCACCTGCACCGGTCCAAAAGTCGATCCAGCGATGAGTGCGTTCAGCGATCAAGGGATGACGGGCCCACCTCGAGTCCAAGATCACATCGCTTGGGGCCTCCCGAGGTGGTGTCAGAAATGGGCTCTGATCGGAATCCAGCGCCGGGCCCAGAAACAGCGCGACCTGGGGATCCAGCACGGGCAGAGGGGAATCGGGGATCGTCACCGCACACGCAGTCGGAAGCACGAACACCGCCAAAACCACGAACGCTGTTCCACCTCGGATCCACCTTGCGGGGCCGCTCACTCGCCCACAGGCGTCAGGGAACGATCTGCCCATTGAGCGGATCCCTCTCCGAATCACATGTGATAGTTGGGGGCTTCCCGCGTGATCGTGACGTCGTGCGGGTGGGACTCTCGGAGCCCCCCTGCTGTGACCCGCACGAATGTCGCCGTCTTTCTGAGTTCGTCGAGGTTGGGCGCTCCGC
>CAUZAE010000147.1:0-6520 GCA_963577685.1 Gemmatimonadales bacterium UBA6960 | reverse complement strand
TCGCCTTCACCACGGGCTCATGAACGGCACTGCTCGGGTCAGTCAGGACAGTCGCGTCCGGGACGGGGCCATACACACGATCAGGGGGCGCAGGGTGTGAAGCACCTCGATCGTGTCGCCCTGGGCCGCGAGTACGTCGGGGAGTCGTCGGTACGCCTGGGGTGCCTCATCGAGATCGCCGCCGCGTAGCACGACCCCCTTCTCGTCTAGCCATGCCTCCATCTCGTCATGGTTGATCTTTCCCGGCCGAACCATCCGACCTCTCTTCCACTTACCTGCCGCTTCCATCCTGCCCATGACGCGGCCCGCTCCGTGGACGGTGGAATGGAGCGCGCGGTCATCGGTCTCGTTGGAGCCTTGTATGATCACAGAATCATCGCCCATCGAGCCGCCGACAAACCCTTTCTGACCCGGGAACGCGGGCGTAGCTCCCTTACGGACGACCACGAGTTGCTCGCCCCCGTGGTCCTCTTTCCACGCGAAGTTGTGGTGGTTGTGGACCAGCTCAAGCTCCCTGCCACCGAGGATGTCCACCACCTTCCGCGTCACCCATGCCCTTCCGGTGTAGGCATACTCACCGGCCAGGCTCATCGCCTCCCAGTAGTCGTGACCGAGCGGGGTGTCGAGGCCGAGCAGCACTTCCGTGTTCATGTCGGGCCGGTCGCCCCAATTGAGACGTTGAGCTAGCGCGACGAAATTGTGAGCGAGGTTGAAGCCGAGCGCCCGGCTCCCGAAATGGACGCCCACCCATACCGCACCCGCCTCATCGGAGAACACGTCCACGTAGTGATTGCCGCCACCCGTCGTGCCGAGCTGCACCCGAGCCTTCCCCTGAAGGTTGCCTCGGTACTTCCTCGGGACGACGGCCCACCTGGGGTCCTCGAACAGTGGATCGTCCTTCGGCGCGTCGTCGCAGGAGTTCGACATCCCCGGCCCGAACGCGATCGTATCGAAAATTTCGTCAGCCAGCTCGGGCAAGTCGTCCACCAGAGTCTCGGCATTCAGGTCGGTGCGGATCGCCGCGTTCCCGCAGCCGATGTCCACTCCCACGCCGATCGGTGAGACCTCGTTGCGATACGCGGCCACGCCTCCGATGGGCATGACGTACCCCAGGTGGCCGTCCGCCATCAACGCCGCCCGCTCTGCCCTTGAAGCAACATCGTTGAATTGCTCCAGGGTCTTGTCGTCATGCACTCCAAATACGTGCGAAGCCATGGGTTCGTCTCTCCGCGATCCGAATTGCGTCGGGTATGGAGCGTACAAGTTACTCGAGTGGATGTCGAAGCCGTCGGCGGAAGGCGGCGAAGTGTCCTGACGCCAGGTTTGACCCGGTCTGCCCCTCCCCCTCACGTTGTTGCATGTCCCGGTTACCGAAGTCGCTCGTTGTTCTCGTTCTCCTGGCCTTCACGCCCCCGTCCGTAGCGGCCCAGACGGCGGGTACCTCGAGCCGAACGCCCGGGACCGCGCGCATCTCCGAGGAGATACGGTCGCTCAGCACGTACCCGTTCTCGGAGCCGAATCCGGTCCCGATCCTGACCCGGGATCCGCGTCTCTATCCCTACCACTCGTTCGATGGGTACTCCGCCACGGCCGAGCCCCGGGATTGGAAGGTGGTGCGGCTCGAGAACGATTACATCGAGGTCTTCGTGCTGCCCGAGGTCGGAGGGAAGGTGTGGGGCGCCGTGGTCAAGGAGACCGGCCACGAGTTCATCTACCGAAACGAAGTGATGAAGTTCAGGAACATCGCGCTCCGCGGCCCGTGGACCTCGGGCGGCATCGAGTTCAACTTCGGCGTCATCGGCCACACCCCCTCCACCGCCACGCCGGTGGACTACGTGATCCTCGAGAATCCCGACGGAAGTGTGAGCTGTTGGGTGGGCGGCCTGGATCTGCCGTCCCGCACCCACTGGAGAGTGGAGATCCGGCTCCATCCGGACCGGGCCGACTTCGAGACCAACGTGTTCTGGTACAACCCCACGCCCCTCGAGCAGCCCTACTACAACTGGATGACGGCGGCGGCTTTTGCCCAGGACGACCTGGAGATGTCGATCCCGGGTGACGCCTATCTCCAGCACTCGGGCAACGAGATGTCGTGGCCGCTGGACGAGCAGGACCGCTACCTCCCGCTCTACGACACGAACCGGTTCGGGGGCAGCAAATCCTACCACGTGGTGGGCGAGCTGAACGACTTCTTCGGCGGGTACTATCGGGACGAGGGCTACGGGTTCGGGCACTGGGCCCGTTACGAGGACATGCCGGGCCAGAAGCTGTGGCTGTGGGCGCTGTCCCGTGAGGGTGGGATCTGGGAGGACCTGCTGACCGACAACGACGGCCAGTACGTGGAGTTCCAGGCCGGGCGGCTGTTCGTCCAGTATTCTCCCGGCCCCGAGGTGAATCCCGTCACCCAAGCCGGCTTCGATCCCATGTCAGGCAGCCGGTGGACGGAGACCTGGTTCCCGTTGGAGCAGACCGGGGGCCTCAGCGATGCTTCCCGGGACGGGGCGATGCACGTGGCGCTCGAGGACGGCCGCTTGGCTATCGGCGTGAACGCGTTTCGGGACGTGGCCGACACGCTGAAGGTCTGGTCCGGGGATCGCCTCGTGACCTCGGTGCCGGTCGATCTCGAGGTGTTGAAGCCACTCCAGACGACGGTCGAGGTCACATCAGGCGAGTCCTACCGAGTGCAACTCGGTGCCCTCGGGCTGGACTACCGCTCGGATCCATCCGATCGGCTGCTCGCTCGGCCATTCGCCACGGACCCCGACGCGTTCGCGAGTATCCCCGAGGTGGACCGGACCGTGCTCCAGGCCAAAGAGCTCCTGAAGGGGCGCCGGCATCTGGAGGCGCGCGAGCTGTTCCGGACGGCCTTGGATGCGGAACCGTGGAACCGGGACGCCCTCCTCGGGCTGGCCGACCTCGCCTACCGGGGCGGGCTTTGGGCTGAAGGGCTGGAGCACGTGAACCGGGTGCTTCAGCTGGACGGGTACGACGCCGAAGCCAACTTCGTGGCGGGGACCCTGTACCGGGCGATGGGACGAGCCGCCGACGCCCGCGACGCCTTCGGCTGGGCGGCCCGCTCCATGGGGTACCGCGCCGCCGCCTATTCGCAGCTGGCCGAACTGATGATCGGTCAGGGAGAGCTGGCCGAGGCGGCCCGGTACGCCCGTCTCGCTCTGGACTACGACCGGAATGGCGTACCGGCATGGAGGGCGCTCGCCGTAGTCGGTCGGAGGGCGGGGGATGAGGGCCTCGCGCTCGAGGCCGTGGGTGAGCTCCTGGCTCTGGATCCGCTCCACCACTTCGCGCGGGCCGAGGCTTACCTGGCCTCGCCGATGGGGGCCGCGCGAGAGTCTCTGGTGAGCTCGCTCGGGGGCGAGTACCCCGATCAGACCCTTCTGGAGATCGCCATCGGCTACGCAGGCCTGGGACTTCCCGACGACGCCCTAACGATCCTGACCCTCGACATGGCCGGAAGAATCGACGCCGACCCCCTGGATGGGCCGGTGCACCGGGCTTGGACCGCCTGGCTGGCCAATGACGCCGCGTCTCTGGAGGCCGGCGGAGATCCCGCCTTCCAGTTCCCGTTCCGGCCCGAGACGATCCCCGTGCTGGAGTGGGCGGAGCTGAACAGCGAGGCCTGGATCTGGGAGTATCTTATGGCACTCAATCTGTGGGCCACGGGTCGCAGGGAAGAGGCGGCCGCCCACTTCGAGTCCTTGGGCTCCCAGCCCGACTTCGGGCCCTTCTACGTGGCCCGGGGCCATCTATTGAGCCAGCTACGTGGGGTGGACCCAACGGCCGACCTCCGGCGGGGCGTCGCATCCGACCCGGACAGCTGGGCCCTCCACATCCAACTCATCCGCCACCTCGAGGAAGAGGGGCGCTGGACGGAGGCGCTCGCGGCGTTGGAACAGGCCCGGGCTCGCTTCCCGGACGACTTCAACCTTGACCTGTTCCAGGTCCGTGCTCTGATCAACACCGGGCGCGCACTCGAGGCCACCGAGATCCTCGACGATATCCAGGTCCTACCCTCCGAGAACGCGCGCGGGAGCCACCGCCTGTACGAGCAGGCCCACACCTTGGTCGCGTTGGACGCCATGGACCGCGCGGAGTTTGCCCTTGCAAGGGAGCACCTCCGGACGGCTCTCCAGTGGCCCGAGTCCGTGGGGCAGGGCAAACCGTACGAGCCGGAGGAGCGTCTGATCCGCCTCCTCCTGGGGAGGACAGAGACTCACCTGGGGAATCAGAATGGGGCAGACGCCGCGTTTCAGGCCGTAGCGGACGTCACGACCGAACCAGCGACATGGGGCGGCAATCTCGAGGCGCTGGTCGAGCCAACTCTCCGCCCATCCCGCTTGGATCTTCTGGCCCTGCCGGCGTTTCGTGCGCTGGGATCCGCCGCGGCGTTCAGCGTCCCCCCATGGGCGGTCGGCGAGCTCGAGGAGATCGCGGAGCGGTTAGCCAGCGAGCTTCCCGATCTGTTCGGTGATCTGGACGGGCGCATGATCCTGCGGGCTCTGCGGCAGCCGTAGGAGGGCGACGCGTAGGCGGGTGGGCGGGGCGGTGAATAGCTGAGGCTAGAGGGCCGGTACCATCACGAATCCCGCTACGGCGAAGTGTTGGTCCAGCGTCAGCACCTCGCGGATCTCCCGCGCGGTCATCACCTCGAAGCTTACGGCATCAGCGAGGGAGAAGTCCTGGTCTTCGTAACGCTCGAGCCAATGGGTGATCGCGCGGCTCTCTAGGTCCCGTGTCGTGGTCACGACTTCGTTTGGTGATTGTCGTACCGCATGGAGAAAGCCCAGAGCCGCTTGCCGCCGGGTACGCGACAACAGCAGAGCGTACGTCTCGGCCACCACCAAGTTCGTCGTCACGATCCGCTGGCCATCACGGACCGCTCCGGCCAACGCATTCGCGAGGATCTTGTGGTCTGGATGACTGGGTACCGCGATCGGATACCAAGCACTGGTATCCACGAACAGTTCAGCGGCCACCGGACCCCTTCTTCGGGAGCCGCCGGTCTTCGAGATCGGCAAGGTATCGGTCATGCTCGCGAGCCACGTCGAAATCACAGTCCCCGCGCTGCGCTACACCCGCGATCCCGATGATCCGGAGTGCGGGGTGGTGCTCGGGGTCGAATACCTCCCGCTCCAGAGCTTCCAGGCCACGGCGTAGGATGTCGGACTTGGTACTATCCAACTCCTCGGTCAAACGTTCGAGGCGCTCCTGCTCGGGACCGTCCAAATAGACCTGCACCGGCTCCCGCACACGCTTCGCCTGCTGTGTACGCCGATATTCATAATCATCACTCATGTATTCATGATATGCAATGTGGTGCAGTTCCGGTACCCACCGGCGCGTGCGCGCACCCCTCGCCCCTACTGAGTCCCGGGCCTCACCTGCCCGAAAGCCCGAAGCGAACGCCCCATACACGGCCGCTCGACATCCGAAAGCCGTCCACCCGGCCACTTGAATCGCGGGTGAAGATGAACGACCTGCCGCCCGCCCGGAACGCATCGCGAAACGTCGGCTCGAGCGTTACGGGTTCCAGCTTGCGATGGTGGATCGTCAGGCCCGCGTCCTCGATCGCGAAGCGATATTCCGTGTCCAGCTCGTCGGAGTGATAGGATCCGGCGAACTCCCGAAGGTCCGCATTGCTCGGCGACCAGGGATCGCGGCGCTGGTAGCGATCCGGATCGAACTCGGACGGAAACTCCAGCGCTCCGGGGCGGGACCCCATAGCGGGGCGAAGCGTGACCACCAGGCCCGGACCCGTCGCCTCGAACTGGTCGTTACCTAGGTGTCGCAGCACGAATCGGCCCGGACGCGTGATCACGAGCGTATCACCTTCCAGGCTGACGGAGCGCATTCGGTCGCCCGCTTCGGTGTGATAAATGCCCACCAGGGCTTCCAATTCGCGACGCGAGATTGGGACTGTCGCGCGCTCCTCCTCCCCCTGGGACTCTGCCGCGGTATCCACGAAACGATCCTCCAGGTACACGTTGGCCACCCGCCTGGCGAGTCCCCCCGGGTTCGACGACGGGAAGTTGCACAGCACGGCGACCGACACCCCCTCGCTGGGGAAACGGAGGAAGTTGCTTCGGTATCCCGCGTCCGCCCCTCCGTGGCCCACCGTCTCTAGCCCGCGGTAGGTGCCGATGGTCAGGCCATGGGCATAAGCGATGGTGTCGCCCGACGTGAGCACGAAGCGCTCGTGCAAGCGCTCCAGTGCTGGGCGGCCACCTACACGGCCCGTGTCGAAGTTGCGGTCCCATGCAGCGAGATCGTGTACCGTCGTGAAGAGGCTCGTGGCTCCCACCACGTCGAAGTCGGGAATCGAATTCCTGAAACCGAACTCGCCGTCGTCGTCGGGTGCGTACGCCCAAGCCCGGTTCCGGACGATCATGTTGTGGTCGTCATGAAAGTGCGTGTCCGTCATGCCCAAGGGTTCGAACATGCGCTCGGTGGTGAACTCCCGGAGCGTCTGTCCGCTGACGCGTTCCACCACGACTGCGAGGAG
>CAUZAE010000146.1:0-6608 GCA_963577685.1 Gemmatimonadales bacterium UBA6960 | reverse complement strand
ACTACGCGATCTACATGGTGGTGCACTCCGACAATACGGCGACGAACGTCCTAATAGACGAGTTGGGGATGGACGCCATCAACCAGCTTTCCGCCCGACTCGGTGCCCCGCGAACCAAGCTTCAGCGAAAGATGATCAGGCCCGAGGAGTCCGCCCGCGGCAACGAAAACCTCTCGACCCCGATCGACGCCGCCACGATCATGGCGAAGATCGCCTCCTGTGATCTGCCGATGAGTCACTCGGCCTGTGGGCGAGTCCGCGAAATTCTGGAGATCTACAAGGGTGGGCCCGTTCGTGCGCCCGTTCCACGGGAGATCCCAATCGCCTTCAAGCCCGGGGGTATCACGGGCGTCGCCACCGTGTGGGCTTTAGTCGGGCTACCCGACCGCCCCTATGTGCTTTCCGTGATGTCGAACTACGGCGGGAACGGTGGTGCGGTGGTCGAAGCAGTATCCGCCGTGACCTACGACTACTTCTCGAGGCTTTCCGGAGTGACGGACTACGGCACACGCGTGCCGTTGGAGATCAAGCGGCGAATTCCGGGAGGGTAGTAAGACTCCCGCGTCACGGCCTCCTCAGCAGCTCCTCCGCCTCGTAGACCACTCCGTCTTTTACGACCATGCGCACGTCCCGGGTCGCCCGGATGTCCTCGAGCGGATTGGCACCGAAGACCACGAGGTCGGCCAGGCGCCCAGCTGCGACGGTGCCGAACTCTTCTTCGTAGCCCATGACACGTGCCGGAACCGACGTCGTGGCGCGCATAACGTCCACAGGTGTCATCCCTCCATATCGGACAAGCGCTTCCATCTCGGCAAGGAGGCTGAGGCCCTGTGGAATGATCGGTGAGTCAGTGCCCATGATGACCGTACCACCGGCCTCGTGAACCCGTCGGGCCGTGCCGGCCATGTCGGACACCAAGCGACGTGTGGTGGCGGCATCCCCACGACTTCGGACGCTCCGGCTCGCCTCCGGAAAGAAAGTCCTCACCCTCGCGTCGTCGAAGAGGGAGGGGTCGTCCTGCGCCACAAGGGCAAAGCCCCCGTAAATGCCAACTGTCGGAGTGATCGTCATTCCGGACGCGGCCAGCAGTGCGATCACGTCGTCGTAGCTCCGGTAGAGCTCGGTCACCTTGGTCGAGTATCCCCTTCGGCTGGTCCCTCGGACGTGCTCGACTCCGTCGGCGCCGTAGGCTACTCCCGGATAAAGCTCATGCGACGTCACAGGAATCCCCATCGCGTGCGCATCTTCGATGATCCGCTTCTGAGTCGGGTCAGAGAGGCGGACGTACGTCTTGATTACGTCGTATTTCAGAGCCGCCGCTCTCTCGAGCTCTAACTCCACCTGAGCCGCCGCACCCAAAGATGACGAGCCCGCGTAGTAGATCCGGCTCCCGTCGACGCTGCCTCCTGTGCCGAAGATACGGGGCCCGATGCGCCTCCCGGAGATCGTGGACTCACGACCCTCGACCATTTCGTAGGGATCGGACGAGGGCGTCCGGATCGTCGTGACTCCGAACGAAAGCCAGAGACGTCCCATCTGCTCCCCAGACGAAAGACCTCCATGAGTGTGCATTTCGATCAGTCCTGGAGACACGACACCGTCGGAAGCGTCCACCACTCGACCCCGGTGACGGGATTCGTTGTGGCTCTCCAGCGCGACGATCCGGTTTCCCTCGACGACAATGTCCACATTGCGTCGAATCCGGTCGGAGGTCCCATCGAACAGTCCTCCAGCGTGGATGACCATGCGCCCCTCGGTCACTTTGCGCTCCCACGTGAGGTCCATCGGAATGTCCTCAATGCGTCCGTCACGCAACCAGACTCTCCTGAGTCGGTCGGTCGTGAGATAGACCAGAGACTCGGAGTCTCCCACCCACGACGGATCGTCCGACACCTCGTTGGTCAGCCGCCTAGGGGGCCCGGAAGCATCTCCGCCCGCGGTAACCGGGATCACCCAGAGAACTCCCGTCGAAACGTAGGCCATCCACTGCCCGTCGGGAGACCAGATCGGGCCACTGGTAGAACGGGTGCCCACGGAGCTGTGGGGCCCGAAGTCGAGCATGCGCTCTCCCCCTTGCAGCACTGGCTCAGGAGGAAGATCCACGTCTCCGGCCTGAGCCAATCCCCACGCGGCCAGGTCACTGTATGATCCGTTGGGAACCTGCTCCGGCGTGCCGTCGACCATCGCGAGATCTTGGTCTTCGGCCGCAGGACGGAGAACCGGCATCAGGAGCACACGGTTCACCCCCTCCCGGAACCGCGTGGAGTAGCGCCAGTGAGCGGACACTCCGATATGGGATCCATCGGGCGACCAGGTCGGCCGTCCCGGATTGTTCAAGCCGGATCGGATCGTTCGAGCCTCTCCGGTCGACATGTTGAGGACCCGAAGTCCGCCCTCCGAGCCTCCGATGAACGCGATCTGGCGTCCGCCCGGAGACCAAGCCGCCGCCCTTCCTCCGCCTTCCGTGATGCGCCGCTCCTCGCCGGTGTCCACGTCGCGGAGCCAGAGGTCCACTTCCCCCTCGCGGTCGGAGGCAAATACGAGCGAGCGTCCGTCCGGGGACCACGCCGGATCCACCTCCACCCAAGGATCGTCTGTGATACGTTCCGGGCTTTCGCCCAAGGACATGATCCAAAGATCCCCGAGCGCCGAGAACGCCACCGAGCCGCCGTCGGGCGACACTGAGGGAGAAACGATCCCCCGAACCGGAAACCGACCGCTCGCGCTCAAGTCCTGAGTGGACTTTCGATAATGGTGACGATCCAAGGTTACGGTAGCCTCGAAAGGCACGTCACGCGCGCTACCTCCGCTCGTCGATCGGGTTCTGATCCTTCCGTCCGACGTGTAAATCAAGCGCCCTGAACCCGTCCACGACGCGCGGAACGGGAACACGTCCTCAGCCGGGTCACTCACTGTACGGCTCAGGGCGCCGGAACTCGTCCCCACGACCCTCAGCGTGCTCGTTCCGCGAGTCAACTCGTTATACGCGATTTCCCCACCGTCCGGACTCCAAGAGGCACCAAAGCCCTGGGCCTCGCCAAGATCGACGATCCGCTCCCCATCGCCGGGAGCACGAGTGACCCAGAGTCCGGCCCCGGCCCCCTCTCCATCGGTCATGTAGGCCACGGTCCGTCCGTCGGGCCCATAGGCCGGTCCATACTCGTTCCCCTCCCCATCGGTGAGCCGCGACACATCTCCACTCGCGAGCGAGAGCTCGTAGATGCCGTACGTCCCATCTCGGTCCGAAGACAGTGCGATCTTGGAGCCGTCGGGCGACCAGTGGGGCTCCCGATGGTCATACGGACCGTTCGTGAGCTGTTCGAGACCCGTCCCGTCTCGGTTCACCGCCCATATGTGGTAGTTGCCGTCCCAGTATGCTTGAAACGCGATTCGGACTCCATCGGGTGACCAGGTCGGTTGACGGGCATCACCGAGCGGGTCGGTGAGCGGTCGAGCGGATCCGCCCTCAGCAGGCAAGACCCAGATCCGACCCAGGGCGTCCAGCGCGAGCGTTGAGCCGTCCGGCGACAGGACGGCCGCCATATTCGTCCCTTCCCGAATGGTTACCTCGTGAGTCTCCTGTAGGAGCTCGAGCCTCTCCTCCGATGGAGCGAACGCGAGCACTGCGGCGGACGCAAGGCCAAGGAACGCGACACGGACGTTGGCAACGGTGGCCACGGGTCTTCTCCATTCGGGGAATACTGGCTCAGAGCGGACAACTCGTGCGAGCTTCCCGTACAGGGTGAGGGAGAGTTCAGCGCACGTCAACAAACCCACGGTGGCACTTGGATTGCACCGCCTGCATTTTCGGCTTATCTTCGGTTTTCTATCCTCGAACTACGGATGTGATGAGTCGATACGCTCCATTGCCCACCGGCACTGACAAGAGACGCCCGAGTGGGCTTCAGCGCCGAAGGCTTCATCCCTTGAAACGCCCGTCCTCCCTCCGGGTCCGAACCGACGATGAGGGGTTGCCGGCCGAGCTCGAGCGGAGGGGAAAGCGATACCATGTCGTAGCGGTTCGAGAGCGTTGGAGAATCGACGACGAGTGGTGGCGCGACCCGATATCGAGGGAGTACTTCGCCCTGGTCTTGAACGATGGACGACCCGTCATCCTCTTTCGAGATCTCGTCGATGGCGAATGGTACGGACAGTGAAGGTTTGCCGAATCCAACTGGCTCCGAAAAAAAAGACTCGGGTCCTTGTCCACCTAGAGGATGCGGACGAGCCTCTGGAGGTCGCGTTGGACGTCGTGGAGCAGTCAGGGATCCACGTCGGGGACGAGCTTACGACCGAAATCCTCGAGCGCCTGCGGGAAGACGACAGCAAGTGGCTCGCTCGCCAGGCCGCCCTTCACCTTCTCTCGTACAGACCCAGAGCCGAGCATGAGCTCCGCGTGCGTCTTCGCTCAAAAGGGTTCCACGAAAACTCTGTGGAATCGTGCCTCCGCCTCCTCGAGGAGCAGGGCTTTCTGGACGATCACGCGTTCGCTTGTGCGCACGTGCGAAGCCGTATCCGGCTCAAAGTGCGAGGACGTGCCCGTTTGGCTCAGGAACTCCGTCAGAAAGGGGTGAGCGCCGAAGTCGTGGACCGCGCCATCGACGAGGTCTTCGATGACGAAGAGACCTCGGAGGAGGAATTGGCTCGTGACGCCGCACGCCAGTGGGTCACCCGTCAGAATCCGTCATTCGTAACGGCTCTGGTGGGCACCGATCCGGGACCGTACCGGGAAAAGGTGCGTCGGCGGCTACACGGCTTCTTGAGCCGTCGAGGATTCCGATCGGATGCGGTCCGAGCCGGAATCGCGGAGGCCGAGGTCTTGGTACGGGACAGCGTGGATGGACCAGCGGGATGAGCGGACGTTCGTAAGCGCGGCGGAAGCCGCCTACCATTCCCGTCCCGTATCTTTTTCGCCCGCGTTCCGTAGTATGGGTAGACTACTTGGCGGGTGGGGTAGGACCAGGGGGAGACAGTGGAAGCACTCGTCTACGATTTCGGTACATGGCTCGAGTCCATCGGCGTATGGGCGTACGTCCTGGCGCCCCTGGCCATGGCCTTCGTCTCCGTCCTTCCCTTCCCCGCAGAACTCCCGGCGATCCTGAACGGCATGATGTTCGGTCCCGTGCTCGGAACCCTGTTCACTTGGGGCGGAGCCTTGGCCGGCGCTCAGATCAGCTTCGAGTTGGCACGAAAGCTCGGACGGCCTCTCGCGGAGCGCTTCGTCCCCCAAAAGTCCCTGGAGAAGGCCGATCATATCGCGCTCGAGGCCGACTGGTGGGGTCTGCTCCTTCCCCGGTTCGTCCCGCTCATCGCGTTCACTGCCCTCAATTGGGGCGCCGGCCTCACGCCGGTGCCACGCCGCCGGTTCTTCTGGACGACGGCCGTTGGCATCTTCCCCGGTGCGCTGGTGTTCACGGCCTCGGGAGCCGGGCTCCCGTTCCTCCTCCAGCGTTTCCCGGTCACCACGTGGGTGATGGCAGGGCTGATCACGGCCTACGGAGCGTTCCGCCTCTACCGGAGAAACACGCTGCGACGGTCGCGGCACTCGAAGGGCGACTCGACGACCGCCGCGGCCCGCTAGCCGTCTATTCCCCTGCGCTGAGCGACCTCCAGCCGCGGGCGTAGAGGCCTACAGGTCGAGCGAGGTAGCCAGGATAATTTTCGACGGCCGCCCCGGCACGGCGCGCCTCCAACTGCACGACAGCCACCGGATCCGTCCCCTCGTAGAGGACTTCCCCGTCGGGGGCCACGGCCAGCGAAGGCCCTCCGATGTCCACATCGAACTCCGGCCGGGGCCGGTTCACTGAGAGTAGATAGGTATCCGCCATCACGGCGTTGGCCCGGAGAATCAGCCGCCAGCGCTCATACGTCTCACTAGGCGTGGCCCGGGGCACCAGGAGTACTTCCGCCCCCTGGCTCCGGAGAAGCTGCGACCCTTGAGGCCGGTTGATGTCGGAGCAGATCTGAACCCCACAGGTCATGCCGGGTCCCGACATGACCTGCGGTGGTTCCGTGCCCGGCACGTAGTGCGACGTTTCCCAATAACCGTCCTCCTCCGGCAGATGCACCTTCTGGTATCGGCCCGACTCCAGCCCACGGGCGTCGTACAGGATCGCCGTATTGTGCCTCTGGCCCGTGTCCGGGTCGAGGACGATGGCTCCACCGAGGAGAGAGACACCTACCTCCGCCGCGACCTCGGCCATCATCCCTTGGCGGGGCCCTCCAGGCGGCTCGGCGTCTTCATCTCGTGGCACAGGTGTGGCCGGTGACCATGCATTCAGCGGAAGCTCGGGGAGAACCGCCAGGCCGGCGCCGAGAGTCCGTGCCTCCTCCAATCGCTCCCGCAGTCGCGACCCGTCCGGATCTTCGTGAAATACATCGGTGATGAGTGCCACACTCACATGCTCGTCCATCGATCCCCCGAATCAGAAAGCGCAGTCGCCGCCGACATCCTCCGTCGGTTCACTCGAGAGTCAGCCACCCAACTCGTCGGCCGGCATCAGAAGAAGTGGGTCAGTGAAAGGTAGGGTACCGTAGGCGTCAGTCCGAACTCCGATCCGATGGCCGTGAGTCCGAGAGCGTCGTCTCCGAAGCCTACGAAAAATCCG
>CAUZAE010000145.1:0-6760 GCA_963577685.1 Gemmatimonadales bacterium UBA6960 | reverse complement strand
CGCGTTTCACGAATCTCGACGAGCCACCCACGCCTCGTCTCGCCTTCGTGGAGCGACTACGCGCCGCCACCTCGGAACTCGATCTCCGCGACGCGGGTGATCTCCTCGACCCGATGCGCATGGTGGCCGACGACTTCGCGATGAAGAACCTGCTCGCCGCAATCGAGATCACCGGTGCCGGGCTGATGGAGGGGATGAAAGTGGCTCGGCCGGAGCTCACCACGCGCCAAGTGATGGAGACGGTCGACTACGTCTTCCGGCTGCGTGGGGCTGATCTCGGATTCCCCACGGGCGTCTCCCTCGCGAGCGACCTCGACGAGGAGCTCAAGTGGGAGACGACCGCCGAGGAGGAAGCGGCCCGCAAGGGCGACGCCCGGATCGGCGAGGGCATGCTCGTGCACTTCGATACGGGCGCGCGGATGAACCACTATTCGGCCGACATCCAGCGTACGGTCCCGGCCGGGCCGCGCTTTACGGACGACCAGCGCAGGGTGTACGAGGGCGTGCTCGCGGTCCAGAAGGCCGTGATCGGCGCTGTGCGTCCCGGAGTGACGTGGCAAGAACTCCACCAGCTCGCGGTGTCGATGCTGCGCGATCTAGGAGGATGGGACGAGAGCTACACGTACGGGATCGGCCACTTCATAGGACTCGAGGTCCACGAACACGGGGACTACGTCGGTCCGCTGCAGCCGGGAATGGTGCTCGCGATCGAGCAGGGCGCCGTAGTGAACGGGACGCGGGTCGCCTTCGAGGACGACGTGCTCGTCACGGAGAGCGGCTACGAGTGGCTCACGCGATTCATCCCGATCGAGATTGACGAAGTGGAGGCGCTCCGCCGTGAAGAGCCCCTCGTGCGGGCGGAGATGCTCCTCCGAGGGCGATGAGCGAATTGCTCACGGTTCGAAGGGGGGCAGAAGTCCGTCGGGAAGTACGGGGGCATCGCCGGCGGGCCATGGGATCCCGGCTTCGGCCATCGCTTGACGGAGCCCGGGCAGATCCCGCTCCAGCAACGGCCGCAGACGGGAGAGGAGTTCCACCAAATCCCGGTGGGCCCGAGTCGTGAGGCGGCTTTGGTCGGCCGTGGGCCGGTTGGTCCACGTCTCGGTGGTGCTGTAGAGGCGGGTGACCAGGGTGGAGAGGGGTAGGACGGTTTCCTGCTGCGCGATCCCTCCCTGGCCCGGGCCCTCCAACACGACTCGCAGGCGCCGCGCCCCCGCCTCCAGCTCGCGAGCTCGCTCGGTGAGCGTACCCGGGGCGTCGGGGAGTCCTGCCAGGGACTCCAGTACGGTCCCTGCCTGAGCAAGCACGGTGTCCACCACCGATCCGAACAGCGCGACAGCGCCCACCAGGTCGGCCTGTAGCGCCAGAGCAGCGTCCAGGGCCCGTCGAGCCCCGTCGGCCACCGACAGCCCGGGATCCATCCGAACTTGCAACGGCCGAACTTGCACCTGTTCAGCCACAGTTAGGCGCACCTGATACGAGCCCGGAAGCACGAACCGCCCCGGCAAGCGCCGGGAAGGTTGGCCGTCGGCCCCGATCGGAGCTTCGTGGCGCAGGTCCCAGACGATCCTGTGAACGCCTCGGGCAGCGGTGGAATCCTCCACCCGCCGCACCACACTTCCCGCTCCATCGAGGATCTCCAGTACCACGGGCTCGCCTACAGCGGCATCGCCGATCCAGTAGTCCAGTACGGCACCCCTGGGCGGGTTCCGGGCGGTCCAGTAGTTGTCCCCTACGGAGCCCCGGCCCCGGTTCACGTCCCTGATCTGGGTCGCCGTCCGGAGAGTAGCCAGGTGGCTGTGGCCAGCCACGACCGCCGGCGTGAGATCCTCCAGAAGCCCAAGGTCGTCCAGGACCCAGAAGCCACGGCCATGTGTTCCAAGCACCAGATCGTTCTCCCGGGGGTGCACCACCATCCCGTGCACCGCCACCGTCGGGAGGCCGTCCCCCAGAGGGAGCCACGATCCGCCACCCGTGTTGGAGAAGAAGACGCCGAGCTCGGTGCCCACGAAGACCAGTTCACCGTTGCGGGGGTGCACGGCCACGCTCCGCGCGGAGCCAAAGGCGGGGAGGTCGCCGGTGACATCACGCCAGGTGGCGCCGTAGTCGTCACTCCGAACCACGAAGGGCTGAAACGTGTTGTCTTTGTGGCCGTCGAAGACGGTGAAGAGGGTTCCTTCGCTCACGGAGGACCAAGCCACCATGGCCACCTTCGTCATCTCCGGCACACTTGGAAAATTGGAGGTGCGGAGCCAATTCTGCCCATCGTCCCGGGTCACCTGCACCAATCCGTCGTCGGTGCCCACCGCCACCAGTCCGGGACGCACGGACGAGGCCGCCAGAGTGGTGATGTTGCCGTACAGGGCGGTGCTGGCGTGGAGGTCGATGGCGTCGGGTGGTTGGATACGCCTCTGCAGAGGGAGGGAGTCCCGGCTGATCTGCCTGGTCAGGTCCGGGCTGATGACCTCCCAGGAGTCCCCCCGGTCTCGACTCCGGAAAACCACATTGGCGGCGAAGTAGAGGGTGCGGGGATCATGGGGTGAGATCAGTAGGGGCGCGCTCCAGTTCCAGCGGTACGCGGGAACCTCCGCGTCCTGCGGCTGCCAGGGCTGGATCCGCCGGCGCTCACCCGTCTCACGGTCCATGCGGTAGAGGACCCCGTACTGGGACTCGGCGTAGATGATGTCCGGGTCCGTGGGGTCCACCTGGGAGTGGAAGCCGTCGCCACCCGCTGTGTAGGTCCAGTCCTCGTTCGAGATGCCCGACGAGAAGCGTGTCCCCACGGGTCCGCCCCATGACCCGTTGTCCTGGGTTCCACCGTAGACGTGGTAGAAGGGCTCCTGCATGTCCACGGAGACCGTATAGAGCTGCATGACGGGGACGTTGGACTGCCACAGCCAGCTCTCGCCCCGGTCCCGGGAGATGTAGATCCCCCCGTCGTTCCCAACCATGAGGTGCTCCGGGTCCCTCGGGTTCACCCAAAGGGTGTGATGATCCACGTGCACCGCCGTTCGGATCAGGTTCCGGAAGGTGCGGCCTCCATCCTCGGAGACGTACATGGGCGTCATGGGTACGTAGAGGCGGTCCGGGTCCCCCGGATCGCAGATCAGCTCGCCGTAGTACCAGTGGCTCTGGATTTCGGCATTACGCCTCTCCCAGGTGGTGCCGTTGTCTTCGGACCGGAAGATGCCGCCGTCTGGCCCCACGGCGCTGGCGTACATGATGTCCGGGGCGCCGGGGCAAAAGGTGATCCCGACGCGCCCGACCGGACCGGCGGGGAACCCACCTTCAACCCGGGACCACCTCTCTCCACCGTCCTCGCTCCGGAAGAGGCCGCCCTCGGGTCCTCCCCCCAGCATGCTCCACTGGCGCCGCTCCCGTTGGAAAGTCGCGGCAAAGAGCACGTCGGGGTTCCGGGGGTCGATGCGCACCTCCACGACCCCCGTCCGGTCGCTGATCTCCAGCACCTGCGTCCAGTTGGCGCCCCCGTCGGTGGTGCGGAAAAGCCCCCGCTCCGGATTGGGGCCCCAGAGAGAGCCCATAGCCGCTACGAAGACCACATCGGCGTCTTGCGGATGGATAAGGATCCGCCCCACATGGCGACTCCCCTCCAGCCCCATGTTGCGCCACGTCGTCCCTCCATCGTCGGACCGGTAGACGCCGTCACCGTAGGACGAACTCCGGACGCTGTTCTGCTCGCCGGTCCCGACCCAGACGATGTCCGGGTTGGACGGAGCAAGGGCGATAGCGCCCAGGGACACGCTCCCCTGGTTCTCAAACACCGGCCTCCAGGTGGTGCCGGCATTCTCCGTCTTCCAAGCGCCTCCCGAAGCCGACGCCGCGAAGATGACGCGGGTGTCCCGGGGGTCCACGGCGAAAGCGGTGATCCTTCCACTGGTGATGGCCGGACCCAGCTCCCGCCAGTCGAGGGCACGCAGGTCGGCGGCGCGAAGGGTCTCACTGGCCTCCTGCGCCCAAGTGGGATGGGATGGGAAGAGGAGTGCGGCGGAACAGGCGAGGCCTGCGAAGATTCCACGAAAGTGGATGGGGCGGAAGAGAGGGGCCGGATTCATGGACTCAGTGGCTCCTGCGGAGGAACCGCATAGCCGGCCTCCGGTTTTGGGACGACAACAGAGAGGAGCGGGAGAGCCTCCCGGGCCGCATCAGCCCGGGGCAAGATGAGTTCTCTCAGACAAGCCCGGCAAGTTTTGGGGCGGGAGGGGTACGGGACCACCCCCGGGCCGGAGCGGCTGCGTCCGTTTCTGAGGCCTTGAGACACCTCGACGAAGTCATGGGTGGAAGGAGCCGTGGCCGCAGGCTGGATCCGACCCGCTAACACCCCACGCAGTACCGCGGCACCGGTTGTCTGACCAGCAATTTCGCTCACGTGGCGCGGCCGACGGTCCCCGATCCACTCGTCGCTCCGAGGGTGTTGGCGTAGCTTGGCAAGTTCGTTCCTCACGCACAGCCCAATACGCGGAGATCCCATGAAGGCGCTCATTCTCACCGTCGCAGCCGGACTCGTGATATCGGCATCCGCCTCCGCCCAGACCCCCAACACCGTCTTCCTCGATGAGCTGACCTGGATGGAGGTGGCCGACAAGATCGACGCAGGTACCACCACGATCATCGTCGCGACCGCCGGCACCGAGCAGAATGGTCCACACATGGTGCTAGGCAAGCACAAATTCATCGTGACGGAGACTGCCGAACGTATCGCGCGGGCCCTGGGAAACGCGCTCGTCGCGCCGATCGTCACCTACGTGCCCGAGGGGACCGTCGAGCAAACCGAGGGGAACAGACAGCGGACCGGAACGATCACACTGCCCAATGAGCACTACATGAAGTTGCTCGAGTATACAGCGCGCAGCCTGGTGGCCGGTGGCTTCAGCGACATCGTCTTCATCGGCGACAGCGGCGGCAACCAACGCGGAATGATGTCTGTCGCGGCGATGCTGAATGAGGAATGGTCAGCGCGGGAGGCCCACGTGCACTTCGTCGGCGAGTACTACTCCGGTCACGGCTTTCGCGAGTGGCTACAGGAGCAAGGCCACAGTGTACAGGACGTCGGTAGTCATGCAGGGATGGTCGACACTTCACAACTGCTCTTTGTGAACGCGAGGCACATCCGCACCGACAAGCTGGCGCCGTTCGGCGGCTTCGAGGGGTCAGGCGTACGCGGCGACCCGAGCAAGGCGTCAGCGGAGTATGGCCGCGTGGGCATCCAGATGAAGGTGGATGCCGCGCTCCGTCAGATCAGTGAGTTGATGGCGCGCTAGCGCCGAGCATGTCGGACACCGGGCCTAAACAACCACCGGGGCCGCAATCGCTCGTTCTCTTCGATGGCGTGTGCAACCTTTGCAACGCTGCGGTCCAGCGGCTCATCGCGCGGGACTCTGAGCTTCGCCTGCGGTACGCGTCTCTGCAGTCTGAGGCCGCACGCGCGGCACTTCATGCGGCCGGGGTGGAGGACCCCGTGGCACTGGGTGACAGCATCGTCTTCGTGGACGGCTCGGGCGTGCACGTGCGCTCGTCAGCCGTCATCTGGATCGGCGCCAAGCTCGGTTTTCCCTACAGTCTGGGCAAAGTAACGCTGCTGGTCCCGCGACCCCTTCGTGACGCGGTCTACAAGTACGTGGCTCGCAACCGATATCGATGGTTCGGGCGCCGCGCCGCGTGTATGCGTCCGACTCCCGAGCTGGCCTCCCTCTTCCTGGACGCCGATGAGCCGACGGTCTAGCGTCGGGCCCGGGCTGTTCCGGTTGGAGGGTCACTTCGAGAGGGCCGAGACCGTCATCCTGCTGCGACGAAACGAGAACGGTGCACTGCTCACAGGTCGACGGTACCATTGGATCAACGAGTTCCCCTTCAACCGATGATCGAACCATGAAGCGCCACTTCTTTTTTCGGCCCGCTCTATTTTTGCTGATAGCCTTCGTGACGGCGCCGCTTGCGGCGCAACAGAACGCGGGTTTCGTCACGCGCCTGGTGCCGAGCGTAGCGCAGCTGACCATCGTCAGGGGTGACGAAACCCCGTTCACGGTCCAGGCAGTGGACGCGAGCGGTGCGCTGGTGCATGTGGAGCTGCGCATCACCGGCCCACGAGGCTTGCTACAGATCGGGGACGGCGTGGTTACCGGGCTCGAGCCGGGTGAGTACACCATCAACGTCAGCGTGGTCGTGCCGGCGGGCTCGACGGCGACACCGCCGTCCCTGAGCGTGCCGGTGGTGGTAACCTGGCCGGCTGTGGACCGAGTGGTCATCCTACATGCTGCGACGCTGTATGCCGGGACGACCGTGACCCATTCCGCTCGAGCATTCAATGTCGACGGTTCGGCGAGGCCGGATCCGGATCTCACCTGGGCCACCTCCGATGCAGCGGTGGCCACGGTTGATGCGTTTGGCGGTGTGAGCGCACATGCCGAAGGAACGGTCACGATCCGCGCGTCCTTCGAGGGCGTAACCAGCCAGATCGTGCACGGGGTCGTCGCGTTTCCTGGTGCGGCCCTCGAGCTGAGGGGCGCGCCCGACGGTTCGGTTAGAACGGGCGACGTAGTGCGCTTCGAGGCCGTCGTGCGGGACGCATCAGGCGCGATCCTCGAGGACGCTCCGGTGAACTGGTCGCACGGATATACCGCGACCGCGGGCATGCTCGGCGTTCCAGCCACCGGCCAGATGAAACAGGGTGCCTTCGTAGCTGATGTGCCCGGCATTCACACGGTCACGGCGACTGCGGGGCCGCTTTCGGCGCGTGCATCGT
>CAUZAE010000144.1:0-6781 GCA_963577685.1 Gemmatimonadales bacterium UBA6960 | reverse complement strand
TTGCGGGGGTCGGAGCGACCAGTCAGGACGAGGTAATCCTGCTGGCCGCGGAGGCCCTCAACTCAGACGATGTCTTTATCGATGACGTGCCAATTTCGGAGGTGAGGGCGGCTCTCGAGCCCGCCACGGTAGTCGCGGGTTACACGATCTTCGAGTGTCTGGAAAGTCTGTGAGCCACAGTCCATGAGCCGTTCGATGCCGATCGTCGCCGTAGTGGGGCGACCCAACGTCGGAAAATCCACTTTTTTCAATCGGGTCATCGGGCGTCGGTTGGCGATCGTCGACGACACGCCGGGTGTGACGCGCGATCGCAATTTCGCTAGGGCCGATTGGGCGGGTCGGCATTTCTTTCTGGTCGATACCGGAGGGGTGATCGAAGGGAGTGATGAGCCTCTCGAGCGCGCCATCCGTGAGCAGGCGTACGCCGCCGCTGGGGAGGCCGATCTGATACTCCTGGTGGCGGACGGCAAGGCGGGCGTTCACCCCCTGGACCAACGTCTGTCGGAGATCCTCAGAAAGAGTGGGCCACCCGTCCTGTTGGTGGTAAACAAGATGGACCGCATGCCCCAAGATGTGAGCCATTTAGATTTCTGGAGTCTGGGCATGGGGGATCCACTCCCCGTGAGCTCGATTTCTGGCAAGGGCTCCGGTGACCTACTCGATGCTGTCGTCGCGAATCTTCCCGACCAAGAGGAGGTTCTCGAGGATGAGGAAATCATCAGGGTGGCCGTCGTGGGGAAGCCGAACGTAGGGAAGTCGAGCTTCGTCAATCGGCTTTTCGGAGAGGACCGCGTCGTGGTCAACGAGAGGGCCGGTACGACGCGAGATCCCGTGGACACCCCCATGCAATATCATGGGCGGACCCTCATCTTCGTCGATACGGCCGGTCTCCGACGGCAATCCAAGGTTAAGGACTCGCTCGAATACTACTCTGCACTGCGAACCGCGAAGGTCGTGAGGGATGCGGATGTGTGCCTGGTCCTCGTTGACGCGACGGAGCCCATCCACGTGCAAGACCTCAAGGTGGCCGAACAGGCTTGGGAAGCGGGCGCGGCGGTGATTTTGGTCGCGAACAAATGGGACCTTGTCGACAAGGATCACCGAACCGCGCCACAATTTGAGAAGGATCTGATGGAAAGAGCGCCCTTTCTCCGGTGGGTTCCGGTGCTGTTCACGTCCGCTCTGTCGGGGCAACGAGTACGCAAGTGCCTCGATCTGGTCTTGCAGCTTCAGGAGACTCGCCACCAGAGAGTCTCAACCGCCGACGTGAATAAGGCGTTGGAAGCACTCCTTCGTCGTCAGCCGCCCCCCCACAGTCGAGGCCGAAGAATGAAGCTACGCTACGGGACTCAGGTTTCCGTGGCACCCCCGACCTTCGTCTTCTTCTGCAACCTTCCCGAGGATTTGCCTGAGCACTACAAGCGGTACGTTCACAACAGCCTGCGAGACCAGTGGGGGTTCATCGGCAGCCCCCTTCGTCTCCGCTTCAGAGAGAATTGATACGCGTGAACCCGATCCTTCTCACCGTGCTGGCTTATGCAATCGGCGCTACTCCCACGAGCTTCTGGGTGGCCAAGGCCGGTTATGGAGTCGACTTGAGGACGAAGGGCAGTGGCAATCTCGGAAGCACGAACACGTTCCGCGTGCTGGGCTGGAAGGCGGCTTTACCGGTGATGGTCATCGATGTGTTCAAGGGATGGCTACCGACTTGGTACTTCCCCCTCATCCAGTCTGAAGCTGCGCCTTGGACGTGGGCTCTCGCTTACGGAGGGGCGGCCATCTTCGGGCATGTCTTTTCCTTTTGGGTCGGCTTCAAGGGCGGCAAAGGGGTCGCCACGAGTGCTGGCCTGTTCCTGGCGGTGGCCCCGTGGGCTGTGCTCGGATCTTTGGTGGTATGGCTGGTGGTGGTGTGCCTTACAGGCACGTCGTCCCTCGGGTCCTTGAGCGCGGTACTCGCGGTGCTTCCGCTACTGTATGTCTTGCCCCATGAGGGTGGGCCGCCCGTGCTCTGGTTCACGATGGCGCTGGCCACGTTCGTGTTCTGGGCCCACCGCTCCAACATCCAAAGGTTGCTACGTGGCGAGGAGAGCTCGTTGCGGCAAGGTTCCGAGGATCCGACTTGACGCGCGTGGGAGTCGTGGGTGCAGGTAGCTGGGGGACCGCTCTCGCCTCGGTCTTGGCCAAGAAGGGTCATGAGGTTCACCTCTGGGCCTTGGAGTCCGAGGTGGTCGATGACATTCGTCGGTCACAGGAGAACAAGACGTACCTCCCCGGGAGCTGCCTTCCCACCAACCTCCAGGCCACGGAGGATTTGGGCGAGGCGTTGGCAGAGGCCGAGTTTGTTATCTCGGTTGCTCCGTCACAGTTCGTCGGGAACGTCATGGCCGATGCGGCGCAATACATCCGCGAGGATGCGCTCATCGTTAGCGCTTCGAAGGGGATAGAGATCGCGACGCTACGCCGAATGGATGAGGTGATGGGGAGTGTTTTCTCACCGGCACAGATGGAGGGCCTGTGCGTCCTGTCAGGTCCGAGCTTCGCTAAAGAAGTGGCGGACGAGATGCCGACCGCCGTGGTCGTGGCCAGTGCTTCCGCCGCTTCCGCCGTCCTCGTCCAGGATCTTTTTCAAACGAGCTACTTCCGCATTTATACGGGGAGTGACGTGGTGGGTGTGGAGTTGGCGGGGGCTCTAAAGAACGTCGTCGCCCTCGCTGCGGGAGTCGTGGTCGGCTTGGGATACGGACAGAACACCCTAGCAGCGTTGATCACGCGAGGCGTCGCCGAGATGAGGCGCCTGGGCATTGCCATGGGCGCCGAAGCTTCGACATTTGCGGGCTTGGCGGGAATAGGCGATCTCGTCCTGACGTGCACAGGTTCTCTGAGCAGAAATCGCAGTGTCGGATATCGGCTTGGCCAAGGAGAGACGCTAGAGGCGATTCTCGGGACCATGTCGGCGGTCGCCGAAGGTGTGAAGACGGTCCAGGCGGTTCATGACCTCGCCGAACGTTACGGGGTAGAGATGCCGATCTCCGAAGAGGTCTACGGGATCCTCGTGCTAGGTGCAGATCCGGCACAGGCCCTTCAGAACCTCATGGAGAGGGACCCGAAACCGGAAGAGTGGTACTGATGATGGAAGAGCCTATCGCGAAGAAGGTCTATTACTCCATCGGTGACGTGTGTGAGCTGACAGGATTGAAACCCCACGTGCTGAGGTACTGGGAAACTCAATTCAAGGTGCTCCACCCCACCAAGAACCGCGCGGGCAACAGGGTCTTTCGCGCGAAGGAAGTCGAGTTGGTCCTTCTCGTCAAGCACCTTCTGTACGAGAAAAAGTTCACCATCGATGGAGCCCGCCAAAAACTTCTGGAGATGAGGCAGAAGGGTGAGGTCGCCAAGGGTGGCAAGGACTTACTCGAACAAGAGTTCCTCACCGGTATCAAGAGAGATCTCCATCAGCTCAGGGACGTCTTGACCGCCCCAGCCAGTAGACTCGAGAGTTGATGCGCATTCTTTGTACCAACGACGACGGGTATCTCGCCCTGGGTCTTCGGGTGCTCTCGGCGGCGGCCGATCCGTTGGGTACGGTGACCGTCGTCGCCCCCGACCGGGAGCAGAGCGCCTCGAGCAACTCGCTGACCCTACATCGCCCGTTACGCTCACGGCGCTCGACGGAGGGTGCGATGGTCGTGGAGGGAACGCCGACCGATTGTGTGATCCTAGCGGTGAATGAGTTCATGGAGGACGCGCCCGACGTTTGCCTGTCTGGCATCAATCATGGATCCAACATGGGGGAGGACGTCCTGTACTCGGGAACGGTGGCGGGGGCTACGGAGGCGACCGTCATCGGTATTCCGGCGATCGCGATCTCGTACGCGGGAGAAGACTATGCGGTACTCGAGACGTGGACGGATCTGGTCACGGGCCTACTGCGAAGCATTCTCGAACAGGAGTCCTTTCCTGAGGATACGTTGTTTAACATCAATCTTCCTCCGACCCATCCGGCCAAGGTAAAGGGCGTGCGCGTGACCTCTCTGGGAAAACGACGGTACAGTGACACCATCACGCGAGCCCACGATCCCTCGGGAAGAGAGTACTTTTGGATCGGCGGCGGTGAAGTGAGCTGGTCCGGGGCCGAGGACTCCGACTTCGGGGCGATCGCGGACGGCTATGTGTCGGTTACGCCGCTGCACCTCGATCTGACCAACTACAAGCTCCTTGACGAGGTCCGTGGATGGCGGCTGAGCCTCTAGACGACCTGAGCTTCGTCGGATACCGAAGACAACTCATCGAGCAGATTCGCGGGCGTGGAGTCGAGGATCTCGAGATTCTTCAACTCTTCGATCGCGTTCCGCGTCACGCGTTCCTCCCCGAGGGTATTTGGCCGCGAGCGTACGAGGACGCTCCGATCCCGATCGGGTTCGGACAGACCGCCTCGCAACCGTCTCTGCAGGCTCTCTATCTCTCGCTCCTGAAGCCCACGGACGAGGACATCGTTCTAGAGATCGGCACAGGGAGCGGCTATCTGACGGCTTTGCTGGCGTTGGCATGCGACCGCGTCTATTCGGTGGAACGAATCCGGGAGTTGTCCGTGCGGGCCCGTCTCGCGTTGGACGCTCTTCGCTTGAAGAATGTGGCTCTCATGGTGGGAGATGGCACGATCGGATGGAGAAAGTACGCCCCGTTCGACATTATCGTCGTCTCGGCCGCCTCTCCTTCGATTCCGCCGGCGTTCGTCGACCAGCTGGCTGAGGGCGGCCGAATGTTGATTCCCGTCGGGACACGGAGCAGCCAGAAGTTGGTCTGCGTGCGCCGTGAGGATGGGAACATTGAAGAGGAGACCATCGAAGGGGAATGCAGATTCGTTCCGCTTCTGGGACGCTTCGCCTGGGCGGAGGACGGGGTTTGACCGAAGCGGTGGCACGTGCGCGGATGGGGCCGGTGCGCCGGCTATACGATTGGGTTCTCCGGTGGGCGGACACACGCTATGGGCCGCATACCTTGGCCCTACTCGCGCTGATCGAGTCGTCGGTATTTCCCATCCCCCCCGATCCTCTTTTGATGGCTCTCTGTCTCGGAGCCTCGAAGAAGTCTCTTCGGTTCGCCGGTATCGCTACGGCTGCCTCGGTCGTGGGCGGAGTCGTGGGATATTGGATTGGTGCCGCGCTTTGGGGCACCGTGTCGGACGTTTTCTTCGCCTATGTGCCCGGCGTGACTCCCGAAAGGTTCGTGTCGGTGCAAGCGCTCTATGTGCGGTGGGATTTTTGGGCTGTATTCGTCGCCGGACTGACTCCAATCCCGTACAAAGTTTTCACTCTTTCCGCCGGCGTCTTCTCGATCCATTTCCCGACTTTCGTACTTGCCAGCGTCCTGAGTCGGGGCCTGAGGTTTTTTCTGGTAGCGGTATTGATCTATCGTTTTGGCGACTCCATGCGATCCTTTATCGATCGGTACTTCAATCGGCTCACGTGGATCTTCGGCTTGTTGATCGTCCTTGGGTTCCTCGTCATAGAATTCGTCCTGTGAAATACATTTGTTTACGAATAGAGCCGGTACTGTAATATTGGATCAGAACGGCATTGTTTCTTGAGCTGAATCAGTGTGACGGAGGTTGATATGAAGGGCGAGCGAGTACCGACTCTCGAGCTGGCACGAGATGATGTAGAGCATTTCGGACATGACGGTAGGCTCGAGATCGTGGGTGTCGTCCCTAGCGATGCGTTTATCTCGCCAGACGATCCGATGGTTCGAGATCCGTTCCGGGCCGCGATGATCTATCCTGACAAACCCATCCTCAGGGCCGAAGAAGAGGCCGGTGTCGTCGGTTGCGGGTCTGAGTGGGGCAGGATGGTTCCACTTTTCGTAGGCCTACCCGCGTCCCCGGGGCAGCGTCACGATACGCACAGCGCCAGCCATCCCCGTCTCGCGTGAGAGAATCCGGTACGAGATCGCCCATGAGGAGCCGTGCGGGAGGTACGAAGGAGGCCGAGACGGTGCTAGTGGCGGGATACGAACCCGCAGCTTCTTTCACTATTCGGACAAGCGGGATGATTTTCGGAAGGGTTCTTGCTGCGAACGAGATATGCCGCATGCTCTCAACTTTATTCATATCCAAACGTCATTCTTCGCCGTAAGGTCCCCACCGGCATTGCCTGTATTTACGACTCCTCGGGGCTCGACAAGTAAAATTTTGCACTCCTCACCAGCAAACGGTCTGTGTTGTTCGCCCTTCTTTACGACAATCATATCCCCATTGCTTAGTTCTACAGATCTATCCTTGAATTCAATACCCATTGATCCCTCAATTACAACAAAAACTTCATCGGTCTCCTTATGTTCATGCCAAACAAAATCCCCTTGTATTCTTACAAGTTTGAATTGGTAGTCGTTCATCTCAGCGATGACTTTGGGGGTCCATTGTTCGGAGAATAAATCGAACTTGGACAAGAAGTTAATTGGTCCTTTCAATGTACTTTCCGGTGGAGGAGATGAACTCGTGAGCTACGTTAGAGATGAGTCCTCCTTCTATCTAGCACTGTTTTGCGCGTCCTGAGTTGCGGGCCTAAGTGGGGCAGGGCAGAATGAGGGCATGACACGCTACCGCCCCCGCGCCGTTCTACTGCTCTTTCTGCTGTTACACCTGACTGCCTGTCAGACATGGCACTCCGTCTCGTTAGACGCTATAAGCCCGGCTCAGTTGATTGAAGAAGATCAACCTGACCATGTCCGCGTGAGCGGGGGGGGGCGTGCTCGACTTGGAACTAGTGTCGCCAGTGGTCGAAGG
>CAUZAE010000143.1:0-6805 GCA_963577685.1 Gemmatimonadales bacterium UBA6960 | reverse complement strand
GAGCGATCCCCATTCCTCTTCGCTCAGACCCCCGACGAAGGCGTTGGGATCGAACGTCGGTGCTGAGTAAAGCGCCAGGACGCCACCGTCGGCCGGATCCAGGGCTACCACTGCCCCAGCCAGGGAGTCCGGAAAAATGCTGTGGATCCACTCCATCAACTCCAGATCGAGCGTGAGATGGATATCCCCGCCGGCCTCTCCCGGATCTTCCTCGATCCCCACGAGTGGACCCACGATCCGGCCCATCGCATCGACCTCCAGATAGCGTGTGCCTCTACGCCCCTGGAGCGTCTCTTCGTACTGCCGCTCGAGGCCCACCTTCCCCACGAGAATCCCCTGCTCATAGTCGGCGAAGCGCTCGGACGCGAGTTCCTCGGACGTGACCTCACTCACGTAGCCCAGCACGTGCGACATGGCTGCACCACCGAGGTATCGCCTCTTCGGCCGCGTTTCGATAAAGACACCGGGAAATCTCTCTCGCTGTTCTTCGAGGACGGAGATGGCTGCGAAGTCGGTGTCGATATCCACGATCAACGGCTCATGACGGCGCACACGCGCCATCAGGCTTTCGACCCGCTCGTCCGAAAGCCCCAGGTGGGGCCTCAGCGCCTCGAGGGATTGCCGCGTAGCCTCCCGGGATTCCCTAAGAACGAGAACCACATAGCCCGGCACATTGTCGACAGCCACCCGACCATTGCGATCAAAGATCGTGCCGCGGGGGGCCTCGACCGGCAACGGGCGGAGTCGATTGGACTCCGACCGGAGCATGTAATCACTCGACCGCAGCACCTGAACCCGGAAGAACTGAACGAGGAGGGATCCAAGAACCACAGCCCCGATCGCGAGCGCCCCAAGAGCTCGACGGTGTCTCCGGTGGGGATGCTGAGCTCTCATCGGACGGACTCCCATCCCAGCCCGATGACAGAAATCACTACGAGCCCGACGACGGCGGCATACGCGGCAGCGATCGGGGCCTGAACCAGTATGGCATCAACGAAAGGCTCTCTCATACGTTCCCCTACCGCTATCCAGTGAATGAGATCCCTACTCCACTTTCCGAGGACGAGATACGACGTTAAAAATACGAGCGAGTCCCCGACGAAGAGATCCCGGGTCCGAGCACCACCAGCACCCACAAGAGTGAGAGCAAGCGTATTGGCACCGAAGGCCAGCACCGAGAGCGCGTCGTCAAGCAGGCCCAAGGCAAAGCCGAGACCTGCGCCACGTCCCACCCCTACCTCTCTCGCGGCGATCAAAAGGGCGATCACCAACAGGTCAGGTGCGCGGTCTCCAATGCCCAGACTGAGATGAAGCAGGAGGTGGACAAAGACCAGCAGGCCGACGACGCCCCAAACCCGGCGGGGGGATCTCACCCGCCTGGGCCATCCGTGGGATTCTCGGGTAGGTCTTGGGCCCCACCCGCTTCGCCGTCGAGCATCATGAGCGGAACGGAGTCCTCCGCCGCCCATAAGCCCGATTGGTCGAGTCCCTCACCCCCGGACACGAGCACGAGGACGTGAGTAGCCTGTCCCGGCTCCACGAATGGCCGTAGCCAGTAGGACCGGCGCCACCCAGCCCTGGCTTCCGCCTCCTCTTCCACGGCCCCGATCGGAATCCCCCGAGGGTAGAGGCCACCGAGGCCACTCGTCACCAGGATGGTCCCCAAACTCAGCTCCTGATGAAACGGAATGCCGTCCACGAGCAGGCGCGTGTCTTCGCGAAACCGGCCTTGGGACGCCAGCACCATGCCGTAGACGGCACCGTCCAGGGTCATGGCGCTGGCACGGAACTGAGGATGGGTCCAGTCCATCCCGACTGAGCTCGTCGCTCTCGCTTCTCGCACCACCCCCAGCAGCCCCCGCCCCACCACCACAGGTGTATTCGCATGAACGCCGCGTCGTACTCCAGCATCCAGAAGAAACATGCTCTCCGACCCCGGCGTTCCCGGCCGAATGACGCCGGCGGCCACGAACTTGGAAGGAAGTCGCCGAGAAAGCTGCAGAAGATCGCGCAGGCCATCATTCTCCTCGACTAGTGTGTTCTGACTCGATATGACGGACGAGAGTGAGTCCACCTGCGCCTGCAGCATTTCGGTGTCGGCGGCATGGACCCGGGCCCGGGCCAGCGTCTCCTGTGTCATGACGAACGGCCACAGAAGGCTGCCTCGTAGGAGAGACGCCATCTCCTGCTGCGATTCATTCGGGAGATACAGCACGACCAACGAGAGGGCGAGCCACCCGAGAGCCGTCAACCCACCGCGACTCGGTTTGGGCTCTTTGACGTCGGTGTGGAAGGGCGGCATAAACTCCGTGACATCGTGAAGTGAGCAGGCCAGTCAGGACGGTCGGGCACTCCGCGCTACAAGGTCAGAACCGTCCGGTACTTCTGAAGATCGTCGAGAATTTTCCCCACACCCCGTACGACACAACTGAGCGGCTCTTCGTCCACGTGGATCGGTAGGTTGGTCTCGTGCTGGATGAGGCGGTCGAGGCCCCGTATCAGTGCGCCGCCTCCGGTCATCACGATTCCACGATCGACGATGTCGCTCGACAACTCTGGCGGAGTGATCTCGAGGGCCCGACGTACCGCCTCGACTACCGACTGGATCGGTTCCTGGATACACTCACGGATCTCCTGCGAAGTGACGTGCACCGTCTTGGGAATACCACTGACGAGGTCACGCCCCTTCACAGCCATTTCCCGCTCTTCCCCCACCTCGAAGGCGGAGCCGATCTGTATTTTGATGGCTTCCGCGGTCGGTTCTCCGATCAGGAGGTTGTAGTTCTTCCTCAGGAAGGTCACCACCGCCGCGTCGAACTCGTCGCCTCCGACGCGGATCGATGTATTGGATACGATACCCGCCAATGCGATGACGGCGATTTCAGTTGTTCCTCCGCCGATGTCGATGACCATGTTCCCGGTCGGGGTTTCTACCGGCAGGCCGACCCCGATCGCCGCCGCCATCGGCTCCGCGACCATGAAGACTTCCTTCGCACCCGCAGACATCGCGCTGGAGCGCACCGCACGACGCTCGAGCTCGGTGATCCCCGACGGGACGCCCACCACAACCCTGGGCTTGATGCGAAATACCTTCTTCGCTGTCACCTGCTTGAGGAAATGGCGAAGCATCAGCTCGGTGACGTCGACATCCGCGATCACGCCGTCCTTCAGCGGCCGAACCGCCTCGATGGCCTCCGGCGTCCGGCCGAGCATGCGCTTGGCTTCGAGACCGATGGCCATGACGCGACCGGAAGCCTTCTCGACAGCCACGACCGAGGGCTCGTTCAGCACGATGCCTTCACCCTTCACGTAGACGAGTGTATTGGCCGTCCCCAGATCCACGGCAATATCGTTCACGGGGAGTAGACGGCCCGTCTCCAACCACTGCTTGAAGTTCAGGATTACGAGGATTCCTTTTGGTGGTTACATCTCGGAGGCGTCACAGTAACCTATTTCAAGATGCTTGTGTCTGATGTGGCGTCAAGTCATTGTCAATCTGTCAGTTGCAGCGTCTGGCACATATCCCTCAGTCCAGGCCGGTGCTCCCGAAGCCGTCTTCACCTCTCTCGGTCGCACTCAGCTCCGACACTTCGACCACATCCGGCGTCAAAAATCGCTGAAAAACGAGCTGAGCGATGCGATCGCCTCGGGGAATCACAACGCTCTTCGCCCCTCCGTTCTTCAAGATAATACAGAGTTCCCCGCGGTAGTCAGGATCAATCGTACCGGGACTGTTGGCCAGCGTGATTCCATGTCTGAGCGCGAGGCCGGAGCGAGGCCTCACCTGGCACTCCATGCCCTCTGGCAACTCCATTACGAGCCCGGTCGAGACGAGGCGGATCTCCTGTGGCTCGAGGACGAAGTCCTCTTCAGCCGAGCGCACGTCATACCCTGCAGCATGATCCGTAGCGCGCGACGGAAGCGGAAGATCCACGTTGTTCGGCAGCCGCCGCAGGCGGACCTGATCAGCCATCGATTTCAGGCCTGCGGTGCTGCATGCAAGAAATCATTCACGTCGACCGATGGGAGCCCAAACACATCCGCGACCGCGGGATAGGTCACGTGGCCATCCACGATGTTCACGCCTAGGGCGAGCGCCGGATCGTCGAGGCAGGCCGCCTGCCAGCCCTTGGTCGCAAGTGTCAGGGCGTAGGGAAGCGTCGCGTTGGTGAGGGCCAACGTGCTGGTCCTCGGGACACCACCTGGCATGTTTGCCACACCGTAATGAACGACCCCGTGTACGATGTAGATTGGGTCGCTGTGAGTCGTCGGCCGGATGGTCTCCACGCACCCCCCCTGGTCCACCGCCACGTCGACGATTACCGAGCCCGGCTTCATCGTCTTGACGTCGTCCTCAACCACGAGACTCGGCGCCTTGGCGCCCGGAAGTAGGACCGCACCAATGACGAGATCCGCGTCTTGGATCTGCTTCCGGACCGCATAACGGGTGGAGTAGAGGAGATTGACGTTCGCGGGCATGATGCCTTGCAACTGTCGTAACCGGGGAAGCGAAACATCGAGGATGGCTACTCTAGCGCCCAGACCCGCCGCCGTCATCGCCGCGTGCGTCCCGACGACCCCGCCGCCGAGGACGACTGCTTTGCCGGGAAGCACTCCCGGAACTCCACCCAACAGGACCCCTGCTCCACCGGAATGACGTTCCAGATACTTGGCTCCCTCCTGCACCGCCATTCGTCCGGCTACCTCACTCATCGGGGTCAAGAGCGGCAGCTCCCGACTCGGGAGTTCGACGGTTTCGTACGCGATCGCCACCGCCTTCGAGTCCAACAAAGCCTGGGTCAACTCCCGCGAAGAGGCAAAGTGGAAGTACGTGAACAACACCTGCCCCTCCCGCATCCCTCGCCACTCCGACTCGATAGGCTCCTTGACCTTCATGATCATCTCGGCCTGCGTCCATACATCGTCGGCTGCGGAAACGATCTCCGCCCCGGCTGCCGAATAGAAATCGTCGGTGAAACCGCTACCCTTGCCCGCACCGGCCTCGATGAGCACTCGGTGACCCGCCTGAGCAAAGGCCTCAGCTCCAGCCGGGGTCAGCGCCACGCGGTACTCCTCCGGCTTAATCTCCTTCGGCACTCCAATCAGCATTTTAATCAGGGGGTAGAGGCAGAAATAAGGCCGTTCATGGACCCAGACTCAGCACGTACTGATCTTCAGGGCTAAAGTATCGCTTACAGGCGCTCGTGACCTGTTCCATAGTCACTGATTCGATTCGGCCCAGTGAGTCATCGAGACTCCGGTAGGGTTCTCCTCGAAGAGCGAATCCCATGGCTCGAAGAAGTCGCGCCGGCGTCGACTCCATCGCAAGCACGAGTTGTCCACTCGCCTGGCTCTTGGCCTGGTCGAGCTCCTGCTGGGAGAGTGAGCTCTCGCAAAGGCTTCGGTATTCGGAGAGTATCTTCTCCAGCGTTCGGTCCGCGGTCTCGGGCCTCGTCCCCACGTATACGCCAGCGCTCCCGGCTCGGCTATAGAACGTTTGGAAGGAGAAGATGGCATAGGCCAACCCCAACTCCTCTCGGATCTTCTGGAAGAGTCGAGAGCTCATCCCACCACCGAAGGCTCCTGAAATCAGCCCGAGCACGACCCGTATGGGGTCGGCGTAGGCCGGCGTGGCCCGGCCCAAAACCAGATGCGTCTGAGTCGTGCTCCGCGGCACCGCATCGTGCCCCACCCGGGTTCCGTTCGGAACCTCCACATCGGGAACGGGGAGCCCCGCCGGGGCATCGCCGAAAAGGGCCGTTACACTATCGACGATGTGGTCATGTTCGATATTTCCGGCACATCCGACGAGGATGTTTCGGCCCCCGTACCGCTCTTCGTGAACCCTCCTCAAGTCGCCCACCTCGAAGGAGTTCACGGTGTCACGGGTTCCCAGAATGGGGCGCCCGTATCCGTGGCCCTTCCAAAACCGTGACCCGTGCAGATCGAAGACCAAGTCATCCGGAGTGTCCTCGACGCCCGCGATCTCCTCAAGCACGACATGTCGCTCCAGCTCGAGGTCATCAGCCTCGAGACGAGGATGGAGCACCAGATCCGCCAGCACGTCCAGGGCGATCCCCAGGTGCTCGTCCAGAACCAGGGCCTGGTAAGTCGTGTACTCACGAGTCGTATAGGCGTCGAGAGAGCCACCCAACGACTCGAGCGAAAGAGCGATTTCGCGGGCACTTCGCCGTTCGGTTCCCTTGAAGACGAGATGCTCGAGAAAGTGGCTTACACCGCCGAGCTCCTTCGGCTCATGGGCGGAACCTTGCCGCACCCAGACACCCACGGCCGCCGACCGCACACCGGGAACCCGCTCGGTGACAACACGAACGCCGTTGTCCAGTGACGACTCACGCATCGATCCGATGCACTCTTTGACCTAGGCTGAGGCTGGCGCGAAGCGGCAATCCATCCGGCGGTCCCTCCCCTCGTTGGACGCGGTTGATCGAAGGAGAAGGCCCCGTCAGGTCTGCGCCTCCGCCGTGCGGCTCTCGTCCGAGGAGTCGGAGTCCTTCGTTCCAGTTGCCGCATCGTCGGCGAGCGCAGCCTTACGAGAAAGGCGAAGGCGGCCTTTCTCGTCGATGGAGAGGAGCTTCACACGTGTGATGTCTCCCCTGTTTAGGACGTCCTCCGTTTTCTCGACTCTCCCTTCGGCGAGCTCAGAGATATGACACAAGCCCTCGACACCGGGAACGATCTCCACAAAAGCTCCAAAGGACGTCGTATTCTTGACGGGTCCTTCGTAGATCCTCCCGATCTCAGGCTCTTGGACGATCGCCTCGATCATCTCCCTGGCGCGTGC
>CAUZAE010000142.1:0-6856 GCA_963577685.1 Gemmatimonadales bacterium UBA6960 | reverse complement strand
GTGCGGACGTGAACTCGAGGGATCTCAACGGCTACTCCCCGGTCCATCACGCTGCGGCCAGGGGAGACAACGAGCTGATCCTCTACCTCGTGTCGCAGGGCGCGGACGTGACTTTCGTGAGCCGTCGCGGACAGACCACGGTCGATATGGCGAACGGTCCGGTGCAGCGCATCCTGCCGTTCCCCGAGACGATCGCGCTCCTGGAGAGTCTGGGCGCCATCAACAACCACAACTGCGTGGCGTGCTGAGGACTGCGTGGCCGGTTGAGGTGGGCGCCGTTCTACGCGCTCGAGGATGGAGATACGGGGCTTGATCGGGCCGGCACGGTGGGCTGTGGCGCTCGCTATCGCGCAGGCCGTGCTCGTGAGCCCGGCCCTCTCTCAGACGGTTGTCCGCGATGCGATGGACTCGTATCTCGCGGCATACGCCCGCCCCTCGGTGCGGGGCCCGGCTCCGTCACTCCGGCCTCGGACGCTCGACATTCCGGCGGACTCTCTCACCGGCGTCGTAAAGCAGTACTGCGTGGTGTGCCATAACCAAGTGATGCTTACCGGGAATCTGTCGCTGGAGGATTTCGAGGTCGAGCGGGCCTCGGAGTTGGCGGAGACGGCGGAGAAGATGATCATCAAGCTCCGCGCCGGGATGATGCCGGCCCCGGGAGCTCCCCGCCCCAGCGCCGATACGCTGCTCGCTTTGGTCGAGACCCTCGAGACGCTGATCGACGAGGCCGCGAGTGGGAGACCGAACCCCGGCGGACGCACGTTCCAGCGGTTAAACCGAGCCGAGTACGAGAGCTCGATTCGAGATCTTTTGGGAATGGACGTGAGTGCCGGAGACTACCTCCCGCTCGACACCAAGAGCGCGAACTTCGACAACATCGCCGAAGCTCAGATGCTGTCGCCTACTCTGTTGGATGCCTACCTGAACGCGGCGAGCGAGATCAGTCGACTCGCACTTGGTGACCCGAACGCGAGCTCGACCCAGCGCACGTACACGCTCTCAGGGTACCTCTCCCAGACCGAACGGGTGGAGGGGGCTCCGTTCGGCACCCGCGGCGGCGTCTCGGTCGTGCACACGTTCCCGGCTGACGGTGAGTACTCCTTCACCATGACGCTGGAGCACACCACGACCGGGGACGGATTCTTCGGACGGATCGCGAGGGACGAGCAGATGGAGGTCTCGATCAACGGCAAGCGGGTGGCGCTCCTCGACGTCGATCAGTGGATGACCTTCGCGGACGCCAACGGGATCGCCATGGAAACCGCCCCCGTGTTCGTGCGGGCGGGTCCCCAACGAGTGACGGCGGCCTTCCTAACGCGGACCGAGGGACCCGTCGAAGACCTGATGTCGCCGCATGACTGGTCGCTCGCCGATCGCCATACGGGCATCAGTGGATACGGACTCACGCTGCTTCCGCACCTCAGGGATCTGGTCGTCGGAGGACCCTACTCGACGGCGGGAGTCTCCGAGACCCCGGTCCGACGGGAGATCTTCGTGTGTCGGCCCACCACACCCGACGAGGCGCGACCGTGCGCGGAGGAGATCATCTCTCGGCTAGCTAGCCGAGCGTACCGCAGGCCTCTGGAGGACAGGGACCTCGACGTGTTGATGGCGTTCTTCGAGGAGGGTGGGGAAGAGGGCGGCTTCGAGGGTGGGATAAAAACCGCACTCCAGGCGATCTTGGCGAGCCCGTACTTCGTGTTCCGGTTCGAGGAGCCGCCTGGACAGGTAGAGCCAGGCGACAGCTACCGGATCAACGACGTCGACCTGGCGTCACGACTCTCCCTCTTCCTGTGGGGATCGCCGCCGGACGACGAGCTCAGGGCGCTCGCGGAGGGCGGCACGCTGTCGGACGCGGATGTGCTGGAACGACAAGTACGACGCATGCTACAGGACCCGCGTGCTGAGGCCTTGGGTCCTAGGTTCGCCGGCCAGTGGCTCCGTCTCCAAGACCTCGACAAAGTGCACCCTGATTCCTACTGGTTTCCGGACTTCGACCAGCAGTTGGCGAACGCCATGCGGCGCGAGACCGAGATGTTCTTCAACAGTCTAGTGCGTGACGACAAGAGCGCCCTCGAGCTCTATACCGCGGACTACACCTTTGTGAACGAGCGTCTCGCCGAGCACTACGGGATACCGGGAGTGGTGGGCCCCCGACTGCGACGCGTGTCGTACCCGGACGACCGCCGCCGAGGGTTGTTGGGCCACGGCAGCATCCTGACCCTGACCTCGCACGCGAATCGGACGTCTCCGGTGCTTCGTGGGAAATGGGTCATGGAGGTCTTCCTTGGCACGCCGCCTCCGCCGCCTCCCGCGGGCGTGCCGGACCTCGAGGAGACCCCGGGGTCGGAAGACGGCCGGATGTTCACGACGCGCCAGCGCATGGAGCGGCACCGGGCGAGTGCTGTTTGCCAGTCCTGCCACCGGTTCATGGACCCGATCGGACTCTCCCTCGACAACTTCGACGTGACAGGGCGGTGGCGCATCCGAGAGAACGGCATGCCGTTGGACACGCGGGGCGAGCTGTATGACGGCACGCCCGTGGCGAGTCCGACCGACCTCCTCAGTGCCCTCTTGGAGCGGCCGATACCCTTGGTCAGAACATTCACCGAGAATCTCATGGCGTATGCCCTGGGACGCCGAGTCGAGTACTACGACAAGCCGGCTCTTCGGGCCATCGTGAAGTATGCCGAGGCCGACGGCTACCGCATGTCGGCGTTCATTCTGGGTGTCGTGAAGAGCGACGCGTTCCAGATGCAGAGCGTCCCGGCCGTCGCCGACGAGGCGGAGCGGGGGGACGGGCGGGACTAGGGCGCTTGCGAGTGCTTCCGTGAACACTCGGGGCACATGCCGCGGCTGAACCGGGCTTCTGTGCGCGCCCCGTAGAGGAAGATCCCTCCGACCCCGAAGACCAACAAGGGCCCTGGTGGTGTTACGTAGAAACCCGTAATTCTCCGTCGACGCGGGAGAGGTCACACTGTGATCTGGATTCTAGTGCAAGTCGCCCGCTCCCGCAGTCTGCCGGCAAAACGGCTGTCTCATCAAAGTCGGAGATCATCACATGGGTCGAGTAGGGCGTCCGCTTCATGGAGTAGAATCGGTACACTCCGACCCCGTACGCGGGTTCTGGAACATCTTTCTGGTCACGACTGCCCTATTCGTATGGCTCACGCCAAATCCCGCCGTGGCTCAGGCGCCGGTCGGCGGAAACCCTCTCCTTCAGAGTCTCGAGTGGCGGTCCATCGGACCCTACAGGGGCGGGCGCTCTCTGTCGGCCATGGGAAGCTCGCAGCGTCCCCTCGAATATTACTTCGGGGCGGCGGGTGGAGGCCTGTGGAAGACGATCGATGCGGGTCAGTCCTGGAGGCCGGTCTCCGACGGGTTTTTCCGGACGCCCTCCGTCGGTGCCGTCGCGGTGTCCCAGTCCGATCCGGACGTCGTCTATGTAGGCATGGGCGAGACCCAGCTACGGGGCGACATCATCCAGGGTGACGGCGTCTACAAGAGCGTCGACGGTGGCGAGACCTGGCGGCATGTGGGGTTAGGCCAGACTCTGGCGATCTCTCGGATCCGCGTACATCCCGAGGACCCGAATGTCGCCTATGTCGCCGCGCTCGGAGACCCCTACGGACCTAACCCGGAGCGTGGAATATTCCGCACGAAGGACGGGGGGAGTTCGTGGGAGAGGATTCTCTTCCGGGACGACCGGACCGGAGCCGTGGATTTCGCGATCGACCCGAGCGATCCCCGCGTGCTCTACGCTGCACTGTGGGAGGTCTTTCGACGTCCGCACATGCTGTCGAGCGGCGGCGAGGGGAGCGGGCTCTTCAAGTCCGTGGACGGGGGAGACAGCTGGAGCGAGCTGACACGCGCGCCCGGCATGCCGGAGGGTGTGATCGGCAAGATCGGAGTGGCGCCTTCGCCTGCGGATCCGTCGCGAGTCTACGCGATCGTGGAGGCGGACGAGGGCGGGGTCTTCCGCTCGGACGACGGGGGAGCGACGTGGCAGCTCGTGAACGGAGAGCGCCGTCTACGACAGCGTGCCTTCTACTACACACGCTTGACTGCGGACCCGCGTGACCGTGACGCCGTCTACGTGCTCAACACGGGCCTGTACCGCTCCGTCGATGGTGGCGAGACGTACAGCACGCTCCCGATGCCGCATGGGGACCATCACGACCTGTGGATCGATCCGGAAGAACCGTCTCGCATGATAAGCGCCAGCGATGGCGGCGGCTCGGTGTCGCTCAACGGAGGCGGATCCTGGACGAGGCAGGATTTTCCCACCGCTCAGATGTACAATGCGCTCACGACGAGCCACGTCCCCTACCATGTTTGCGGAGCGCAGCAGGACTACGGCGGAGGCATCTGTCTGCCGCCCACGGACGGCAACTTCTTCGGCAATCCGCGGCCCTGGTACCTGGTCGGCGGCGGCGAGAGCGGCTACATCGCCCAGTCTCCCACGGACAGCGACGTGTTCTTCGCGGGACGCTCCATGGGGCTGATCTGGCGCACGGACCTCGAGACGAGGCAACGCCGTGTGATCAGCCCGTGGCCCAAGTACATGATGGGGAATTCGGCCGAGGACATGGACGAGCGCTTCCCCTGGACGTACCCGATCGTGTTTTCGCCAGTCGATCCTACCGCCCTGTATACGGCCTCTCAGCACCTCTTCCGCTCCACCGACGAGGGTGAGAGTTGGGAAAGGATCAGCCCCGACCTCACGCGCGCGGACCCAGAAACCCTCGGGCCATCGGGAGGGCCCATCACGCTGGATCAAACCGGAATCGAGACGTATGCCACCATCTTTACCGTGGCCCCGTCGCGGCATGAGCCCAATACCATCTGGACCGGATCGGACGATGGGCTGGTGCACGTCACGCGGGATCTCGGTGGATCATGGACGGACGTCACGCCATCGGATCTGCCCGACTTCACGCGCCTGGGTCTGATCGAGGCCTCACCGCACGACGCAGCAACGGCATACCTGGCTGCGAATCGGTTCCAGCTGTCGGACCGCACGCCCTACGTCTACAGGACGCACGACTACGGGAGGACCTGGACGAAGATCACGGAAGGGATCGCCGGGGACGATTTCGCGCGGGTGATCCGGGAGGATCCCGTCCGGGCAGGGTTGCTGTACCTCGGCACGGAGCACGGCATCTACGTCTCGTTCGACGACGGGGATCACTGGGAGTCACTTCGCCTCGGCCTGCCCGCCGTCTCCGTGCAAGGTCTCGTGGTCGAGGCCCAGGACCTCGTCATTGGCACGCATGGTCGGGGCTTCTACGTACTCGACGACATCACGCCCCTCCGGCAACATGAGTCCGGGCTCGCGGATCGTGCCCTGCATGTCTTTCGGCCCGCTGCCGCCACTCGGACCGTCGATGCCGGAGTAACGATCGACTACCACCTGGGACGTCCGGCCGAGAGCGTCACCGTGGAGATTCTCGATGGCGCCGGCGAGGTCGTGCGACGGTTCGAGGGCACCGTCGCGGATCGGGGTGATCTGCCAGCCCCCGATCCGCGCTTGGCATTTTTTCGACCGCCACCGCTTCGTGTTCGAACGGACGTGGGTACGCATCGGATCCGCTGGAACCTGCGCTACGCCGATGCGGTGGGCTTCCCTGGCATGATCCTGTATTGGCCCGTGAATCCCTCCCTTCAGGGTCCGCTCGCGCCTCCGGGAGAGTACCGGGTGCGAGTGACGGCCAATGGTCAGTCGGTCACGAATTCGGTGCGGGTCCTCAAGGACGAGAGGCTGGGCGTCACGGACGATGACCTGCGAGCCCAGTTCCAGCTGTCGCGACAGGTCATCGACAGGCTCAACGAGGCCAACCGGACGGTCATTCGGATCCGAGAGCTGAAGAGTGCCATCGCGGAGCGCGTTGGCGCTGCCCGTGACGACGACCTCGCGGCCGCGGGGCTGAGTCTCACCGAGGCGCTTACGGGCGTCGAGGGAGAGATCTACCAGCACCGGAACCGGAGCAACCAGGATCCGTTGAACTTTCCCATCAAGCTCAACAACCAGCTTGCGGGTGTGCTCGGCGTGATCCAGAGCGCGGATGCGGCCCCCACGGCACAGTCGTACGCGGTCTTCGATCAATTGTCCGGCCAACTCGATGGGCACCTCGCACGACTCGAGGCGATCGTCACCGGAGCGCTCGCAGACTTCAACCGTCGTCTGCGTGATGCTGGCCTTGAGCCGATCGCATGACGGGAGAGCCCCGAGCCCCGACACTACCCGAGTCGCTTCTCCCCCTCCTAGCCGTGGCCCTCCTTCTTGGGGTCGGATACGGATGGATCGGCTACCGCATCGAGGTGATGCTCCTGGCTGGCACGACCGTGGCGGCACTGCTGGGTTGGCGCCTCGGGTTCTCGTGGAGGGAGATGGAACGGGGCATCATCGAAGCCCTCGGTACCGCCATGCCCGCCATCTTCATCCTGATCGCGATCGGTGCCCTGATCGCGAGTTGGATGGCCGCCGGCATCATTCCCATGCTCATCGTCTACGGACTCGATCTGATGTCCGCGCGGTTCTTTCTGCTGACCGCCTGTGTCATCTGTTCGGCGGTATCGATGGTTACGGGTACGGCGTGGGGCACGGCGGGAACCGTCGGTGTCGCGCTCATCGGAGTGGCCCAGGGGATTGGAGTTCCGGCGGGCGCGGCGGCGGGAGCGATCGTTTCGGGCGCATACTTCGGGGACAAGATGAGCCCGTTCTCCGATACGACGAACCTGGCACCCATCGTCGCGGGGTCGAACATCATCGACCACATACGCTGGATGCTTTGGACGACCGCGCCTGCTTGGCTCCTGGGGCTGCTGGTGTACTTCGTCGTCGGATTGATGTCGG
>CAUZAE010000141.1:0-6951 GCA_963577685.1 Gemmatimonadales bacterium UBA6960 | reverse complement strand
CGCGAGTACGATCCGCCTGGGATCGGCCACGATCATCTTCGCCCCCTTGGCCAGGGCCTTCTTGAGGCCCGTGGCGGCCACGGGGTGGGTCTCTGTCATGTTGGTCCCGATGCAGAAGATCACATCGGGCTTGTCCATGTCCACCAACGGGTTCGACATGGCGCCCCGACCAATGCTTGCCGCCAGACCGGCGACGGTAGGAGCGTGTCAAGCACGGCTACAGTTGTCGATGTAGTTGGTACCCAACCCCGCCCTCACGAATTTCTGCATGGTGTAGGCGGCTTCATTCGGAGCCCGGCCCGAGGCAATGGCGTAGAGGCTGTGGCGACCGTGCTCCTTGATGGCCTTGCCCAGTCCCTCCGCGGCTCGATCGAGCGCCTCGTCCCAAGAAGCGGGCCGGAGCTGGCCGTCGTCGCCCCGCACGAATGGTGTGCTCAGGCGGTCGCGATGTCCCACGAAGTCATAGGCATACTGGCCCTTCACGCACAGGGCACCCTTGTTGGCGGGACCGTCCATACCGGGCAGAACCCCTACGATCTCATCACCCCGCGTCAGGATGTCGATGGAGCAGCCAACCCCGCAATACGTACAGATGGTCCGAGTTTTCTCGGTGGGACCCGGGACCTCCACGTTCCTCAGTGCCTTCAGGTCGGCCAATGCACCCGTGGGGCACGTCTGCACACACTGCCCACAGAAGGTGCATGCCGAATCCTTGAGCAGGCCGTCGAACTCGGTCGTGATCTGGGTATCGAAGCCCCGGTTCATCACCGTGATCGCGTAGTCGCCCTCCTGTTCAGCACACACACGAACGCAGCGATAGCAAGAGATGCAGTTCTCGTAGTCCCGCATGATGAACGGGTTGGGATCGTTGGGATGACTCGTTCCCGACTGGCGGCCCTTGAAGCGCCCGGTGCGGGCTTCGTACCGGTCGACCAACTGCGCCAACTCTTGGGACGCATATCCCGAGAGCGAATCCACATCCACCTCGCGATTCTCGGAAGCGACCAGTTCGAGCAGCACGCGCCGGTGCATGTCCAAGCTGCCGCCGCTGGTCTTTACCCTCATCCCGGCGGTGGCCTCGGTCGTGCACGAGGCGACCGGATTTCGAGCACCCTCCAGTTCGACGACGCACATTCGGCAGCCGCCAAAGGGGTCGAGACGCGGATCGTAGCAGAGCGTGGGAATCTCTCGCTCGTGCCGCTCCGACACTTCATAGATGGTCTCACCCCGGCTGAACGGCACCTCCTCTCCATCGAGGAAGAGCGTGAGCTCAGTGTGGCCTTTTCCGTTGGTCCCGCTCATCGACTACCTCGTCACGTGATCCGACACCCGCTCAGGAAAGTACTTCAGCAGGCTCTTTGTTATCAGGGGGGCGGCCATTCCGAGGCCGCACGCGCTCGTCTCCATCATGGTTTTACCCAGGTCGACGACCTCGTCGATCCAGGGCTGCAACTCCTTAGGACCCGCCTTGCCGGCGAGTCGTTCCATGAGTCTTTGGGTCCCAATGCGACAGGGGAAGCACTTGCCGCAGGACTCGTCAGCAAAGAACTCCATGGCCTGGTGGGACACCTCGACCATGTCTCGGGTGTCGTCGAAGACCATGATCCCGCCCGCTCCGAGGAACGATCCCTTCGACCGGATGCTCGGTTCGTCCAGCGTAACCTCCAGGTCCTCACCGGCGAGGAAGCCGCCCGACAGTCCGGCCATCGTCACCGCCCGAATCGTTCGTCCCTCTCCAGTCCCACCCGCCCAGTCGTCGATGAGCTTCATGAGCGGAAATCCGAGGGGGACCTCATAGTTGCCCGGCCGGGCCACGTCACCGGAAAGGCTGATCAACTTGGTGCCGGCCTGTTCACCGCGCCCCAGCGCCCGATACCAATCCGCACCGTGCCGCAAGATGGGCGGCACCGACACCAGCGTCTCGACGTTGTTCACGACGGTGGGAAGGTCTTCGAAGCCATGAGTAACGGGATACGGGGGCCGGTTCCGGGGGAAGGGATGTTTACCCTCCAGGCTATTCAACAGGGAGGTCTCTTCTCCGCAGATGTACGCCCCTGCCCCACGCCGGACATAGAGTTCAAACGAGAAGTCACTGCCCAAGATTCCGGAACCCAGGAGCCCTGCTCGGCGAGCTTCATCCAGTGCCTGGGCAAGAACCTGCTCCGTCTCGGGATACTCGTAGCGGAGGTAGATGAAGCCCCGGGTGGCCCCCGTAGCGTACGCGGCCAGAATCATGCCCTCGACGACGGCGTGCGGGTCGTAGTCCATGAGGCAGCGATCCTTGAAACATCCCGGCTCTCCCTCATCGGCGTTGCAGACGATGGTCTTCGGGTCCCCCTCTGCGTCCGCCACCGCCTTCCACTTCCGGCCCGTAGGAAAGCCGGCCCCCCCCCGCCCCGCCAGACCTGAATCGCTGACGAGTTGGACCAGCTCCACCGGTGCCATGGCGAGGGCCTTCACCAGACCCTCGTACCCGCCTGTGTTCCGGTACCCGTCCAGGCTCGCGCGGTCGGACTCACGGATATGTGCGAATACGCACTCCTCAATGCTGTCCCGAGCCGCGGGTGGCAAAGGTGAGGGCCTCGACTCCAGGCTCTCCGCCGAGAGACCGATCAAGGTATCGTGACCGCGCAGCACTGGGATGGGCTCATCGCAGCGGCCCGAACAAGGCATCGCGGTAGCCCCGTCGAGCGCACCGAGCAGCTCATCCGCGCCGTTCATCTTGCAGATAGGCCCCGTGCAGACCCTCGGCGCCTCGAGCCCCCCCGGCTCACGGGAAAAATGATGGTAAAAGGACACCGTCCCGAAAAGATCGGCGATGGGGATCCGCAGACCTTGAGCTACTGCTCGCAGCGCTCCTTCGGACAGGTATCCGTCCCGGTCGTGAAAATCGTGAAGCATCGGGAGGAGAGGGGCCGGCTTCTCCTTCCACCGGGCAATGATGTCGTCGTCGCTGAAGTGGGTCACCAAGCTCTATCGAGGAGGGGAACGTGCAGGCCTGAACGGTCGCCGATCCGGCGACCCGTATCTGAATCTAGGTGCGGGTGTTCCGACATGGAAAGTCCCACCTACCCAAAATCAACCTGCGGCAAAGCACTTCCGCCTCTTGCAGAATCCGTGTCGCAGGCACACGGTGAACGCCCGTCGTGCCTGACAGCGCCGGAAGAACGGCTTCGCTAGTCGTCCGGCGCGGTTATCGACACGCAGGCGGAAGCACATCACGCAGTCCCACATAACGGATCGAAGATGCCAACCGATATCGAAATCGCACAGTCGGCCGACCTCAAGCCCATCACCGAGATTGCAGCCAAGGTGGGACTCGAAGCCAAGGACATCGAGCCTTATGGACACTACAAGGCCAAGGTCCCCTTGGACGTGCTCAACGGCCGAGAGGGCCACGACGGAAAGGTCGTGCTCGTCACGGGGATCAGCCCGACGGCGGCCGGGGAGGGCAAGTCTACGGTCGCCGTGGGTCTCGCCGATGCGTTTACGATAAGAGAAAAGAATCCTGTACTTTGCCTGCGCGAGCCAAGTCTGGGACCCGTCTTCGGAATCAAGGGGGGTGCCGCCGGTGGTGGTTATTCACAGGTCGTGCCCATGGCCGACATCAATCTCCACTTCACGGGAGACTTCCACGCCATCACGTCTGCCCACTGTCTCCTGGCCGCGATGATGGACAATCACCTGTTCCGTCCCAACAGCTTACAGATCGACCACCGCCGGATCACCTGGCCGCGGGCCGTCGACATGAACGACCGCGCGCTCAGGAGCACCATCGTCGGGCTGGGCGGGCGCGTGGGCGGGATTCCCAGAGAAGACGGATTCGTGATCACGGCCGCTTCGGAGATCATGGCCATCTTCTGCCTCGCCGACTCGTTGCAGGATCTCACGGAAAGGCTCGGCAACATCATCGTGGCCTCGACGCGTCAAGAGGATCCGATCCGAGCCCGTGACCTGGATGCGACCGGCGCCATGACGTTGCTCCTCCGCGACGCCCTAAATCCCAACCTGGTCCAGACCCTGGGCGGTACGCCCGCGTTCATCCACGGCGGACCGTTCGCCAATATCGCCCACGGATGCAACTCTCTGATTGCAACACGTGCCGGTATCGCCCTCGGCGACATCGTGGTCACCGAGGCCGGCTTCGGGGCCGATCTCGGCGCAGAGAAATTCTTCGACATCAAGTGCCGGATAGGCAACCTCGATCCTCAAGCCGTGGTTGTGGTCGCGACCATCCGCGCCCTCAAGATGCACGGAGGCGTAGTCAAGGATGCCCTGGCGAGCGAAAACGTGGCTGCACTGAAGGCCGGCTCGGTGAATCTGAAAGCCCACGTGGAAAACGTCCGCAAGTTCGGCGTCCCCACGATCGTGGCCGTGAACCGCTTCGCTAGCGACTCGGACGCGGAGGTGGCGGCGCTCCTGGAGGCTTGTGCCGAGTGGGGTGTGGCCGCGGTGGAAGCTGATCCCCATTCAACGACGGGCACAGGCTGTCTGGACTTGGCCGACGCTGTGTCGGATTTGCTCGACTCGGGTGAGGCCGACTTTCGTCCGCTCTACGAGAGCGACCTGGGGCTACGCGAAAAAATCCAGACGATCGCCACCGAAATCTACGGGGCCGATGGCGTCGACTTCGTCGGCCAGGCCGATTCCGCGATCGACCGCCTCGAGTCGATCGGCTTGAGGGACGTTCCGGTCTGCATCGCCAAGACCCAATATTCGTTTTCCGACAATCCGTCGCTCCTGGGTCGGCCGAGCGGCTTCCGCATCAGTGTCCGAGACGTGACGCCGTCTGCCGGCGCCGGATTCGTCGTGGCAAAAACGGGCGAAATCATGACGATGCCAGGGCTCGCAGCCCGTCCGGCGGCGGCCGGAATGTCCATCACGGAGGGGGGAGAAATCGTCGGACTGGCCTAACGATTCGGAGCGTCAGCGGCCTCTCTAGCCTGTCTACTGAAAAACGTCTTGGCGCGTTGACGACGGGTAACCAGGACACCTCCCAACACCGCCACCGGCGGAATGAGGAGACTCATCACGACGGGATACCAGGTGGGTTGACCGGGCGCCGGCTCGCCGCCGTTCACCCACAACCATGATGCGAGGCCCAGCACCATCATGAAGACGGCCAGGCCGGCCGCGTGGCCGAGAGGGGAATGATCCGAGACAGTGGCCGCCACGTATCCTCCGACTACCGCGATCGCCACGCTGTACACGATGTTGACGACCAGGAAGGCTGTCGTGGGCTCCGGCTGAGCGCCGGCGGTCGCCAGCCCCACGAGCACGGCCACGACAAAAAACGCTCCGACCACCGACAGCACACTGCGTATGACAGACGTCACCGGCCCCTCCTACCTACTTGGGGTCCGTGGACGACAGGCCAACTGGACAGCGCCCTACCCCCGATGGTATGAGGCATCGAACCCCAACGAAAGTCCGGCATGGCCCCTCCCATCGTCGAGCCATATGTTGGGCCGCGCTAGCATCATGGTCGTCGCAACAGAGCACACGAGGGAGGGTGATGCCGGACCAGCTCGAAGACATCGGCGGTGTACTTCTCGACCTGGACGGTACCGTTTTCGTCGGAGATCGGCTGGTGCCCGGTGCCGCCGACGCAGTACACGCCCTTCGCCGCGCGGGACTTCCGCTTCGGTTTGGGACCAACGCGACCCGGACGCCCCGTGCGGCCCTCGTTCAGCGTCTCCAGGAGATGGGCCTCGACCTGGCCCCCGAAGAGGTTCTGACCGCGCCACTCGCCGCCGCTTCCTGGCTCGAGAAAAAAGGCCTCTGGAACGTCTCCCTGTGCCTGCCCGAAGCCACACAGGTGGATTTCCGCCACTTCACGTTGGAGGAAACCTCCCCGCAGGCGGTCGTCGTGGGGGATCTCGGCACGGAGTGGGACTTTACACGGTTGAACGCCGCCTTCCGACACCTCATGGACGGAGCCGAGTTCGTCGCGCTGCACCGGAACCCGTATTGGGACACCGGCCAGGGATTGGCGCTCGATGCGGGCTCCTTCGTGACCGCCCTGGAGTACGCCACCGGTCGAGAGGCAATGCTCGTCGGAAAGCCGAGTGCAGCCTTCTTTCAAGCAGCCGCCGAAGCGATGGGAGTGGAACCGTTCAACATGGCTGTGGTAGGGGACGACCTGGGAACGGACGTGGCGGGAGCTCTTTCGTGCGACGCCGCGGCCATCCTCGTGAAAACGGGCGATTCTCAGGAAATCGATCTGTCGAGGCGAAAGCCTAAACCCGACCTGGTTCTCGACTCGATCGCGTCGCTTCCAACGGCACTGGGGGTAAAATTCGGGTGATGGAACAAGAGGACAGGGAGTCGGCGGGGGAGTCGGCGAAGCGATGGAGTGAGATCCTGCGTCCCTGGGGTCGTGCTGACGCGCGCAGCAGCATGGTCCAGCTCCTCACCTCCGGTCCGCCATTCTTCCTCTGCTGGTACGCCTCGTACCGTGCCTTATCGGTAAGCTACTGGCTCTCATTGGCGTTGGCCGTTCCCACGGCGGTGTTCCTTACGAGACTCTTCATGATCCAGCACGACTGCGGTCACGGATCGTTCTTCAAGTCTCAGAATACGGCGAATCGTGTCGGGTTTTGGATCGGGGTCCTAACGCTGACCCCGTATCGCTATTGGCGCAGAACCCATGCATACCACCACGCCCACTCCGGTGATTTGGGGTTCCGGGGCCTCGGCGATGTCGACCTGATCACCGTGCGCGAATACTACGGCATGCCATTTCTGGGCCGACTTCGTTATCGGGCCTACCGGCATCCGGCCGTGTTGTTAGGGCTGGGCGGTGTCTTCGTGTTCGTGATCAAGCACCGCTTCCCTTGGGATATCCCGAGACGTTGGCGCCGCGAATGGCGCAGCGTTTGGAAAACCAACGCGGCGCTGGCAGGCATCGCCCTTTCCATGTGGCTCACGATCGGCCTGAAGACGTTCGCC
>CAUZAE010000140.1:0-6985 GCA_963577685.1 Gemmatimonadales bacterium UBA6960 | reverse complement strand
GGAAGGTATTGATTCGACACTTCGAGGGGTGGCGCAACGATCAGGAAGAAGTTGTGCACCGGCTCGTCATCGATCGCCTTGAATTCGACGCCTCCAGCGCTCCGTCCGTAGGCCAGACATAGTCGACTCACGACCAATGATCGACAGTGGGGAATGGCGATACCTCTTCCGATCCCTGTGGATCCGAGATTCTCCCTACGCTTCAGTGTCGTGAAAAGAATACCCTCTGATTTTTCGCCGAGCTGAAGGAGGGAGACGAGCTGCTCGAGGGTTTCGGCCTTCGTCTTGGAGGTGAGGCGGAGGTTCACGACATTGGGCGTGAACAACTCTCTCAGTTTCATTCTTCGATCCTCCGAAGGCCGGGCCTCCGTGAGTGGGTTCGTATTTCAAACAGGAGGAGGAATATCTTCACACGATGGGGGGCTGTCAAAATCCCCACCCTTCACCCCCGCCGGGATGGACCGTACTTTTCCTTCCATGTCGAAAGATCTGTTTGAACTTCTCGCGAGCGGCCGGACGCCGCTTTTCCTTGCGCCGCAAGCCGGCGTGAGCGAATCCCCGTTTAGGCGGCTCTGCCGACGGTTCGGTGCCGACGTGGTGTCCACGGAGTTTGTGAGTGCGGATGGCATCATGCAGGGAAACAGGCAGACGCGAGATCATCTCCGCTTCGACGAAGATGAGCGTCCAATCGGCATACAGATTTTCGGATCCGACGTGGCGACGATGGGGGAAGCGTCCGCATTGGTGACCGATCTGTTCGGTCCGGACTTCATCGACATCAATTTCGGATGTCCGGTTAAGAAGATTGTGAAGAGAAATGGTGGTTCGGGATGCCTTCGTGACTTGGATTTGGTGCAGAAAATCATCCGAGCCGTAGTACACAACACACATCTTCCTGTCACGACTAAGATCCGGAGTGGCTACGACGAGCCATCCCGGGATCCGGTAGCTATTGCACTCCGTTGTCAGGACGCCGGTTCGAGCATGGTGACGCTCCATGCTCGCACGCGTACCGACATGTACGGGGGGCAGGCACGTTGGGATGAGATCGGTGCTTTGGTCGAGGCGCTCGATGTACCCGTAGTCGGGAACGGCGACGTCCGGACCGGCGCGGACGCTCGCCGCATGACGGATGAGACGGGTTGCCACGGAGTGATGATCGCGAGGGGGTCTCATGGCTCGCCCTGGGTGTTCGCTCAGGCGAGGGCCGCGTTGGACGGGGACCTCATACCGACCGAGCCAAGCGTCAAGGAGCGTTTCGAAATCTGCCTGGAGCACGTACGGAACGCGATCCAGTACGAAACCAATCCCAAGAAGGCGTTGATCGAGTTCAGGAAGCAACTCGGGTGGTACACGAAGGGCCTCCCGGGCGGTCGGGCACTGCGTACGGAGCTGTTCCGGATTACGTCGCTTGAAGAGATCGAGGTCCTGCTCGGAGCCTACCTAGCACGACACCTCGCCGAGGCCGACGAGGCCGCCTGACGGGGGAAGTAGTTATATTGTTACCAGCTGGGGGCGTCATGGCTTCGACGCGCTTGGTGAACATGGAGTAGCGTGCCGAGGTTCCTGGGTCCTCGTAAAACCTCTGGGGAAACTTTAATTGCCAACAATGAAATGGCATTGGCTGCGTAACTTCGGTTCGTAGTCCGTCTCCTGATCTGCCCGCCCGAGGCGGGTCTCCGAGACGTCGATGAGTCGGGCTGGTTTCTGGTCGGTGCTACTCCGGCCGGGAATGAGATTCTTAGGTAGCTAGCTTGGGGGTCGGTTGCTCGCTCGCCGCCCCGAGCGAAACACTGAGTGACGCTACGCACGTAGAGGCTTCGTAGGATCCATTTGCGGACGCGGGTTCGACTCCCGCCGCCTCCATCAGAAGGCCCTGACCGTATCCTAGGTGGTCAGGGCTTTCTGGATTTATGGGACTAGGTGTAGCGGCAGAAAAATCGCGTAACGCTATATGGGCAACGAGTTACGCTCGATGTCTCGCTTCGTTTCTAGGCGAAGTGTGCAGGTTCGTGTGCAGGCGACCCTGAGAAGTCCGGTGCGATCGTCTTGCCGTCCCGGGCCAGACGGCGGATGTAGGCGTACACGGTCGCCACCTTCTGACGCGGGTTCATCGTCTTGAAGGTTCTCGGCAGTCAGGGCGAGAGCCAAGATTCCGCCAAGGTCGGTCGGGCAACCTCAGCCGCACCAACCTATTTCGAGCCTCACAGAATCGACGGGGAGGATGGTGACTACTACTCCCTCGCGGATGGTGGAGTATTCGCCAACAACCCGGCCATGTGTGCGCTTGCCGAGGCGTTGAGCGAAGGCAACGCGCCGGGCGACATCGTGATGTTGTCCATAGGCACCGGTGAACACACGCGCCCCACTCCTCACAAGGACTCCGTTGGCTGGGGACTTGCTGAATGGGCGGTCCCCATCATCGGCGTCATGATGGACGGTGTGAGTGACACCGTTTAATACCAGGTGGGTCAGATATTGAAGGAGAACGCCTACTTGCGTATCCAAGGAAAGCTGACGGACGATATGGATGACACGAGTCAGACCAACGTTCGAGCACTGAGGCTATTCGCAGAGGGCCTGGCTCGAGACCACGCCAAGGAACTCGAGGATTTTGCTGAGCTACTTCTTCCAGCGGAGGGTACGTAGGTGCGGGGGAGCGTCGACAACAAACGATGGAAACTTCAACGAATGGAGGAGGGTCGTGCCCACCCAGTCCCTAACCCTGGACAGATTCGTTTTTCCTCTGCGACTACCGGGCAATCGAGCGAACTTCCGAGTCGTGTTCGACGTCAAATACTGGGAAGGGTCGGGGGACAAGGCGAAGCTGAAGAGTGTCAACGCCATAAAGCCCGGGATAGATACCTTCTGGGAATGTGATCCGAGCAGGGAGGGCAAGGCGAATTTCCGCCTCCTCAAGCGCGAGGATCAATTCCATCCAGAAGTGAACGTTGTCAGTCTGGATGAGTGGGACCGAACCGTCGTCACGATTTCGACAACGGGCTTCCACTCGGTACGGGCGAAGATTTTCGATGTGGACCGTGGGGGGTCTTGGGATTCCGTAAGGGATTTCGCGGGATCCTTGGTCGACGGAATTCTGACCGCAGGAAAAGAGGTGGCTGGGGCCGCGGTTCCAAGTATCGCCTCGGACGCGGTAGGGGGCGCGGTCCACGAGCTGTCATCCTACCTGGTAAAGAAGATTGGGGCGGATCCGACAAGGTGCTCTTCCGGGGCTCGGCAAGGCTGGCCGAGGGGACTGTCACGATCGAGGGTGCGGGGAGCGAGCGAGTCTTCCAGCTGCGGTTGACCGTGAGCAACGAGGCTCCGTAACGACACTGAATTCCAACATCTTCAGTCCAGAGGGGCCTCACGTCGTCCTAGGCCTCGTGTGCGCCACCGGCCACCTCATGGCTGGCTCTGTGGGAGCGTCTACACACCGCTCACGCCGTGTGGGGAGAATCCCCATAGACCCACAGGGAAGCATCCCTACATCCCGTCCCGTCCAAATTTCATATTCTGCTTGTCAGTAGTAATCGACACCGAGTTGAAGCTTTGAGTCGGCCCGGGGTCCGGACGAGTTGCGTTGAGGTTGGCGGGACCTCGCGTGGCCGGCCGGGTCCCCGGGTCGCACTTCGTTGGGGGGGGGCGACGTGGGCCGGCGCCGACCCTAGCCCGAGAAAATCTCTCGAAGCGCCGCGATCAGGTAGTGGACGTTCCGCTCGCTGCAACTGTACCCCATCAGTCCGATCCGCCAGGCCTTCCCTTTGAGCGGTCCGAACCCACCGGCGATCTCGATACCGTAGTCTTGCAACAGTCGGTTCCGGACCGCGCCGTCGTCCACCCCGTCGGGGATCATGACGCACGTGAGCATGGAGAGTCGGTTTTCCGGGTCACCGAATAGCTCAAGGCCGAGATCGGTGAGTCCTGCCTTCAAGAGGTCGCCGCATCTGCGATGGCGTGCGAACCGTTCCTTCAGGCTCTCTTCCCGGATCAGCCGGAGAGCTTCATTCAGGGCGTATACGAGCGTACCGGGCGCGGTATGGTGGTACACCCGATCCTCCGACCAATACTTTCGGTGCAGCATGAGGTCTAGGTACCATGTGTCGACCGGGCTGTCCCGACCACGGACCACATCGATCGCCCGAGCATTCAGGGTGATGCAGGAGATGCCGGCAGGCCCGCCGATGCACTTCTGCCCACCGCTGTAACAGATATCGATGAGGCATTCGTCCACTCGAATATCGGCCCCGCCCAGTGAGCAGACGGTGTCGACGAGAAAGAGCTTGTTGCGTTCCCGTACCAGCTTTCCGATGTCTTCAAGCGGTTGACCCACCCCGGAGGACGTCTCGCCGTGCACTACGGCCACCATCTTCGCCTGAGGATGGGAGTCGAGCGCGGCCCGGATTTCATCGGCTGTCCCGACCTCTCCGAAGGGGACTTCCACCCGAACGGCTGTGCCCCTATGGCGCTCGACGATGTCGGCTAATCGCTGACCGAAGAAGCCATGGATCCCCACGACCACCTCGTCGCCGGGTTCGACGACGTTGCAGATGGCGGCCTCCATCGCGGCCATCCCGGTTCCCGGCAACGTGATAGCCAGCTCGTTCTCGGTCTGAAAGAGATGACGGAGCAGGACCATCGTGTCGTCCATGATCTCGAGAAAATCCGGATCGACATACCCCAAAATTGGGCTATTCATGGCCCGAAAAACACGCGGATGGAGGTTGCTCGGACCAGGTCCGAGTAGCACCCTGGGTTGGTGCTGCAATACTCCGTCGGCGTTGGGGTTCTGAGTCATGGCTTGGGATATTGTCAGACCGATTGCCCGTCGTCAATGCGCTTGTCCACCCGTGCGACGTCGGGCGGGCCGAAACTACCCGGCTTCTGGCTGAGCCAGAGTCCCGTCGAAGCTGTTCGTCTTGTGGCTACCATCGCAAAACGGCTTTCTACTCGATCCGCCGCAGCGGCACAGCGAGTAGGGTCGGCCCTCCGGGGTCGGGATCACATTTCCTTCGTGATCGACGAGGGGGGTGTCTGCTTCTATCCGTAGGGATGCGTCCTCCCGGATGGTTATCTTGGCTTCAGGCACAGGGTATCTCCGATCGGGCGGGATTGTTTTTCGATCTTCGACGTACCCCGTCGGAAGCGGTAGTTCCGCCAGGGAGATCTTGGACGCGATCTTCGCCTCCGGTAGATTCTGGCATCCCGTTACCACACCGAAACTCTGAGGTGGTTCTTGAGTCATTGGACGAGAAGGCCATCGGTCGTAGTGGACGTCGGCGACGTCCAAGTCGGTGGGGAACATCCGATCGTTGTTCAGTCGATGACCAACACGGACACGGCGGACGTGGAGGCTACGTTTGCCCAGGTCAAGGCTCTGGCTGAGGCGGGAAGCGAGTTGGTCCGTGTGACGGTGAACAACGACGCTGCTGCTAAGGCCGTCCCCGAGATCGTCGCGCGACTCTCCGGCGAGGGGCCCGCCGTGCCGATCGTTGGCGACTTCCACTACAATGGACACCTGCTCCTCACGAAGTATCCCGGCTGTGCACGGGCGTTGGCCAAGTACCGTATCAACCCGGGCAATGTCGGCGCGAAGCGCCGGGATGAGAACTTTCAGAAGATCGTAGAGGTCGCGATCGAACATGCGACGCCTGTGAGGATCGGGGTGAACTGGGGTTCGCTCGATCAGCGCTTGCTTACCGAGATGATGAACGAGAACGCGCGCCACTCCGAGCCAAAAGACGGACGGGAGGTTCTTCTGGAGGCGATGGTTGAGAGCGCGGTGAGATCCGCGTCCCTGGCCGAAGAAATCGGCCTCGCCCACGACATGATCGTCCTCAGTTCCAAGGTGTCCGAGGTGCCCGACCTCGTCGAGGTCTACCGGAGGCTCGCCTCTGTAAGCGATCTCCCACTTCACCTGGGCCTCACCGAGGCGGGTATGGGCACCAAGGGGATCATCGCAACGGTTGCGGGCATCGCACCCTTACTCGCAGGCGGGATCGGCGACACGATCCGTGTATCACTCACGCCGGAGCCGGGAGGAGACCGCACGCGCGAGGTCCGGGTGGCGAAGCAGATTCTCCAATCTCTTCAACTCAGGAATTTTGAACCACAGGTTATCGCCTGCCCTGGGTGCGGGCGCACCACGAGTAGCTTATTCCAAGAGTTGGCACGCGATATCGAGTCGTACATTCGTGAACGCATGCCGGTTTGGAGTCGTGAGTTCCCGGGTGTCGAGGACCTAAAAGTGGCCGTCATGGGCTGTGTGGTGAACGGTCCGGGCGAATCGAAGCATGCAGATCTCGGAATCTCGTTGCCCGGCACGGCGGAGGATCCCAAAGCGCCCGTATTCGTCGACGGCAAACACGACATGACGCTCCAGGGTGAGAACATGGTCGAGGAGTTCAAGGCGATTCTCGAACAGTACGTTGTCTCCAGATATGGCTGACCCGTCGCCAGTTACAGACATCACTAATTACTTTATTTGTGAATGTCTAACATGTTGTAACACATGACGATAAGAGTTAGATTCTCTCCGTCTCCAACTGGGTATCTTCATGTTGGCGGTGCGCGTACTGCGCTCTTCAACTGGTTGTTTGCCAGGCACCATGGAGGCGTATTCGTACTCCGCATCGAGGATACCGATCGCGATCGATCGAAGCCCGAGCACACCGAGGCGATCTTACACGCGTTGCGTTGGCTTGGCCTGGATTGGGATGAGGGTCCTTTCTTCCAGAGTCAGGGTGTCGAGCGACACCGCGCGGACGTGCAAGCACTGCTGGACTCAGGGCACGCCTACCGGGATTTCACGAGTGCGGAGGAGCTTGCACGGGCCAGGGAAGTCTCCCAGTTCGGTGCGGGCGATGAAGATGATACCCGACGTCTCCCACGTCGGCGGGCGGAAGCCATGGCGTCTGGCGAGGCTGAGGAGCGTGCCGCCAACGGTGAGGCCCACGCCGTCCGGTTTCTCATACCGGAGGGGGAG
>CAUZAE010000139.1:0-7006 GCA_963577685.1 Gemmatimonadales bacterium UBA6960 | reverse complement strand
CGTTGAGGGCGTCGACGCGGCTCTCCAACCGGCCGACTTGGCTCTGGGTCATCGTCGACGTCCAATACGACACGCCCGGAATGAGCCTGAATCCTGGCCCCAGGAATCCCAAGTCGAATCGTACGCCGAGGACGTCGGTGGACTCGACATTGTTCGGAAAAATACGGCCTGTGGCGAAGCTGATTCCTCGGAGCGACAGGTTCTCGTAGTCGTAGTCCGCCAAGTCTTGGCCGAGAGCACGCACCGGCTGGATGCAGGCCACAGTCAAGAACACCACCCCAATCCCTCGCATCGTCATCGTGCCCTTCATCGTGCCGTTACCTCCGTATAGCGTCACAAACGAACTCGCGGGGCGTCAGCCCACCTCACGCGCCGCGTCTCTTACGGCTTCGAGCGTCTCATCGACGATGTCGGCGGTATGGACGGTCGAAACGAAGCCGACCTCGAACGGGGATGGCGCAAGGAACACACCCCGCTCGAGACAGGCTCGATGGAATCTCTTGAATCTCTCGACGTCCGCTCCCTGTGCATCTTCGAAGGAACGCACGGGTTCTTCACGGAAACATACCCCCCACATCGATCCGGCCGAGGAGCCTGAAGCTGGAATTCCCGCCTCCGTCAACGCCGCACACATCCCCGTAGCAAGCCGGTCGGCCGTGGCCTCGAGTTCCTCAAAAGGGCTGTGCTCCTCCAGGTATCGGAGCTGAGCATTGCCAGCTGAGGTCGCCAACGGATTGCCGGATAGCGTTCCAGCTTGGTAGACCGGCCCGGCCGGCGCCATCTGCTCCATGAGGTCCCGTCGCCCCCCGAACGCACCGACCGGCAGCCCCCCTCCGATTACCTTGCCGAGCGTCGTCAGGTCGGGTCGGATGCCGTAGCGTTCCTGCGCTCCTCCCTCAGCCACGCGGAAGCCCGTCATGACCTCGTCGAACACCAGGAGGGCACCGTGCGCCTCCGTGACAGCACGTAAGCCCTCGAGGAAGCCGTCCACCGGTAGAATCAAGCCTGCGTTTCCGACCACCGGCTCGACGAACACGCTCGAGATCTGGTCGCCGCAATCCTCGAACAGCTCTGCGACGGCGTCCAGGTCGTTGAAGGGCAGCACCCTCGTCTGGGCAGCGACTGCCTCCGAGACACCGGGCGAGTTCGGTAACCCGAGGGTCGCCACCCCACTTCCGGCCGCGACCAGAAAGGGATCGGCATGTCCGTGGTAGCACCCGGAGAACTTGAGGAGCCCGTCGCGTCCCGTAACCGCCTTGGCCAGACGAAGGGCGCTCATGGTGGCCTCCGTCCCGCTGTTGACGAGCCGGACCATCTCGACCGACGGCACCATGCGCACGATTCGCTCGGCCAACTCGACCTCTTCAGCGGTGGGCGCCCCATACGACGTGCCCCGCTGCAGCTGGTCGGCCAACGCGTCCATCACGACCGGATTCGCGTGTCCCAGAATGAGCGGACCCCAACTGAGGACGTAGTCGATGTAGCGACGTCCCTCTGTATCGAACAGGTACGGCCCCTCCCCGTGCTCTACGAAAAAGGGTTCTCCCCCCACCGACTGAAAAGAGCGGACAGGCGAATTGACGCCGCCTGGAATCAGCCTGTTGGCCTTGGCCCAAAGCGTTTCGCTCCCCTCCATAATCAGGCTTCCACCACGCTTCCGATCAAGTCGTAATCCTCCGAATCTTCGATCTCCACAGTCACGAACTCCCCCGGTACCAGCCTCTCGTCGGCATGGACATGCGTGACGCCGTCCACGTCGATGGCCTGGCCCTGGGTTCGTGCCACCCCGACGGCGCCATCCTCATCTTCACCCAGCGGCCCGGGATCGTCGGCGAGCTCATCCACGAGGGCCACGAGGCGGCGACCGACGAACTCGGCGTTCCGCTCTCTCGAGATCTCGCGCTGGAGGTCCATGAGCCGTTCGAGGCGCTCCCGCATCAAGGAGGCGGGAACCTGGTCCGGCATCACGGCGGCGGGCGTGCCGTCCTCCACGGAGTAAGTGAAGGCACCGACCCGATCGAAGCGTATTTCCTCCAGGAAGCTCAGCATGTCACTGAAGTCTTCGTCCGTTTCACCAGGGAAGCCCACGATCACGGTCGTGCGGAGCGTCAAATCGGCAACGGCGTCCCGGAGCCCTGCCACACGCTCCCGGATGACGGCTTGCCGCTCCGGCCTTCTCATGGCCTTCAGCACTCGGTCACTGCCGTGTTGGATCGGCATGTCGAGATACGGAAGCAACGCGTCCTCCGAGGCCATGAGCTCCACCAGTTCGGGGGTAATCCCGGACGGATACATGTAAAACAGTCGAAACCAAGCCACATCCGTCTCGTGAAGCAGTGAGCGCAGCAGGTCAGGGAGTAGCGGTGCACCCGGCTCACTTCGCCGCACGTCCCTTCCGTACCACGTCGTGTCCTGCGAGATGATGTTCAACTCCTTCACTCCCTGGGCGGCCAGGGCCTGCGCCTCCGCCACCAACTCGCGGAGGGGAGCCGATCTATGTCGTCCACGAAAGCTGGGGATCGCGCAGAACGCACAGGTATGGTCACACCCCTCGCTGATCTTCAGAAAGGACGTATGGGGTGTTTCCGTGGTCAGAATCCTGAGCGGTCGCTCCATGACCGACACGAATTCGTCCTCCTCGGGCAAGAAGCCGGCGTCGCGAAGTGTCGGGACCAGTGAGGTCATCTCTTCAAGGCCGAGGAAGAAGTCCACCTCCGGGATCTCCAAGCGGAGTTCGTCCTTGTAGCGCTGTACCATGCAGCCGACCGCGACGACGGCCCGGACGCTACCCTCCTCCTTGAGTCGGCAAGCCTCAAGGATCGTCTCGATCGACTGCTCTTTGGCCGCCTCGATGAAGCCACATGTGTTCACGACCACCACATCCGATCCCTCGAGGTCGGAGGAGACGCGTGCGCCGTGCCCCACCAGAGCGGCCAGCATTTTCTCGGAGTCGACGGTGTTCTTGTCGCAACCGAGGGTGATCAGGCCGATCTGGGGGCTGTGCTCGGGACCCACGGAGTCGATCGTCATCCGTTGGGCTTTGGCGTCTCGACTCACGCCGGGTCGGATCGGGTCGGGCGCAAGAGGGAAGACCGGGAGTGTCCTGAGCGTCATCCGGTGATTACCCGGGCACCCGGGGGTGGGACGAAGCGGAATTCCGTGTCCGGTAGCTCCAAGTCTAGCCGGATGTCGGTGAGCCGAATTCGTCGTATGGACTCGTTGGCGTCGCGTATGTCGACCCCCGTGATGAGATGACTCTGCACCCCGATCCACACGGTTGCCGTGCGAAAGCCCGAAGGCTCCTCGGGCAAGAGCGTGATCTTGTGCGACTCCTCGGATCCCAGATCCTCCCGGCCCTCGTAGGTCGCCAGGAAGCGCTCACGTGGATCGACCAGGAAATTCTTGTAGAAGTTGAAGCGTCCTTCGGTCCCCGCAGCATCGAATCGCATCACCTGCTTGTCGTCCATGCTGGGATAGAAGGTCCAGAGGAAGTCCCCGTCCACGATCACCACATCTCCGTCGGGATCGCTGAAGCGCATCGAGAACTTATCCGGTTGGAGCTGGCAGATCGTACCCTCCCCCTCTCGGGACTCTCTCAGCAGCGTGATCTCAATCACTTGATGGAAATGGGCACAGAGCGTCTTGATGTGCAGATAATGCTCGCTGGCCTCCTCGAGGACCTCATAGGCCTGATCGTCCTGCGCCTCGATCGGCACAGGCATCGTCACGCTGATCGTCATCAACGCGGGCAAGAGACACGTCGCGAGTGGAACGTAGTCCAAACCCCGTGGACGAGTCCGCGACCGTGGTGTGTGAAGCAGTTGGCTCATACGCCGTCCATACCCGGTGTGCCGGCGGCCCGTTCCGGAAGGGAGGGCACAGTGGGCCGGAACAAAGCTACATGCCGTGGCCCGAACAGATCACGTCCAGCTCATCGAGTCCCACGAGGACCTCCCTCGCCTTGGAGCCTTCCGAGGGCCCCAGGATGCCCGCGTCGTGGAGTTGGTCCACGATGCGGGCGGCGCGCCCGTACCCGATCTTCAAGCGGCGTTGAAGGAGTGACGTCGAACCCTGATCTTGGTGCACACAGACTTCCGCCGCGGCTCGAAACAGCTCGTCCCAATCGCCGAAGCCGTTCGCTGCGAGGGCCGAGTCGGCCTCGTGATCCGCTTCGTACGACCGTATCTCTTCGAGAACGTCCTCCTCCTCCGCGTCCTTCTCATCCTGGGCTGCGTTCCGGAGGTCGGTTTGGTCGCAGTACCATGCCATCATCCGGTCGGTTTCAGCAGTCGAAATATATGCTCCCTGAATCCGGACCGGCTCGCTCATGCCCGGCGGAAGAAAGAGCATATCCCCGTTGCCGAGCAGTGCGTCGGCACCGTTCTGGTCGAGGATCGTGCGCGAATCGGTCTTGGAGGCGACTCGGAAGGCGATGCGTGACGGGAAGTTCGCCTTGATGAGTCCCGTGATCACGTTCACGCTGGGCCGTTGTGTCGCTACGATCAGATGGATGCCGATGGCCCGCGCCTTCTGCGCCAGGTTCGTGAGAGGTTTCTCCACTTCGCTCTGCACGGTCATCATGAGGTCTGCCAGCTCGTCGATCACGACGACGATGTACGGCAGAACGCCGTCGGTGTAGATCCATCGATCCGGATCATCTTCGGCGCCTCGCGGCTCGTGGCGGCGAAGTGTCCGCCCCTCCTCCAGCCGCTCGTTGAACTCGCCGATCGAGCGTACGCCGTTCGCGCTCAGCAGGCTGTATCGGCGATCCATCTCCAGGACGGCCCACTTGAGGAGCCCAGCGGCGTCACGTGGGTCCGTGACCACCTTGTGGCGAAGGTGCGGCAGCATGCGGTAGGTGGAGAGCTCGACCATCTTCGGATCGAGCATGAGGAATCTCAGGGTCTTGGGCGTGTGCCGATAAACGAGACTCGTGACGATGGTGTTCAGGCAAATCGACTTGCCCGAGCCCGTGGCCCCCGCGATCAAGACATGGGGCATCTTCCCCAGGTCTGTGACGTAGGGTCTGCCATTGAGATCCTTGCCGAGAGCCAGCGGCAACTCCGCCCGGCTGCGGCGAAAGGTCGGTGAATCCAGGATGTCCCGAAGACGGACCACCTCGGGTTCGGGATTCGGGATCTCTACGCCGACCGCCCCTTTCCCCGGGATGGGTGCCACGATGCGGATGCTCTTGGCCTTCATCGCCAGTGCGAGGTCCGCGTCGAGATTCGCAATCTTGTTCACCTTGACCCCCGGCGCCGGCACCACCTCGTATTGGGTGACGACCGGTCCAGTGGTTCGGCCACTGATCTCGCTCTCGACGTTGAAGGTACGGAGCTTGTCGACCAGAACCTCACCCAGAGCGTCGAGCTCCTGCTCCATGTCCCCGCGATCCTCATCGTCCGCGGCAGACATGAACTCGACGGGCGGCAGCCCCGTTTCGCTGAGCTCGCCCTGGGATATCGGATCGGGCAGGTCCTGATCGAGGAGGGCGTCCGGGCCCTCGGACGCTTCCGGCCACAACGGTTCGTCCTCCTCGGGTGCCTCGTCCGCGGCCTGCGCCTCCTCCGTGGCTAGATCGGGCGGTCCACCCTCCCCTTCCTCCAAAAGATCCATGGGGGGCGTCTTCTCCACCCGCTCTCGCTGGTCCCATCGCTCCCGCAAGCCCTCGCCTAGTGCGACGAGTCTGCGCGCTCCCGAAGCCGTGACCCCACTTCCTTGGGCCATGCCGTGGGCGAGGGAATGGATGGGGTTCCAGCCCAGCGTGCCCACGGAGAGAACGACCAACACCAGAGTGATCAAGAGGACGGCCCCGAGAGACCCGAGCGCCGTGGTGAGCAGAGGACCGACCCACCCGCCCCAGAGACCCACGGAGAGTTCCCCGAGACTCAGCACCTGGAGTCCGACGGGAAGGACGATCATCAAACCGCCGACCAGCACTGAAAGACGCGCGGCCCGCCCTTTGGAGAGCCAGTCACCCATGTGGAAACCCGCGAGGCCGACGAGAACCGGCACCAGGAACGCCGAAACGCCCAGGATACCGGTCAATCCCCGTCGGCTCGCGGCGCCGACCATCCCCCCCATCATGTTGCCGGAAGGAAACCACGTCGCTCCCCGCGCACCGATCACAGCAACGGGAACGAGTGACGCGAGGAGGAAAATGGCCAGAGCAAAAAGACCCAGGGCGGAGATGTCCCTCCGCTGTCCCCCCGACAGTATCATCAGGGCTCCTCCTCCTCCTCACGATCCGGCTCCGGCGACCGCACACGGATAACCAGATCGTCCATCTCAGGGACCACGGCATGGCGGTCGATCTGAGCGCACAACTCCAGATCCTCGCGCAGTCCGATTTCGACGATCCGCTGACCCGACCATGTCGACGCCAGGAAATCGGCGTTGACCCGGAACGTGTTCGCCAGCTCCATGGCCGCTATACCGGCGTCGTTGAACTCTACGTCTCCGTCCTGTCTCTCACACACGCGCCGCATCAGGGCTCCAGCGCACACGGCATCGTCGAGCGAGAACATGCCGGCCCGTCCGGCGCAAACCACGACCAGGTAGTCGACGTCGGAAACCTCGCGTGCGACCGCCTCGAGGTTGGTGAAGGAACACGCTATCACGCGGGCCGCATCGCCCACCATCAAGAAGGCCCGCGTGCCATTCGTCGTCGCCATGACCAGTCGCTTGCCCGCCACCTGCTCGGGAACGAATTCATGGGGGGAGTTTCCGAGGTCGAATCCCTCGACCATGACACCCTTCGACTCCCCACAGAGAACCGTGTCCTCGCGACCGAGGGAGGAGGCGAGTTTTATCGCCTCTTCAGTCGAAGCAGCCGGATAGACTCCCTCGGCTCCACTCACCAACGCCTCCACCATGCAGCTCGTGGCCCTCAGCACATCGATCACGACCACGGTGTGATCCACCATGTCGAGTGTGACCGGCTCCTGCGCGGCGAAGAGCACGTTGATTCTCATCCCTTACCCACCCCGTCACTGAGAATTCGATC
>CAUZAE010000138.1:0-7106 GCA_963577685.1 Gemmatimonadales bacterium UBA6960 | reverse complement strand
GAGGAGCAATGCGGGCAACGGACGGACCTCTGTGATTGCCGGTCTCCCGTGGGAATCCTGGCTTCTCCTGCTCGGGTCGGTCGGAATCCCGCTGGCCATCGTCATCGCCTTCGTACGCGTTCATAGAGGCGGAGGAAAGGCGCGTCTCGACCGGGGCGGTCTCGACATAGGCGACACGGGTGGCGGCGAGGGTTCGAACCGATGATGGCGTGCGGAGGGCCGGCCCATGCTTCAGCTCTACGTGCTCGTGCTCGGAGAGACGGGCGTCCGGTGCAACAGTGAGGGCCTTTGGCTGAGGTGGCAGGACTTGGACTTCGAGAGGGGATTCGTCAAAGTCGAGTCAGTCCGAAAGGGCCGGAGAACGAAGAGCGGGAAATCTCGTCGCGTGCCCATGACACCAAGGCTCCGGGAGGCCCTACAAGACCATGCCGCACGCTATCGGCTCGTCACCTACGACGGGGAGCGCTCGCCATGGGTATTCCATCACACGATGACGCAACGTGGTGCCGTCGCCGGCCAGAGACTCCAGAGTTTCCACCGGGCGTTCGCGAGCGCCGTGAAGCGCGCGAAGCTGCCCGCGGATCTCCGACAGCACGACCTCCGCCATCGTCGGGTCACCACCTGGCTCGCGGGGGGAGCGAGCCCGGTCTTAGTTCAAAAGGCTATGGGCCACGCGGATCTTGCCACGACTATGGGGTACACTCACCTTCTTGACGATGATCTCCTGGCACTGGTCGAAGACGCTGAAGATCGGGCGCTCAAGGCCCTGGCGATCGGATGATGTGCCCAGGATGTGCCCAAAATGAGACCTCGAAAATGTGGAAAAGCACCGAACACTGTTGTAGTTACTAGCCTGCTGGCCCGTGGTCTAATGGCAGGACACCGGTCTTTGGCACCGGCGGTGATGGTTCGAATCCATCCGGGCCAACTTTCCCACCCCGCGTAGCCCCTAACTTCTGGGGAGTGCGTAGATCTATGCGCTTGGGTTCTCCCCCTGTTCCAGATCCCTTACATGTCCGCGCCCAAGCGTTTCCGCGGAAACGTTCTTCGAGGGAGCTTTCGGTAGCGGCTGTGACAGTCGCGTAGGTGGGGGGACCAGCGTGAAGATTCGCGTGTAGATTTTTCGACACGGGTAACGAACGGAGGGATGCTGTTGTCGATGACCATGAAGTCGACCCGACGTGCGACGCTGCTCGTAATGGTCGGAGCGTTCAACTTCGTCACCACACCCCTCGCCGCGGCGCGTGCGTCTGCCCGTCCACCTACGCGCCATCAGGCGTCACCCTCCGCGCCTGCGCTCGACTCCGCCGATCTTCGCGACCGTGCGGAGGACGCCCAGGCTCGGTTTGAACGGAGGCATCGCCGCCTCCTGCCCTACACATTGAACAGCAGTGGCGGCGAATGCAGAGAACGGATCGGCCGGCTCTGTATCTATCATGATGGAGAGGACGATTGGGTGCCCGCTGCGGACCCTCTCGAGCTGGTCCAGGCAAGGGACCGCCTGTTGAGTGAACTCGGTGAGATCGGAGGTCGGCTTCCAGGCGACGAATGGATTCTCGGTCAACGCGTTCGATACCTGAGTGAGGCGGGTCGGCGGCCCGAGGCGGCGGACCTCACCCGAGATTGCGCGGTCGCCGACGTTGGGTGGTGCCTCGCCCTCGAGGGGTTTGTCCTGCATGGCATGGGGCGCTACGAGGCCGCACTCGTAGTCTTCCGTGAGGGCCTGTCCTCCATGGACCCCGAAGAGGCCTCTCGGTGGCGGGATCCGAGAATTCTCCTAGACGGGAGAGGCTCAGATCTCCTGCGGGAGGGTGAGAGGGAGGACCGACGAGAGGTCCGGTCCGTAGTTTGGACACTGGCCGACCCCCTGTACCTCATGCCGGGAAACGATCGGGAGTCGGAGCACTACGCCCGGTGGACATACGCGAAGATCAGTGATGGTGCCGAGAGCGTCTGGGGGATGCGTTGGGGGGATGATCTCGAGGAACTCACCCTCCGTTACGGATGGGAGCGGGGATGGGAGAGGCATCGCCCCCGGGTTGGGACCAGTAGCACCTCCAGCAGCGTGGTCGGGCACCAGCTTCCCGGCGGGAAGGAGTTTGTGCCGCCTGGTCGAGTATTGGACGCCCCCTGGAGGACGGAGCCCGGGTCCTGGATGCCGGAGGAGGACGAGCCCCGTAGCGCTCATGTGGCGGCCTATGCCCCGGACCTCCTCCCACTGGAGGCGCAGGTTGCAGTGCTCCATCGAGGAGACTCGATCGTGGTCACGGCGGCCACCCGCATTCCGACGAACTTGGATGAAGGGCGGGACGTCCACGCTCGCTCCCGGACCCGTGCACCAGCGGCCGAACCCAGGGGCCCCATCGCTTGGCCCCAACCCGCTCTGTTGGATCGGCCGGAGCAGGTCGGTCTCTTTCTCTTGGGTAGGAGAGGGGAATTTCACGAGACGACTGCAGAACGCCGCGAAGGTGCGCTCGAACTTACGGTGCCGGCCGGCGACTACCTCGTGAGTGTGGAAGCTTGGTCTCCCAGGGAAGGAGCGGCAGGGCGCCGCCGGCACGGCATCTCAGTCGACGCTGTCCCCGACGATTTAGCTACACTCTCCGACCTCATCCTGCTTGATGTGGCGGACTCTTTGCCACAGGACCTGGACTCGGCACTCGACATTATGCGTCCATCTACCCGACTGTCGGCCAACGAGCGGATCGCCGTGGGGTGGGAGTTGTTTGGACTCGGTTGGCGGCCAGAGGACGTCGAGTTTGAGCTGAGCTTCTACCGTGAGGGAGAGGGGTTCTTTGGCCGGATCGGACGTTGGTTGGGTCTTCGCGACCGCGAGGAGCCGCTCCGGATCGGCTGGGATGAGTACGGTCCGTTTGAAGTCGGACCCTGGTTCCGTTCCGTCGAGGTCACGCTGCCGGGCGTGGATCCGGGCCAGTACGTCTTTCGGCTTAAGGTCGCCACACGAGGCCGCGACCCTCTGGTTCGCAGTCGGGTCGTGGAGATCCGCCGGTAGACACTTGAAAGAGGGTTGATTACAAGGACTGCGGCGTTGACGTCCGAATGGCGAATATCTAGCTTCCTTGGCTGTTGCCGTAAGGCGTCTCAACGCGACTCTGAGGTTCATGGACGACACCTTTCGGGGAGGACCACTTCTCCTTATTGCCGGACGAGCGAATCGTCCGTTGGCTTTGGAGATCGGACGGATCCTGGGAGAAAACCCCGAGTCGGCCACGATTCGTGACTTCGCCGACGGGGAGATCTTCGTGCGCATCGACCGGAATGCGCGGGGACGAGACGTCTTCATCATACAGCCGACGGTGGCGCCGGCTGGAAGCGTGGTGGAATTGTTGCTGCTCATCGACGCGGCGGTACGTGCGTCGGCGGCTCGTGTCACCGCCGTGGTCCCCTACTTCGGGTACGGCCGGCAGGACAGGAAGGATCAGCCACGGGTCGCGATCGGCGCGAAGCTGATGGCGAACCTGATGGTGGCCGCTGGCGCGGATCGGGTGATTGGCATGGATTTTCATCAGCATCAGATCCAGGCGTTCTTCGATATTCCGGTCGACCACCTATACGCAGCTCCGGTTCTGACACATTACTTCCGCGAGATGAACTTGCCAGATTTGGTGGTGGTTGCGCCCGATGTCAGTTCGGCCAAGATGGCCAGGGGCTTCGCGAAGCGTCTCGACGCGACGATCGCCATCGTCGACAAGCGAAGGCCCGCCGCGAACCAGGCCGAAGTGCTGAACGTCGTGGGCGAAGTGGACGGCAAGACCTGCCTGATCGTGGACGACATGGTCGATACCGGGGGCACGCTGGCCAACGCCGTGATCGCACTCAAGGAGCGTGGTGCGACTCAGGTCTTCGCCGGAGCCACGCACGCGATCCTGTCAGGTCCTGCGGTCGAGAGGCTGGCGGCCGTACCCCTGGAGGAGTTCATCGTGACCAATACGATTCACGTTCCGGAGAACCGGCGCTTCGACGGTCTCAAGATACTGTCGGTAGCCGAGTTGTTTGCGAAGGCGATCGAATGCGTTCACGAAAACAAATCGGTCAGCAAGCTCTTCGAGACGGCTGCCGGGGTTTAGCAGTGGGACCCATAGGAGCCCTTAACAAGCACAAGCAAGACAACTCAGGGAAAGCGAAATCATGACGGCCAAGACGGCACTCAGCGCCAAACGGCGGGACGAAACCGGTAAGGGTGCGGCGCGCAAAATTCGGTCCACAGGCCAGGTTCCGGCTGTGCTCTACGGCAAAAACCAGCAGCCGATACACCTCACGCTGGACGCCAGAGAGACCCTACATCTCTTCCACTCCATTTCGGTGGAGAATACGATCGTCAACGTTCAGATCGATGACGACAAGGAGGAGTTGGAGACCTTGGTGCGGGAAATCCAAATGCACCCCTTCCGTCCGGATCTCGTTCACGTGGACTTTTTCTGTATCGAACGCGGTGTCGCTCTCGAAGTGGATATTCCTGTGAACTATGTCGGCACACCTCATGGAGTTCGAGAGGGTGGCGTGCTCGAGATCATCCTTCACGAGTTCCGGGTCAAATGCATACCGTCGAAGATTCCCGAATCCATCGAGATCGACATCGTCAGATTGGATATCGGGGACTCCATCCACGTCAGTGAGATCGAGATGGCTGACGATGTCGAACTCCTAACGGATCCGGGTCACACCGCCTGTCTCGTTTCGGTGCCGAGGGTGGAAGAGGTGGAAGAGGAGGAGGAACTCGAAGAGGGAGTGGAGGGCGAGGATCCGGATGCGGAGGCTGCCGATGATGGCTCTTCTGGCGACGAGGAAGCGGACCCCGAGGGTTGATAGCGACCGGGATAGCGATACGTGAAGCTGGTCGCTGGTCTCGGAAACCCCGGGGCCGAGTACGACAACACCCGGCACAACGTGGGATGGTGGGTGTTGGACCGGTTGGCGCACGATTGGGGCTTCGGTTCCTTCGAAAAGGATGGAAGGAGCCTAAGAGTGGAGGGCGTGGTGGGGGATGTCTCGACTCTGCTACTGAAGCCGACCACGTTCATGAATCGGAGTGGCTCGGCGTTAGTCGGGCTGAGGGACCTCCAGGGGTTCGATGTGACGTCGGATCTCCTGGTCGTCGTCGACGATACCGCGCTGGACCCTGGCCGAGTACGGTTCCGCCCCGGGGGGGGCGCAGGCGGTCACAAAGGCTTGAGGTCCGTGTCGGCCTCGTTGGCTACGCACTCGTACGCCCGCCTTCGCGTGGGTGTCGGTCAGGTACCTCGAAGAGAAGACCTCTCGGAGTGGGTGCTCTCCCCGATGGGGGACGCCGACGAGGATATGGTTCTCGAGTGCCTTGCGGAGCTGAGCGGAGCCGTCGAGGTATGGATGCGTGAAGGTATCGAAGAGGTAATGAACCAATTCAACCGGTGACCCGGGCGAGGAATACACGGGGCACCCTGATGCAGAATCGACAAGAGGAACCCGATGATTCAATTCGTGACCGTTTCTAGCTGGGCGTGGGCTTTGGGTCTCGTGGGCTTGGCCTTTGCGGGAGTCATCTATCGCTACGTCAAGGGTCAGCCCGCAGGAACCGAGGAGATGCAGGACCTGGCCGACCAGATCCACGATGGAGCCATGGCGTTCCTGCGTCGGGAATACGCCATGCTGGCGGTTTTCGTAGCCATCGTCTTTGCGTTGCTGGCCTTGGCGGTGTCGACGCAGACGGCATTGGCCTATCTGGTCGGTGCACTCTGTTCGGTCATGGCAGGTTTCTTCGGCATGACCGCGGCGACGAGGGCCAACGTGCGGACCTCTGCGGCCGCCAACCAGGATGGGGCGGGGAAGGCTCTCCGCGTGGCGTTTTTCGGTGGTGCGGTGATGGGCCTTTCGGTCGCCGCATTGGGACTCATCGGAATCGGAGCGGTTTATTGGGTCTACGGTGCCAGTGCCATCTCCGCTGTTGAACACCTGCGGTTCGCCGAGATCGTCTCGGGCTTTGCCATGGGAGCGAGCTCGATCGCACTGTTCGCACGGGTAGGTGGCGGCATCTACACGAAGGCCGCCGATGTGGGTGCCGACTTGGTCGGCAAGCTGGAAGCTGGCATCCCCGAGGACGATCCGCGAAATCCGGCTACCATCGCGGACAACGTGGGCGACAACGTGGGGGACGTCGCCGGGATGGGCGCGGATATCTTCGAGTCGTACGTGGGCTCGGTGATCGCCACGATCGCCATTGCTGCCAGCTCTGCGGCACTCGCCGGTAACGTAGGCAACGCGATCGCGCTGCCGATCCTCACGGTCATGGTCGGCCTTCTCGCGTCCCTGATAGGAATCGGGATGATGAAGGCTCTCGAGGGCACGGACCCCGCCGCAGCCCTTCGCAACGTGACCTTCATCGCCGCTGGACTCTTTCTCGTCGCCATGTTCTTCGTCGTCCGCTCCATGGACTTTCAGATGGTGGCGGATGGACGGACTTATCCGGCGCTCGGCCCGTGGTTCGCGATCGTGACAGGTACGCTGGTGGGCACCGCGATCGGGCTCGTGACCGAGTACTACACATCGGCAAAGCCAGTCCGGAAGATTGCCGAAGCCAGCGAGACTGGGGCGGCCACTAACCTGATTGCCGGATTGGCCGTGGGCATGGAGTCGACCGCCATTCCCATGCTCCTCATCTGTATCGCGATCTACGCTTCCTTCGAGTCGGCGGGGCTGTACGGCATCGGCATTGCGGCGGTCGGAATGCTTGCGACGGTCGGCGTCACGATGTCGGTCGACGCGTATGGCCCCATCGCGGACAACGCGGGCGGAATAAGCGAGATGAGCAGTCTTGGACCGGAGACGCGAGCCATCACCGACTCCCTCGACGCCATCGGAAATACCACCGCAGCGCAGGGAAAGGGTTTCGCCATCGGCTCGGCGGCGCTCACGGCGCTCGCGCTGTTCTCCGCGTATGCTACCAAGGTGGGGCTGGCCGAGACCGGGATCGACCTTGTGAAGCCGATTGTCGTCATCGGCCTGTTCATCGGCGGAACGCTGCCTTTCTTCATCGCGGCCCTGACGATGACGGCGGTGGGCCGCGCGGCGCAGGGCATGGTAGAGGAGGTACGGCGACAGTTCCGCGAGCA
>CAUZAE010000137.1:0-7256 GCA_963577685.1 Gemmatimonadales bacterium UBA6960 | reverse complement strand
TCAGTCCGGAGACTTCCTTCAGCACCCGCTGTACCGCCTCCGGGTACAGAGCCCGGTCGCACTGCGCACGGGGGCTCCACACCGCCGGCCCCTTCGACTTGTTGAGCATGCGGAACTGGATGCGCGCCGCGTCGGTGGCCCGCCCCATCACACCTCCGAGCGCGTCCACTTCGCGGGCCACCACACCCTTCGCGACCCCTCCGATCGCCGGGTTGCAGCTCATCTGTCCGATGCGCGACAGGTCGGGCGTAGCCAGCAGCGTGCGGGCCCCGATGCGCGCAGCACCAGCCGCGGCCTCCGCACCTGCGTGGCCACCTCCCACCACAATCACGTCAAAGCGTTCTTCCGTCTTCATTCGATCACGAACCGGGATGGCAATGAGCGGTCAGACGCGAAGCGTTCCAGCCCGTCCACCTGGGCACCCTGCGGTCCCTGGCTTAACTCTGTGGCGAACGCCTCCACCGCGGGAGCGGGACCGATCACGTGCACCTCGACGGCGCCGTCCGGTCGATTCCAAACCGCACCGACCAGGCCCAACTCCGAGCCCGTCCTCTGCGTCCACCACCGAAAGCCGACGCCTTGAACCCGGCCCCGAACGGAGAAACCCTGCTGGAGGCGATCGGTGGAAGTGCTGTTCATCATTTGCCAATGCAGAAGTCGTGGAATATGCGATCCAGAATCTCATCTGTAGAGATCACTCCGAGCAACTCCTCCAACGCCGTTTCGGCCGGTCGCAGATGCGTGGCGGCCATCTCGGCCGGAATCCCACCCTCCAGGTCCTCGATGAAGACCGCCACATGATCCCGCGCGCTGCGTACACCCTCCGTCTGGCGCCTCCTCGTGAGGGCCGGTACGGAAACCCCGGTCCGCACGAGACCTCCATACACGAGCGACGGCAGGAGTTTCCGAAGCCGACCCAGTCCCGTTCCGTCCACGACCGACAGGCTCACGACCTCCCGGGCGCCCGGCGTCGGCGGGTCATGCTCCGCCTCTCCGTCCACCAGATCGCTCTTGGTTCGGAGCAGGACCACGGGGACGTCCCCGAGCCCCTCGAGAAATTCCCGTTCCCCCGGTCCGATATCCTTGTGGGACTCGACGCAGAACAGAACCAGGTCGGCGCGCTTGAGATAGCGCCTGGCGACCTCGACCCCCAGTCGCTCCACCACTTCGTCGGTCTCACGTATTCCGGCCGTGTCGACGATCCGGAACGGAAACCCGCCGAGTGACACCACAACCTCCAGGGCGTCCCGGGTCGTCCCCGGGACCTCAGTGACGATCGCCCGCTCTTCACCGAGCAGGGCATTGTACAGACTCGATTTTCCGGAATTGGGTGGGCCGGCAAGAACCGTGAGAGCTCCCTCGCGGAGCAGCTCCCCCTCCGGAGCGGTCGCCAGGAGCTCGTCGAGCCGATCCCGCAGCCCAGAGGCGGAGGCCAACACCCTGTCGAGTGGCACCGGCGCATCGTCTTCTTCGGGGAAGTCTATGTGGTGCACCAGGTTAGCCTCGAGCCCGATCAGCTCTTCCCTGAGCTCCGCGATGCGGCGACTGAGTCCGCGTTCCAGCCGAAACACGGCAGAGCCGTGCAGCGCCCGACTTCGCCCCTCCACCAAATCAAGCACCGCCTCGGCCTGTACGAGATCCATTTTGCCGTGCAGAACCGCCCGTCGCGTGAACTCCCCGGGATCCGCAGAGCGGGCGCCACACGCCAGGCACGCCTCCAGAACCAAACTCGGCACGAGCCAGCCGCCATGGCAGGAAATCTCCACCATGTCCTCTCCGGTATAGCTGTGCGGACCCCTGAATATCGTCACCAGGGCGCGGTCTAGCAGCTCCCCGGTCCCGGGCTCCTCGATGCGCAGGAGTCGGGGCGAACGCGCCGGGGCCCCTTCACCATGATCGGACATAGCGGCGTCATCGGACGTAAGGGCGTCGAGGATGTCGACGGCGCGCGCTCCGGAGAGTCGCACCAGCGCCACCGCACCTGGACCCGGGGCCGTCGACACCGCCGCGATCGTATCGACAGCCGGCTCCGGTAGCCGCCCGGACGACTCCTCAGTCACAGATCAGTCACCGCTCGGCTCGGGCTTAAGTGGGCCCTTCTTACGGATCTTCTGCCGCTCCTGGGCGATCCACCACTGCTGAGGAAGCATGGCGAGATTCGAGGTGACGTAATAGAGGTTGAGCCCCGAAGCGAACCGAAAGAAGATGAAGGTCATCATGATGGGCATCATCCACATCATCATCTTCATTTGGGGATTGGGCACCGGCATGGAGCGGAGCGAGATCCACTGCATCAGGAACATCGACACGCCGAGAAGGAGCGGGAGAATGTAGAGCGGGTCGGCCGCCGACAGATTGGGCATCCAGAGGAAGCTCTCGCCACGCAACTGGATGGCGTTCTGGAACACGAAGAAGAGCGTGATCAGGACGGGCCACGGCAGCAGCATGGGGAGACAGCCGGCCAACGGGTTGAAGCCGTGATCCTTGTACAGCTTCATCATCTCCTTCTGGAGCTTCTCCGGCTGGTCCTTGTACTTCTTCTGGATCTCCTGCAGGAGGGGCTGCACGGCCATGTTGCGCATTTGGGCGCGCATGGCCTTCTGATTCAGGGGGAACAACACGACCCGCATCATGACGCCGAAGATGATGAGGACCCACCCGTAACCCACGTTCAGGTTCTCGTGCAGGAAGTTCAGGATGGTCAGGACGACACCCACCACCGGCCGCACCACCGGACGCATCCAGCGATATCCGTACGGGTTGGCCTCCTCCAAGTCATTCTCGAAGTTGAGCAGTAGATCGCGGTCTTGGGGGGCCATGAGGAGCCGATAGTCGACGACACCGTCGCTTCCGAGCGGCTGGGTCACGGACACCGCGGCCTGGTCCTCTCCCAGAGCGGGCTCCGCCCGCAAGCCGCCGAGATACCGCTCGTCTCCCCCCTCCCCCGCCATGAGGGCGAAGAGGAAGTACTTGCTCTTGAACACGGACCAGATGAACGGACCCTCCGCCACAACAGGCTCGTCTACGTTTCGTAGCGGCTCGGCTTCGAGTCCCTCTCGGAGGTGGTTGGTCACGTAAGCCATCACACGGGACTCTTCCGCCTGCCTGCCCTCGTTGTAGGCGAGGCCCGTGCCCATATCGGTGACCAGCAAGGCGCGACCCAATCCCGTGACCTCGGTTCTCGCTCGAATGAGGTAGGAAGAGGGCTCGAACGTGTAGGCGGCTTCCACCGTCACGGTTCCCGACGGGTGCTCGTACCGGAACGTCAGCGTCTGCGGCGCACCCCCCTCGTCGAGTCGGATCCCCTCCCGGGGGCTCACCTCGAAGGGAAGGTTGCGGAGATCCAGGACGCCTTGGTCCGTCTCGATCTGCATGCCCAGGGCGCCACCCGTATCCTCCGTGAGCAGCTCGACCACGCCCTCTCTGGAAAACGACTGGAACTGGAGGAGCTGGGCGGACGTCATGCGGGCGCCGTCGGTGTTGAACGAGAACCGGTAGAGCGGGCTCTCGACCGTCACGGTCTCCCCGTACCCGCCGCCCAAGATATCGGGCAGGCCGGCAACGTCGGCCGGTCCCGGCGGCGGCGCCTGCGACACGACGGCGTCGCCCGGCAAGGGGGTAAAGACGCCCCCCGGTGCGGCCTCAGCACCACGCTCACCCGCGACGACCGCCGAGTCGGGGCCAGTCGCGAGCGGTTCCTCGGGTGGCACAGGGGGAAACAAGATGTTCGTCGCCACCAAGACACCGATCATCAGGGCGATCGCAAGAAGAAACCGTGCCTCTTGCCTCATCGACCCGTTCCTTGACCCGCGCCTCGACCCGCTTCTCCTCGGGGCATGCCCCGGTGGAGGTCTACCTCCGGAACCGGATCATCGCCCCAACCCCCGAACGGCCGACACCGCAGTACGCGTTTGCTCGCCAACCATCCCCCCCTCATGGCACCGTGCCGATCAATGGCCTGTGCCGCGAACTCGGAGCACGTGGGCGTGAAGCGACACGAAGGGCCACTGAACGGAGAGACCCCCCGTTGATAGAATCGGATCGTAGCAAGGATCATTCGGGTGAACACAGCATCTCCGCCATTGCCTCCAGTTCCTCACTCAGCTTACGAAAGCCGGCACCATAAGATTCCTTGCGGGCTCTCACGAGCACATCGAACGACACGCCATGGTCGCAGAGCATGGGTAGCACCTTTGTTCTACCTATCTCTCGTAGACGGCGTTTGACAAGATTCCGCTCGACGATCGAACGGCGGTATTTCGGTACGACGACCCCCAAACGGGAGCGGGATACGAGGGTAGGCCGGAAGAAGACGTCCACATGGGGGGTTCTCCACCTCTTTCCGAGCCTGAACAGCGAACGGATGTGGTTGGCTCGGTGGATACGACCCGAGCGTGGCAGGCGGAACCCGATAGGTGGATCCGAACGCGGCCCCGCCGTAGAGCGGGCCACACTCATCCGCTTACTTGGAGCCGATCTTCACCACAAGCCGAGCCCGTCCGCGGGCCCGTCTCCTCGCCAAGGTCTTCCTCCCGGCGCGGGTCTTCATCCGTTCACGGAATCCGTGTGTGTTGACCCGCTTGCGATTGCGGGGCCGATATGTGGGCATCATAGCCGAAGGGCCTCTCTCGTCGTCAAGGCGGCCCAGTCCGATCGGCCGCGACACATCGAGCAGGGAAAGATATCCGAGTGCGTCGATAGAGGTCAAGGTGGGTAAATTGACTTTTCCACATTCCGATTCTAGCGTCCCTGGCTGTCATCCCGCGGAGGGCGCCGGCAAGCGCCCTGACGCCTAGGGGGCTGTTGAAGAAGTACAGCGGGTCGCGCACATGGCGCTTGTGCGCGTTCAGACAAGGAACGACGACAAGTCGTAGCAGGGCTACGGCGAGGAGGAGAGACGCAGGATCAACCGCACAACCGCCATGTGCCCACCACCGTGTGGGGCATGACCTTACGCGTTGAAGGGTTGGGGTGGCACGACCCCATCTCCGTTGTTGGAGCTCCTAGCCGTAGCGAATGCTATGGCGTCGTCGCTCCGCCTAGGAGTTGGGACCGTGGCATCCCCACCGCGGCCCACTGTACTTCTTCAACAGCCTTCTAACTCGAGGAGGACATGGAGTTCACCGCCGAAGAGCTTTGGGCACGAGTTCTCGAAATGATGCGGGGCCAACTGCAGGAGCAGACCTACCGCACCTGGCTGTCCGGCACGGTAGCGCAGAGCCTCACGGAATCGGAGATCCTGATCGAGGTGCCCAGCGACTTCCATGTCGAGTGGATCGAAGGTCGTTTCGGGGGCCTCCTCGCCGAGGCCCTCCAGCAGCTACTCGGGCGACCCCTCGAGGTGATCTTCCGTTCTACCGAAGAGGCCTCGCCCCTGGCCATCCCGGCGATCGAGGTCGTATCGCCCACCGTGCCAGCGGTCCGCGCCGCCGAGGCCACGGCGTCGGTTCCCAGGCCGGCCCTCAACGAGCGTTACGTCTTTGATCGCTTCGTCGTCGGGAATAACAACGAGTTGGCGGCCGCCGCCTGTCGTGCTGTGGCTGAGTCGCCCGGTCGGGTCTACAATCCCCTCTTCCTCTACGGCGGCGTGGGCTTGGGCAAGACCCACCTCATGCACGCGATCGGTAACGCGATTCACGGGAGTGACCCGACGCGTCGCATCTCCTATGTGCCCGCCGAAGAATTCACGAACGACCTCGTCGCCTCCATCCAAGCGGGGACGATGGCCGAGTTCCGGCGACGCTACCGTCAGATGGATCTCTTGCTGGTCGACGACATCCAGTTCTTGAAGGGGAAGGAAGCCACACAGGAAGAATTCTTCCACACCTTCAACGCGTTACACGATGCACGTAAACAGATCGTGGTGACCAGCGATCGCCCGCCCAGGGACATTTCGGGGCTGGCCGCGCGTCTCGTCTCGCGGTTCGAGTGGGGTATGGTGGCGGACATCAAGCCACCCGACTACGAAACTCGCTTGGCCATCCTCCTGAAACAGGCCGTGCACGACCACCTCACCCTCGAGCCCGACGTCCTGGATTTCATCGCGAGGTCCTGCACTTCTTCCGTGCGCGAATTGGAGGGCGCCGTGATCAAACTCTTGGCATATTCGTCACTGACGAACCAAGAAATCACGGTCGAACTGGCTCGTACGGGCCTCAAGGGGACCTTCGGCTCTACGCCGCCGCCTGGTGCCGCTCGCTTGAGTCCGGGGCGCATTCGTGAAATCGTGGCAAGACGATTCGATGTGCGAGAAGAGGCCCTCAGCTCCAAGCGACGGACCCGGGACTTGACGGTCCCCCGTCAGGTCGCCATGTACCTGATCAAGGATCTCCTTGAGTATTCGCTAGTCCAGATCGGCAATTTGTTCGGAGGTCGGGATCATTCGACCGTGATCCATTCCATACGAAAGGTGGAGGAGGCTCTCGCCACGGACGACGAATTTTTCCGGATGCTCGAGGACGTACGAGACGAGATAAATCGACCGGAGTAAGACCGGAGCAAGAGTTGTGGAAAAGTGTGTGGTAAAGTGCGTGTCTCACCCCGAACATTTCCACATCCCTCGGGCCGGCTGGACAACATGGCCTTTTCCCACATGCCAATACCAACATGAAAACCAGCGCGCTATTACCGAAGGGTCGACCTTCAACAATTCCACATCTTCTACTACTACTAGGTTTTTTAATCTTTCTAGTCTTTTAGTATATAGACCCTGTGCATAACCGTCGCAGAACCGACGCCATGGAGGCTCGATGAACTGTACCGTCACCCGGCAGAACCTTCATAAGGGACTTGCGGCAGTTTCCGCGAGCCCTCCTCGAAAGACGACGCTGCCCGTACTCTCCAACATCCTCATAGAGGCCGGCCAAGACGGATTCTGGATGAGCGGTACCGATCTCGACGTTTCGGTACGTGTTTGGACGGCAGCTGATGTGAAGGAACAGGGGAGCCTGACAGCACCTGGAAAGAAGCTCCAAGAGATCGCCAGGGAGCTTCCGGACCGACCCGTCGACATGGTTACCCGAGGGAATCAGATCGAACTGAAGTGCGGAAGGAGCCACTTCAAGCTCAATGGCTTGCCGAGTGACGAGTTCCCGACGCTTCCAGAAGTGTCGTTCGACGAGGGATGGAGCGTCCGCGGAAAGGACCTGCAGGATCTCATCAAAAACACGTCCTTCGCCGTGTCATCGGAGGAGAGTCGACCAACTCTCAACGGCATTCTGTGGGAGCTTCGAGATGGACGGATGCAGATGGTCGCC
>CAUZAE010000136.1:0-7279 GCA_963577685.1 Gemmatimonadales bacterium UBA6960 | reverse complement strand
GATCTCAGAACGCTCTTCGAGCTCACGAAGCTCGACACGCTCTTCGAAATTGCCGATTCTCGAGAAGAGGCTCTCGAGGGTCTTTAGAGAGTGGATCAGGAACTAATTCTCGAATTACCGAACGACATACGTTCGATCGGGCACGCGGTCGACTACGTGATGAGCCATTGCTCCGACTGCCGTGTCTTCGCCCGAAGGTTGAATCTCAATTTCCGGGTCGGACTGACCGAAGCTCTCTCCAACGCGATGCTCTACGGCAACGACCGTGATCCGGGAAAACGAGTCAAGGTGGAGGTCACTGTCCGTATGGAACAAGTGACCGCACGGGTTACCGACGAAGGTCGGGGCTTCGACCCCACGACCATCCCGGACCCCACGCTCCCCGGCAATGTCGACAAGCCGGGTGGTCGAGGCATCTTCCTCATGAAATCGCTGATGGACGAGGTCCTGTTCAATGAGGAGGGGAATTCGGTCACGCTGATCCTTCGCCTCGAGGAGGAGAGTCCGGATGTCGCAGGAGGAGCGACGGCATGAACTCGGAAGGTGGGCCTGGCCCTCCCCTTCCACCTCCCCTGCGTGACATGCTGGACGAGTTCCGGAAAGCTTTCGACCTGGACGTCCATCTGTGGAGCGTGGCGGAGGGAGCCCCGCCCGGGCACCTGTACCCCGAGGATGATGGTGGCGACCCAGCGCCCTCCCCGGGGAGTGTTCGGTTGCCCCTCAAGCTCCAGGGAGGGGCACCGCTGGAGTTGGAGATTCGTTCTACGGACGGCGTGAAGGTCGAAGCCGTATCTTCGCTTCTGCGATCGAACGTGGAGAGGGTGCTGGACTTTGTGGAGGAGGTGGACTTCTTCACCGCAGAGCTGCGTGAGCGCTGGGAGGAGATCAATCTCCTCTACTCTATCAGCGAGACTCTGGGCTCGGTTCTCGATCTCGAGAAGGCCACCGATGAAATCCTGAAAGAAGTCTGCGAGGTGCTCGGAGCCGAGAGGGGGTCGCTTTGGGTGCACGACCGGCGACGGGACGTCCTTCACCTCACGGCGTCGGTGGATCGGCACGGTACCGATCCGTTCCGGCCCGCAACACCGGACACGACCACTTCCAAGGTCTTCCGGGCGGGGCGGTCACTCATCGGCGATCGAGGCGATTTCGGACAGCCGCGGACGGCGGGTGTGACGACGGACATCTCCGTGCCGATCAGCTACAGCCCCCGTTCTGGTGAGACACGAATCGTAGGCGTGATCAATCTGTTTGGGCGGACGCGTGGCGATCCGTTCACGACGAGCGACGAGAAGCTCCTTTCCGCCATTGCGAGCCAGATCGGCGCGGCGCTCGAGAACAACCGACTCATCCAGGAGAGTCTCGCGCAGGAGCGGATGAGCCAAGAAATGGAGTTGGCCCACAACCTCCAGATGAAGCTCCTCAAGTCTCCCGAGGCGTTCGACCGAGCTGATGTCGCAGCCCATGTCGCTCCGGCGGAGCAGGTGGGCGGGGATTTCTTCCATGTTTTCAAGCTCCCGAAGGGGAAGATCGGGGTCATGCTCGGCGACGTATCCACGCATGGATTCCCCGCGGCCTTGATCATGGCTCTGTCCATGAGCGCAGCGAGCATCTACGCGCTCGAGTCACCCGATCCCTCCGAGGTTCTTCGGAAGGTCGATGACGCGTTGAGGGACGAACTCGAGTCCACAGAGATGTTTCTCAGCCTCTTCTACGTCGTAATCGACGTGGAGGCTGGAGAACTCAGTTACTCCAATGCCGGCCATCCCCATGCCTTTGTGCTCCGAGCGGACGGCGAGTGGGAACGTCTTGCGGCGACCGACCCTCCTGTGGGATTTGCGGGGCCGGACTCCTACGGCAAGAAGACGGCTCCTTGGGGGGCTGGAGATCTTCTCCTCTTGTTCACGGATGGTCTGTCGGACACACTCGCGACCCCCGAGCTAGGGAACGGCGAGAGCACGGTTCTGGACGCCGTACGTGAGCACGCGACCAGCTCCCCGGCACGCATTGTCGAGGTCCTCTTCGAGATCACCGATTCGGTTACTCCACACGTTCCGGCGGACGACCGGACCGCCGTCGTCCTCAGAACCTGAGCGCGGGGATGCACCCGGACTCGTCCGAGGGTCTAGGTCGGATGCGGGCCAAGAAGTCTCTGGGGCAGAACTTCCTGGTCGATGCGAACATCCAGCGGAAGATCGTAGATGCGCTACCCTGCTCATCCACGGACTCGGTCTTGGAGATCGGGCCGGGCCACGGGGCGCTGACACGTCACCTGGTCGGACGTGTCGGGCGTCTCGTGCTGGTCGAGTTGGACGATGCGTTGGTAGAGGAGCTGGAGCGGGAGTGGGGGGATCGTACCGAGGTCGAGCTCCATCACCGAGACTTCCTCGAGCTGGACCTAGGCTCCGTCGTCGAGGACGTCACGGAACTCATCGTCGTCGGAAACATCCCTTACAACATTACGGCCCCGGTCATCTTCAAGCTTCTCAAGAGGCCGCGACCTCGAGAAGTTCTCCTCATGGTTCAGCGCGAGGTTGGTGACAGGCTTCTCGCCGAGCCAGGGACGTCCGAGTACGGGGCCATGACGGTGGGGGTGCGAAGCGTTGCCACAGTGGAGCGGGTGTTCAGCGTGCCGCGCGGGGCGTTCCGGCCGATCCCGCGGGTAGACTCGTCGGTCGTACGAATCCGGCCGATCACCCCTCAACTGATCTCTGCAGCGGAGGAGCGCTCGCTGAGAACCCTGACGAGGGCGGCCTTTCAATGGCGACGCAAGCAGCTCCAGAAGATCCTTCGTGATCATGGCGATCTTCGGCTCGCCCCCCACCAAGTGGACGGGATCGCGTCAGAAACGGGTTGGGACCTCACTCGAAGGCCTGAGACGTTTTCTCCCGAAGAATTCATCCGCCTGTCGAATTTGGTGGAAGCGCACCCGTAACCCAGCGCTCCGATCTCCTCGGTGAAGCCCGACGGATCTTCGGCCGGATGGCGGTGTTGGCGCTCGTGGGTTCGTCCGCCTACATTTTGTGAACCTTTTCACAAGCGTGGGTACGGAAGGGAAAGTGGGATCCGACGTGTCCATATCAAAAAAAATTTCCGAGTCGGCAATACGGCGCCTCTCTCTCTACCTCCGCAACCTGGAGAATCTGGAGAAGGGAGGGCGTGAGACGGTCTCGAGCGAGGAAATGTCGGGTCAGAGCGGCACGACGGCGGCCCAGGTCCGTAAGGATTTGTCCTTGTTCGGATCCTTCGGCAAACGCGGGCTCGGGTACCCGGTCTCGGAGCTGGCCGAGCGCATTCGCGGGATCCTGGGTCTCGACCGACGGTGGAGGCTCGCCCTGATCGGCGTGGGTCGTATCGGCTCGGCGCTCGTGGAATACGGTGGATTCGGTCGACGCGGATACGACATCGTGGCTATTTTCGACTCGGACGAATCCAAGGTGGGTGGTACCCGGGGTGGACTGACGGTGCGCCACGTCGACGACTTCGAGGTGGTCGCCGAGGAAGAGAACGTCCAGATCGTGATTCTTTCCATTCCCCTCGAGGCGGTCCCGTCCGTCATGGATCGGGTAAGGGGAGCGGGGGTAAGGGGAATCCTCAGTTTCGCCCCCACGAAGTTGAAGGTGCCGGACGGTGTCGTCGTGAAGGACGTGAACATGGTCATGGAGCTGGAAGCTCTATCTTTCGCCCTCAGTCAGCGAGAAGGAGAGGCGTGAGAGGAGACCGCAACCTGATCCATCGTGCGGCTTCCCTCCTTGAGCGGGAACCCCATCACACGCTTGACATAGCGCGAGAGGTGCTGAGCCTCTCGGGTAATCCGGGGGCGGCGTCGGCCGCGGTCTTTACGCTTCTGGGCGCTGATCCCCGATTCCACGTCGATGCTACGGGCCAATGGTCGCTCGAAGGCCCTCCTCCTGGCCTGCCGCTTTCCGACTTGCGCTATGCCGTCGTCGATGTCGAGACGACGGGCGGTCCCTATCAGCGGGGGCACCGTATGACGGAGATCGCAATTTACGAGGTCCAGAATGGCGTCGTATCCGACTCCTATCACACGTTGCTGAATCCCGGAAGATCGATTTCTCCGGCCATCGTCGCTCTCACGGGAATCAACAATGACATGGTCTTCCGAGCACCCTACTTCGACCAGATCGCGACGGACGTTCTGGAGCGGCTCGAGGGGCGGGTCTTCGTGGCGCACAACGTGGGCTTCGATTGGGGGTTCGTGAGCCGTCAGTTGGCTGAGTCGGCCGGGGAAGTGCCTGGGGTGGAGAGTCTTTGCACGGTGCGAATGACGCGACACCTGGTTCCACGGCTTCGTCGGCGGAACCTCGACGTGGTGGCCCGCCACTTCAAAATCGAGATAGAGAATCGACATCGGGCGCACGGAGATGCGTTGGTCACGGCTCGCATCCTGCTGCGCCTTCTGGATGAAGCGAGCCGGCGAGGGCTCGCGGACCTCCATGCCCTGACGGCTTTTCTCGGTTCGAGGCGGGTGAGGACCGCAAGTAGGCGGGCGCAACAACTCTCCTTCCTGAGCCCGGCGCCCGACCTGAACCCCACTCCCGACGGCTGGTGATTGTTCTAGATTCTGTCGTCTTCCATTGCCGATTCCGCGAGTGAACACAGTCCACGAGGGAAGAACCTCCCATGAGTGATAAGGCGAGAACGCCGGTCATCCTTGGCGGCGGACGGACCCCCATCGGCCGCTTTCTCGGGGGCCTCAGTCCGCTGTCCGCACCCGAACTCGGGGGCATCGTCATCCGGGCGGTGGTGGAACGATCCGGTGTCGACTCGGCTACGGTGGACGAGGTGATCATGGGCAACGTCGTGGTGGCGGGAGAAGGGCAAGCTCCGGCTCGCCAGGCGGCCATGGCGGGCGGTGTCGCTGCGACTGTTCCGTCCGTCACGATCAACAAGGTTTGTGGATCCGGGCTCAAGGCCGTGATGCTCGCTGCCCAGGCCGTTCGTGCAGGTGACGCGAAGGTGGTCGTGGCGGGGGGCATGGAGTCGATGTCCAACGTCCCCTACTACATCAAGGGCCTACGCTCCGGAGTGAAGTTCGGCAATCAGGCCGTGGAAGACGGTCTCTTGCTCGACGGACTCTGGTGCTCTTTCGGGCACTGTCACATGGGAGGCCACGCCGAGTATACCGCCGCCAAGGCGGAGATCTCCAGAAGCGACGCCGACGAGTTCTCCCTTCGCTCTCATCAATTGGCCCTGGCAGCCATGGACGAGGGGAAATTCGTGCAGGAGACGGTCCCCGTCTCCGTGCAGACCCGTCGGGGCACTACCGTGGTAGACGTCGATGAGTCTCCCAGACGGGAAACGTCCTTGGAGGCGCTGGCCAAGCTCCGTCCGGCCTTTGGGAACGACGCTCCCGAGGACATCGTCGACTTGGTGGTGACGGCGGGTAACGCTCCCGGGTTGAATGACGGGGCTGCAGCCGTTGTCGTAGCCTCATTGGAGTTCGCCGAGGCCCATGGTCTCCCCGTCCAGGCCGCCATCACCGGCTACGCGGCGGGCGGTGTGGAGCCACAGGACTTGTTCTTCGCTCCCATCACTGCTGTCAAAAAGCTGATGGCGATGGAGAAGCGGACCGTCGAGGACTATGGCCTCGTCGAGTTGAACGAAGCGTTTGCTGTCCAGGCGTTGGCGGACATGAGGGCCTTGGAGATCGATCCGGAGCGAGTGAACGTCCACGGCGGTGCGGTGGCATTGGGACATCCCATCGGAGCGTCAGGCGCTCGCATTCTGGTCACACTGCTTGGCGCCATGGAAGATCGGGATGTGGCGACGGGGCTGGCGACGCTCTGCCTGGGTGGCGGAAACGCGGTCGCGCTATCCGTCGAGAGGGCGTGACAGCCGAGGGCGACATGGCGATAACCAGGATCGCCGTGATCGGTGGAGGGACGATGGGAAACGGCATCGCTCACGTCTGTGCTCTGGGCGGCCGAGAAGTCCGCATCACAGACGTGTCTGACGACGTTCTGACCCATGCCCTCGCCACCATCGAAAAGAACCTGAACAGGCAGGTGGACAAGGACGTACTCGACTCCGCCACTCGGGACGAGGCTCTCTCTCGGATCCTTGCGACGACATCCATGGACGAGGCGATCGAAGGATGTCAGCTGGTGATCGAGGCAGTGCCCGAGAAAGTCGAAATCAAGTTCGCCCTGTTTCGTGACCTCGACCGGATGGTGGCGCCCGGCGTGATTCTCGCCAGCAACACCTCCTCGATCTCCATCACCGCGATCGCGGCGCAGACAGAGCGGGCGGACCGTGTCATCGGTATGCACTTCATGAATCCGGTGCCGGTCATGAAGCTGATCGAAGTCATCCGCGGACTGGCCACCAGTGACGCCACGACCGAGACGGTCGTCGATCTCTCGGTCGAACTGGGCAAGACGCCCGTGGAGGTGAACGACTTCCCCGGGTTTGTCTCGAACCGGATCCTGGGCCCCATGATCAACGAGGCCGTATTTGCGCTCATGGAGGGCGTCGCCGAAGTCGAGGCCATCGACACCGTGATGAAGCTCGGCATGAACCACCCCATGGGCCCCCTTCAGCTCGCCGATTTGATCGGCCTCGACACCTGTCTGGACATCATGGAGGTCCTGCATCGAGATCTCGGAGACGACAGATATCGACCGTGTCCGCTCCTGCGAAAGTACGTGGCCGCGGGTTGGTTGGGACGAAAGACGGGGCGTGGATTCTATGACTACGGGGATTGACGAGCGGAATGTTCAGCGCTGAGTAGCTCGAGATCCGTGCGTTAGCTAGGGAGTTCGCGGAGGGGGAGCTTCGGCCGCATACGTCTAGGTGGGACCGGGACCGGGCCCTCGACGACGACATCTTCGGAAAGCTTGCGGAGTTGGGGTTCTTGGGGATGCGTGTGCCGGAACGATATGGCGGGCTGGGACTCGATATGTCCACGTACCTGCTGGCTCTCGAAGAGTTGGCTTGGGGGGACGCGAGCGTCGCACTCTCCGTGGCGATCCACACGGGCCCGGTGACCGACCTGCTCCTCGAGTACGGGTCCGACGAACAGACGGAGACCTGGCTTTCGTCCCTTGCGTCGGGCGAGATCCTGGGAGCGTTCGCCCTGTCGACACGACTGCCGTGCCCGAGGGGGCGGGGTGGAGGATCGACGGCCACAAGCGTTGGGTCACCAACGGCGCGCGCTCGGGCCTCGTTTTCGTCTTCGCCACCACCGGCGGAGATGAGAACCCAACCCTGGGCGCCTTCATTGTCTCCCCTCAGAGTGCCGGCTATGCGGTGACGG
>CAUZAE010000135.1:0-7376 GCA_963577685.1 Gemmatimonadales bacterium UBA6960 | reverse complement strand
CAGAAGGCCTCGGGTACCGCAGACGGCACCGCGCCCGTGACGCTCGCGATGAAGAATCGGAGCGTCCAGCCCATCACGACGCTGTAATAGAACATGATCGCGACCGCCACGAACGCCACCCAGGCCCCCATCCACGCGAATTTCGGTCCGATCGTCTTCACGAACGCACCGATGGTTCCGGACCTGGTCGCTTTGCCCATCCCAAACTCGAGGATCAGGAGAGGAACGGACCACAGGAGCAGAAAGACGGCCCACGCCACGAGGAAGGAGCCGCCACCATTGGTGGCGGCGATACGAGGAAAGCGCCAGATATTCCCGGTGCCCACGGCCATGCCCAACATGGCGAGGAGCATCCCCCAGCGTGAAGTGAAGACTTCGGACTTGGACGACAACACTGCCTCCTGATTCAGGTCAGGGATTCCAGCACGCACCCCTAGGATCCGAGATTGGAGCGGCTAAGATGGGGGGTGGTGGCTCTCCGGGCGAGTCCTAGAAGCCTCAGGACACGGTCAGGCGCTCCTGCACCCAACTGATCACCGAATCGGTGTTCACCCGCACCTGGGTGAGTGAGTCCCGATCGCGAATCGTCACCGTTCCGTCTTCGAGCGTCTGACCGTCCACGGTGACACACCATGGGGTACCCGCCTCGTCCTGGCGCCGGTAACGGCGTCCGATAGACCCCGCGGCATCGTAAAAGGACGGGATTGAACGGGCCCGTAAATGGGCGTGCAGCTTACCGGCGACCTCGGGGAGTCCATCTTTCTTGACCAACGGGAACACAGCCACCTTAATCGGGGCGAGATTCGCATCGAGTTTCAGCAGGACGCGCTCCTCACCCTCTACCTCCTCCTCCGTATACGCGTCCACGAGAGCTACCAGGACCGTACGATCCACCCCTACCGCCGTTTCGACCACATAAGGTAAGAAACGTTTGCCGCCAGCAGGATCGATATACTCGAGTCGCTTACCGGAGTACTCCTGATGCCGCGTCAGGTCGAAATCCGTTCGATTGTGGATACCCTCGAACTCCTTCCAGCCGAAGGGAAACTCGTACTCGATATCGAACGCCTTCTTGGCGTAGTGCGCCAACTCATCCGGGCCATGCTCATGGAAACGGAGCTTCTCCTTCCGAATCCCCAAGGACAGGTGCCACTCCATGCGAGCGTTCATCCAGTAATCAAACCACTCGTCATCGCTCCCCGGCTCGACGAAAAACTGCAGCTCCATCTGTTCGAACTCGCGCGTGCGAAAGATGAAATTCCCCGGCGTGATCTCGTTACGGAACGCCTTGCCGATCTGGGCGATGCCGAAGGGTATCTTTTGGCGCGCCGCCGTCTGAACGTTGAGGAAATTCACGTAGGAGCCTTGGGCGGTCTCGGGACGCAAGAAGACCACGGACGCGTCGTCCTCCACCGGGCCCATGAAGGTCTTGAACATGAGATTGAAGAGCCGCGGCTCACCGAACGTGTCCTTCGTGCCACACACCGGGCACTGCCCCCCTTCGACCTCGGGTAGATCCGCCCGAAATCGTCGGTGACAGTTGGAGCACTCGACCAGCGGATCCGTAAACCCCTCCACGTGGCCGGACGCCTCCCAGACCTTGGGATGCATCAGAATCGACGCGTCGAGCCCCTCCACGTCGGCGCGCTGATGCACCATCGTGCTCCACCATCGCTCCTTGACGTTTCGCTTCAACTCGATGCCCAGAGGGCCGTAGTCCCACACCGAGCCCGTGCCGCCGTAGATCTCGGACGACTGGAAGATGAAGCCCCGGCGTTTGGCCAGGGAGGTGAGCTTATCCATCACGGTCGTATCGGCCATCGGAAGCGATCCAAAGCGTGGATTGGGAAGGATATTCGGGAGGGGGAAGCTAGACAGTGGCGTCCCCCTCATCAACCTTGAACCCCTGGGCGACCGGCGGGTATAGAGGCCGGTTGTTCGGGAAACCCAGACTGTTGAGTTCCAGGAGCTTTGATGATTACGCTGACGGACAGAGCCGTAGAAGTGGTTCACAGGTACATGAACGATAGCGAGGGAGAGTTCACCGCCCTCCGAGTCGGCATCTCTGGCGGCACGCCCCTGTCTCCCGACTTCGAGCTCACCCTCGTGGGCCCGGAGGAGATCCGAGAAGGCGAGCAGGAATTGGACGTTGATGGCCTCACGATCGTGGCCGAGGACGACGCGATTCGGCGCCTCGATGGCGCCACCGTGGATTTTGTCGAGCGAGTCAAAGAAAGTGGATTCGAAGTGACGCTGGCCCCCAGCGCGCCGGCGCCTGGGAGTACGGTCGACGGACCGCTCGCGGAGCGCGTCCGGGAAGTTCTCGACACACAGATCAATCCGTCCATCGCTTCACACGGCGGCGAAATTTCACTCGTCGACGTAAAGGATACTGAGATTTATCTCGAGATGAGCGGTGGATGCCAGGGATGTGCCATGTCACGCATGACGCTCCGTCAGGGTGTTGAGCGGATGGTCAGACAGGCGGTTCCCGAGGTCACAATGATCCATGACATCACGGATCACTCGTCGGGCGAAAATCCCTTTTTCGAAGGACCCCAAGTCTAGACTCTCAGCTTGACTTTTCCGACCCCCGCCGTACGGTGGGGGGGTTTGGCCGCTCCGCGACCAGGCCGGCGCTCGTGGACGGGTTAAGACGATCGCCGAGTGGTCCGATGCCCAGCCCGAGAGAATGCGTATCATGTCATCAGTGCTGACACGGCTTGCGGAGGCGCTGGCGACCGGCACCGTCCGAGTCGTCGACCTGAGTCAGACATTGGGACCCGACACTCCAGTGATCGGCCTGCCCGACATCTTCGCTCCTTCACCGGGCGTGAGTATCGAGGTCATTTCTCGCTACGATGACAAGGGTCCCGCGTGGTACTGGAACACCATTAGTATGGGCGAGCACACAGGCACCCACTTCGACGCGCCGATCCATTGGGTCACGGGGAAGGACCTTCCGGACAACGCTTGCGACACGCTCCCCGCTGAACGCTTCGTCGGCCCGGGCTGCGTGATCGATGTGACCGTTGAAGTCGCAGCCGATCCCGATTTTCTTCTAAGCCCGGCCCGTATCGAAGCTTGGGAAGCGGAGTATGGTCGCATTCCGAAGGGAGCCTGGGTTCTGCTCCGTACCGACTGGAGCAAGAGGACGGACCCGGTTGAGTTTCAGAACGTGGCCGACGACGGACCCCACACACCCGGGTTCGCCAAAGAGGCTTCAGAGTTCCTGGCCCACGAGAGGGACGTCACGGGTGTTGGCGTCGAAACGATCGGAACCGACGCGGGACAGGCTGGAGGATTCGATCCGCCCTTTCCCAATCACACGATCATGCACGGCGCCGGAAAGTTGGGGTTGGCGAGCCTGTGCAATTTGGACCAACTCCCCGCTACGGGCTCGGTTGTCATCGCCGCTCCCCTCAAGATCGTGGAGGGAAGTGGAAGCCCTCTCAGGGTGCTGGCTCTGGTCGGACCCTGACGATCAACACAACCGCCGAATCTCCGACCGACGATTTCGGGCGAGATTCCAGCCGCTCCGATCTCTTTTCCCGCGCGGCCCGTCACGAACACCGAATCGCGCTCGTGGCTCCCGAGGGTCTTTTCACCTACCGAGACCTCCTCGATGCCTCGGAGCGCGTAGCTCGTCGGCTCCTATCCCTGTGCTCGACTGAGGACCTGGCCGAAGCTCGGGTTGCCTTCCTCGTTCCGCCCGGCTTCGAATACGTTGCGGTCCAATGGGGCATCTGGCGAGCGGGTGGAATCGCCCTCCCCTTGGCCGTGTCGCATCCCGCTCCGGAGCTCGCGAGAGTTGTCGAGGACTCGGATCCCGTCGCCGTCGTGGGCCATCCGTCTCTGATGGAACGGGTAGGACAGGTGGGGATTGCGAGACCGGTTCACGTGCTCGACTCCTCGGACCTCGTCGCGCAACCACCCGGCGCTGCAGCCGGTGTCTCACCCTTGCCCTCGCTCGGCCCTGAGCGTCGGGCGCTCATAATCTACACGAGTGGCACGACCGGCCGACCCAAGGGGGTCGTGACCACGTTCCGCAACCTCGAGGCACAGGTCACGACCTTGGTCGAGGCTTGGGAGTGGAGCTGTGACGACCACATCCTGCTGGTGCTCCCGCTTCATCATGTACACGGCATCATCAACGTTCTCACGTGTGCACTCTGGTCGGGAGCGTGTTGCCAGGTCATGCCCCGCTTCGACGCCAAGGAGACCTGGGACCGATTCGCCAGAGAGGATCTAACGCTCTTCATGGCAGTACCCACCGCCTACTCACGCCTCGTCAAGGCGTGGGATGACGCCGATGTGTCCGAGCGAGCACGGTGGACGAAGGGTGCACGCTCCGTGCGACTCATGGTTTCAGGCTCTGCGGCGCTACCGCTGCAGATCTTGGAAAGGTGGCGGCAGCTTACGGGCCATGAGCTGCTCGAACGCTACGGAATGACGGAGATCGGCATGGCGCTCGCTGATCCCCTGCACGGTGACCGTGTCCCTGGTCATGTGGGTCATCCCCTACCCAGCGTGGATGTGCGGAGGGTGGACGAGCGGGGTGAGGTGCTCACGGACCCTCTGGCCCAGGGCGAGCTGGAGGTTCGGGGCCCGAGCGTCTTCTCCGAGTACTGGAGGAGCCCCGAGGCCACGACCGCCGCATTCCGGGACGGTTGGTTTCGGACGGGGGACGTGGCGGTGATGATGGACGGACACTACCGTCTACTTGGTCGTATCTCGGTGGACATCATCAAGACGGGTGGGCACAAGGTGTCCGCCCTCGAGATCGAGGAGGTCATCCGTGAACATCCAAACGTTAGAGACTGCTCGGTGGTCGGCGTACCAGACGCCGAGTGGGGAGAGCGCGTGTCCGTGGCGCTGATCGGCCACGAGGGAGAACACTTGAACCCCGAAGATTTGGTGACGTGGGCGCGGGATCGCCTGGCCCCCTATAAGGTCCCGCGCAACTCCCTGGTGTTGGAAGACCTGCCGCGGAACAGCATGGGCAAGGTACTGAAGCAGGAAGTGAGGTCTCTCTTCGAGTCACCGACAACGGTCGAGGAAGGACATGAAGAACCCGTCAGCGAAGAGGACAAGAGATGATCGGTGCAGTTATGGACAACCTCAGGGAGTTCTGGATCGTTCATGTTCTCTTGGTGGCATACACCCTCCTCATGGCCTACCACGCCTATGCCGGTAACCGAGAAACCGAGGGGATCGAGGACTACTACATCGGAGGCCGCGGGATGGGCGGCCTGGTGCTCGGTCTGTCCTTCTTTGCCACCTACTCGAGCACCAACAGTTTCGTGGGCTTTTCGGGTCGCTCCTACGGTTGGGGCGTGCCGTGGCTGCTACTCGTGCCCTTCGTCGTCGGTTTTTCACTCTTCTCCTGGACCGTTGTGGCCCCCCGGCTTCGCGTTTTCACGCGATCCCTGGACTCCCTGACGGTTCCGGACTTCATCGGCTTCCGGTTCGAGAGCACGTTGGCTCGTGTGTTTGGAGCCGTAATCGTGTTGTTCGCCAGCATCTTCTACATGACGGCCGTGTTCAAGGGGATCGGTAATCTCCTCGAGGGCTTCATGGGCATCCCCTACAGGGTGGCAATCGGCATCATATTTGTGATCGTGGTGGTGTACACGGCTGTGGGCGGCTTCATCTCCGTCACTAAGACCGATGCTGTGCAGGGCATCGTGATGGCGATTGCCGCCGTCTTGCTCTTCGCGGGGACGGTGAGCGCCGCTGGCGGGCTCGGATCCTTGGGCCAGATCAGGGATGCGACCGAGACAGCCCACCTCTTCGACTGGGGAGGGGGTGTTGCCGTTCCGATGCTCCTCGGCGTGCTCGTCGCCTCCACCATCAAGTTCGCCGTGGAACCGCGCCAACTCGCGAGGTTCTACGCGCTCGAGGGGGCGGGGGCCACTCGCACGGGGACGTTAGTGAGTACCCTGTCTTTTATAGCCGTCTATTCCCTTCTCGTACCCGTCGGGTTGTATGCCCGGCGAGTGATTCCAGGGGGGATCACCGAAACCGATCTCGTAGTACCGACGCTCCTCGCAACCGAGGGCGTGTTCTCTCCGTTTGCTTCCGCCTTTCTGCTGGTAGCGATGGCAGCCGCGGCGATGTCGTCACTAGACAGCGTTCTGCTCGTGACCGCCTCCACTACGCAGCGGGACATCGTGGGGGTGCTTCGTCCGGGGCGCTCCGATGCGACCGCGGTGCGATCGACGCGCTTGTATATCGTCATCTTCGCCCTCATCACGGCGGCCGTCGCCCTGAATCCGCCTGGCGACATCGTGAGCCTCACGGCCCTTTCGGGGGCCCTCTACGGAGCGTGCTTCTTTCCGGCCATCGTGTTGGGACTCTACTGGCGCCGGGGGAACGGAGCGGCGGTCGTGGGATCGTATCTCGCAGGACTCGGGGGCTTGTTCCTTTGGAAATACACCCCCTGGTCCGAAGCACTTCACCAGGTATTTCCAGCGTTGGTCCTCTCCATGGTCACCTACGTAGTGGTATCCGTCCTGGGATCCCAGATCGAGACGGAACGGGTCAGCGTGCTGTTCGAGAAGGGCCGAGAGTGAAGAAGGGGCTCAATCGCCGAGACTTTGTGCGGAAGACCGCGCTGGGTGCCTCGGGCGCGGGTGTTCTTTCGAGCTGCTCGCGTGCCGACGCCCCGGGCGAGGCCGAAGGCGCCATCCAGTCGGGCCCGCGTGTCTCCTGGCGGCTGGCGTCCAGTTATCCCCCGAGCGTGGATATTCTCCACGGAGCTGCGGTTCTGCTCGCGGATCGAGTCGAGGTACTCACCGGAGGCCAGTTCACGATTCGCGTGTTCGCGCCTGGAGAGCTCGTGCCTGCCCTCCAGGTCATGGACGCGGTAGAGGCCGGCACCGTCCAGGCGGGACATACGAGTGACTACTACTACATCGGCAAGCATCCGGCGCTCGCCTTCGGAACTTCGATTCCATTCGGCTTCAATGCCCAGCAGCAGATCGCGTGGTTGAGCCAGGGAGGCGGGCAGGACCTTCTGAGGGAGGTTTACGCCGACTTCGGAATCATCACGTTTCCGCTGGGCAACACCGGGGCTCAATTCGGCGGATGGTTCCGCGAACCCGTCGAGTCCTTGGCAGATCTCAGGGGGCTGCACATGCGTATCCCCGGCCTCGCCGGGGAGATCATGTCTCGCCTCGGTGTGACGGTGCAGGTATTGGCTGCGACCGACATTTACCTGGCGTTGGAACGTGGGGCCATCGATGCGGCCGAATGGGTGGGGCCCTACGACGACGAGAGGCTCGGATTCCACGAAATCGCGAAGAACTACTACATCCCTGGCTGGTGGGAGCCCGGTCCGTCGATTGCCCTACAAGTGGGCCTCGACGCTTGGA
>CAUZAE010000134.1:0-7450 GCA_963577685.1 Gemmatimonadales bacterium UBA6960 | reverse complement strand
TGAGCTGCGGCGTTGGGCCCCTTGAGCACACTGATCGCCTCGATGTCAGCGGGGTCGATGTCCGACACCGCATTTCCGTAGTCGATGCCGCCGAATCCGAAGTTTGCGCCCGATGCATTACTGATAGGCACCCCATCGACTACGAACAGCGGTTGATTGTTGCCGGCGATCGAGCCCGCGCCACGAATGACGATGCGTGCCGATCCTCCCGTGGGCCCGGCATCGGTGATTTGCACCCCCGCCACGTTGCCCTTAAGAGAGTTGACGATGTTCATCTCGGGCACCTCCATCAACTCATCACCCGAAATGTCCTGCACCGAATAGCCGAGGGAACGCTTCTCTCGCTTGACTCCTAGGGCCGTGACCACAAGGCCTTCGATACCGATCGCTTCCTGACTCAGCACCACGGCGATGTCGTCACCTACAGCAACCTCTTCGGTCGCATACCCGAGATAACTGAAGACGAGAGTCTGCGCGTCGATCGGTACGTTCAGGGAAAAGAAGCCGCGCTCATTCGTGAGCGTCCCGATCCTCGTGCCCTTCACCGTCACCGCGACGCCCGAAAACGGCGTAAGCCCCTCTTCTATCGTGACGCTCCCGGTCACTGAGCGAACTTGCTGGGAGCGAAGTGCCTTCGGCGCGAGGACGAGCATGAGGAAGAACAACGTGCCAAACGTGAGTTTTTTCATGGTCACTCCCAGAGTGTTTTCTAACAATTCGTCACTCGAGGGGGGGTTGTCAATTTCCCTTGTCACCACTGACGACCGCCGCATTACATTGATGGCACAGGCGAATCCTCCCTCAGGCGTGGACTCCTAGTTGAATACGACTTCGACACGGGATTATTCGGTCCGCCAACTGGCCGGCGGCGTTTCCGTCGGCAGCGCACTCGGGTTCCTGCCCTAGATGCAAACCTGGGGCATCGTCGACCTCGTCCTCATGTTCGTCATGTGGTCGGTGATGATGGTGGCAATGATGGTGCCATCGGGCCGCTCCGATGATACTGGTCTTCGCCAAGGTCGAACGAAATAACCGGAATAGCCAGAGCCCGTTCGCGCCGACCGCGGCATTCGTGTTCGGCTATCTCGTCATTTGGACTGCCTTCAGCGCCGTCGCCACGCTCGCGCAGTGGGGCCTTCATAGCGCGGCACCTCTCTCTCCGATGATGGTGAGCACGAGCCGGGTTGTTGGCGGGGGGCTCCTCATCGCTGCAGGCGTTTTCCAATGGACACCGCTCAAACGGGCTTACCTCGTTCACTGTCGCTCCCCACTTCATTTTTTCATGAGCGAGTGGAGAGACGGAACCTCGGGCGCGCTCAAAATGGGAAGCCATCACGGCGCATTCTGCGTTGGATGCTGCTGGGTTCTAATGGCGCTTATTTTCGTTGTCGGCGTGATGAATCTCTTGTGGGTCGCCGCGATTGCCGCTTTCGTGCTGATCGAGAAGATGGTTCCCCGAGGCGAGATGGTCGGCCGGGTCGCTCTGGTGGCCGCGGGTGTCACCATCTTGGCAGGCACATTCTAGAGAGAGGGCGGCCCCGCACTGGCCAAGGAGGTCAATAAGTAGGCGGAACCTCACGCGGCCTGCATTGAACAAAGGCCCCGTTTAGCAAAGGCCAGTAATCGCTGGCGTTTCGCGTCAGAAGGCAACCGTTTTGAACTACAGAGCGCTCCTCCTAGTCCCTCCAACAACACCTTCCCGTCCTTGAGATCCGCCGTGTCAAACCCCTCGGTGAACCACTCATAAACCGGAGCGAACAAATCGTAGGCGTCCTGGCGCTTGTCCCGGGACTGCCACAGGCGGGCGAGGCTCGTGGCCGCACGGAGTTCGAGTGATTTGGCTTGTTGGGTTCGGGCTACGAGGAGCGCATGGAGGCGCAGGAGGGGGCTGGGCGGTAATACCCACCGATGCGGGCCGCGCGGTGTCGAGCGATCCGTGACCAACGGGGGCGGTTAGCCTCCGATCAGTCGATCGCCGGCACCGCCTCCATGAGCAGCTCGAAGGCGGAGCGGAGCGCCCTCCCACCCGCACGGGCTCCGGTATACTTGCCGATGCGGACCACCACCAGCCCATGCGTCGGGATGATCGTTGTGCTCTGGCCACCGGCGCCGCTCATCCTGTATGCGCTCTCAGGGATGGGTTGGGACCCGGTGCCGTTCACCCAGAAGAAGGCACCGCCGTACTGTGGTCGGCCGTCGGCCACCCACGCCGGAGCGAGCGTCGAAGCGTACGTGGCGTACCCCTCGGGGAGCACTCGCTCTCCCTCCCACACGCCGTCCTGCAGATAGAGGTTGCCGAGCCGAGCCCAGTCGCGGGCGGACATGAAGGCAAGGCCTTGCCCGAGGAAGTTGCCGTACGGGTCGGTCTCGATGACGGCTGAGCGGATCCCGATCCGGTCAAAGAGCTGGCGCTGCGGGAAAGAGTGGTAGTCCTCGCCCCGCGCCTCCGCGCCGAGGCGAACGAGGTAGCTGCCGAGGATGGGGTCGGTGTTGCGATACCGTCCGACCTGGTTCGGTTCCCACTCCTGCGGCCGGGTCGCCGCCCATTCGTACGAGTTGACCGTGCCCGTGTAGTAGTAGTAGTGGTCCGCGTAGGTCGTCGGGTCGTAGTCGGGATCGGAGGGCGCGTTGATCCGCAACCCGCTCGACATCCTCATGATGTCGCCGATGCGGATCTGCTGACGGGGATCGCCTTCGGTCTGCCACTCGGGGATCGGGGCGGGATCCCAGAGGTCGTAGTGGCCTTGCTCGATAAGGACCCCGACGAGCGTACCGGTGACACTCTTGGTCATCGACCAGCTCTCGAGCGGCGTTTGCATGTCGATGTCGTCGCCGTACCGCTCGCCGATGATCCGCCCGTTGTAGGTGACCACCAGTCCGAGGGTCATCGCCTCCGGCGGGCCGAAGCCGACTTCGATCGCCTGCTCGACCTTCGCCCTGTCGAGCTGCTCGGGCCACGGGCCCTCGGGCAGCACGTCGCCCATCGGCCAACGTGTGCTCTCAGCCGGCGGTAGGTCTCGGGCCACTTCGGAGGGTGCGTAGTAGATCGAGTCCTCCCCGATCGGGAGTGCCACGCAGCCTTGGTTACGGTAGCGTTTCGCCGTGCGGGTGACACCGTCCGGTAGGGTCAGGCTCACCAGCTGGCGCTCGAAGTCCACAATGGTGTCGACCACGTGATGCCGCTCGCCGAACGGCGAGATGAAGCCCCCGACGTTCGCCGCGGCGTCCTCGGGATCGAGGCCGGTGATGAAGACCGCCGAGCAAAGGATCTTGGCGAAACCCGCCGTCTGATGGTGAAGCGCTTCACCGGGAGGGGGCACGTACTCGGTGTCGAGCTCGAGGGAGGTCGCCCGAGCAATCATCGCCGCGGTACCGTCGGCAGCCGTCATGTCGATGGGAGCCTGCGGCGCGTAGGTGTCGGCTTCCGCCGCGTCGATGGTATCATCCGCGCTGCTGCACGCGGCCAGAGTCAACAGCAGGAGGGCAGCTAGAATCCGACCGGACATGTACGGCATCGAGGACCTTGGTGCTCGGGGATGGGAACGTCTCAACGTACCTAATAGCTGTGGGTCTGGCGAGGCCGCTGAATCTCGCTGTTACGATTGAGGGGGCCGGAGGAGCGGTCCTCCCGCATTGCTGCTACGGCGCCGAACCGGGTGGGGGCAGGGTGCCTCGCCCGGATTGACCTGCGGTCGCCTTCGGCGGTCGTCGGTCGTCTCGCGGAAGTAATGTGAATCTATCAAAGGCTTTGCTGACGCTCGGCTCTAACCGGCGACCCCCCTGAACCCCATTCGATTTCAGAATGGGCTGAATCACGGCAAGGAATCGCCTAAACCCTTACTGGGCTGCACGATCTGCCGTCCTTGCCAAGATGTGATGCCGGAAGCTGCGATCGATAAAATCGTCGAACTTCTGTCCGATCCATCTCATTCTGACCTCCCCCCTGATAGTTGCGACCAAAGCCGCATCCTAACATCAACTTTGGTCTCGTTTCAGGGGGTCACGTCATTAAGCGATATAACATAAAGTTGTACTTGCGATACCGAGGGGCCGAGAAGGGGGAAATTGTTCTCCAAGATAGGCAAAGAATGCCTAACCAGCGCTCCCAAGGACGTCGCTCTAGCTGCGGGCTCCGTCTGTCTTAGGCGGACACGGCACATGCCATGTCTTGGGCGCAGCACATGGGCGACTTGATCATCCCGTGTTCTTCTGGACACTTGGACACAGCCACCGTGCTTCCGTCTTCCCTCGCGATGGTGCCGTGCACCAATTCCTGGTCGCACCGGGCACACGTCATGCTCACACTCATGCCGCACTTATCACACGTGTAGGTTGCCATCGAACCGCGCTCTCTTTCTTGGTGGGGGCAATGTCGTATGCACAACCGGCTGAAGTCTAGCGAGATTGACGGCCGACGCCACTGGGGAAGTCATGGCGTGGCTACCGCCCGATCCGCTCACCGGGCAACGGGGGCGTGTTCAACGGATCCCGTCGGGCCTCGGTAGCCTGTTCGAAGGCGTAGCCGAGTCCCAAGAGCTCGGGCTCGCTGAAGGCGGGTCCTAGAAAGGAGATGCCGACCGGCAGCCGGTTGCTGGTGAAGCCCGCCGGGACGATCAAGTCCGGAAAGCCGCTCAGGTTGGCCAGGTTCGTTGCGGACACCCCTCCCCCACCGCCTCCGCCGTCGACCAATGAGGGTCGGGTCGGGGACGTCGGATAAACGATCGCGTCCAGACTCTCGGAGGCGAGCAGACCCTCGATGATGCTCCTCACCATCGGCATGCCATGTTCTCGCATGGCCACGTACTCGTAGTCCGTGACCGAGCCACTCGCTTCCTCCTGCTGAAAGAGGCTCCAGCGCGTAGGGTTCGGCGTGCCACCTTCTGCGGTTGGGGAGCTCATCCCGAGCGATCTCTCAATCATGTCTGCAAGCGTCTTCGGGTACTCAGGCCCCAAAGTGGCCAAATACTCCTGGATTTGGCCGCCAAACTCCCTCCACCGAATCGTCGTGTACCAATCCGCCTTGGCGTCCAGCAACCACTGGGGAAAACGAACCTCCACGATGGTGGCGCCATTCCTTCGCATGGCGTCGAGTGACGCACGGATGACCCAATCCACCTCCGCATCTCGTCCGAGAAATTGTGTCGCGATTCCTATACGAGCTCCCTGAAGCGCATCGGCATCCAAGAAACGCGTGTAGTCCGGCACCAGACGCCCCCTGCTCTTCGTCGTGGCATCGTCCGCAGGATCGATGCCCGTCATCACGCTCAGCATCGCGGCAACGTCGTAGACACTACGTGCCATCGGGCCCGCCATGTCGAACGAGAGCGCCAGCGGGACGATACCGTCGCGACTCATGAGGCCGTGGGTGGGCTTGAGCCCGACGATCCCGTTGGAGGTGGAAGGCCCTCGCACCGAGCCTCCCGTGTCGGTCCCGATTCCGAGCTGAGCGAATGAGGCGGCGATCGCCGCGCCCGTGCCACCCGAAGACCCAGAGGGTGTGCGGGCGAGATCGTGTGGGTTTCGGATCATCCCACCGACCGAGCTCATGGTAACGCCTGACGCGAACTCGCTCATGTTCGTCTTGGCCAGGATGATCGCCCCCGCCTCGCGAAGCCTTTGCACGATGAACGCATCATCTGGAGGAAAGGACCCGGCCAGAAGCAGAGATCCAGCGGTGGTGGGCATGTCGGCCGTGTCGACGTTGTCCTTCAGGGCTACGGGGATGCCGTGGAGTGGAGAGCGTGGGCCTCGCTCTTGCCGTTCGCGGTCGAGCGCGCGAGCCGTCACGATCGCGTCGGCACTCACGGTGAGCACGGCGTTGAGCGCGGGACCGGCCTGATCGTAGGCGGCGATGCGGGCAAGGTACATCTCCACGAGGCGCTCCGACGTCAATGTACCCGCATCGAAGGCCGCGTTAAGATCCTCGATCGTTGCGCTCGCGAACCCTATCTCTTGAGCGGTCAGCGCGGGCGGAGCAAGAATGCCTACGAGCAGGACGGCGGCGACGGCAGGAAGGTGCATCATCGGAGATCTCCTGTATGACATCGTGCGTAGGGCCGCCGCTGATCGCCGGCCGACATCCAACGAAACAGGCCGATACCTCGACCGTGGGCCCGCGCCATCCGCCCGTTGAGCGTCTCGGCGGCCAACGTAGCCCTCGGACGACGGTCGGTCGAGAACAACAGAGCTCCCCTTTCGATGCCGCGGCGGCCGGCGAGCCGCTTGCGCCGTCCACAGCCGACGCCAAACATTGTCCGCGGTGCCAGGCGCCAGCCCCCCCCCTGCCGGCGGTCGGCTTCCCGGATCGTGACTCATCAATAAGGAGCGTGACATGTCGAGACCGGCCGGACTACCGAGTCTTCTCCTCTTCACCATCTTCGCCTCGCTCACACTCGGCGTTCCCGGAGCGATCGCCACGCAGGAGATCGACCTGGACGCGTATCAACAACTCCGCTACCGGTACATCGGTCCGGTCGGGAACCGCGTTTCCTCGGTGGCCGGAGTGGCCGGGGATCGTTTCACGTATTACGCCGGAGCGGCAGCAGGCGGAATCTGGAAAACAGTGGACGGTGGCCAGTACTGGGAACCGATTTTCGACGATCAGTCGGACCATGCCATCGGCGCATTGGCCGTCGCACCGTCCGACCCGGAGATCGTCTGGGCCGGCACCGGCGAGCCACACATCCGCTCCAACGTGTCCCTGGGCACCGGCGTCTATAAGTCGACCGACGGAGGCGACACTTGGCGACACATGGGCTTGGGTGATGGGGGTCCGACCCGCACCTCGCGGATCATCATCCATCCCAGGAACCCCGACATCGTCTACGTCGGAATGCTCGGACATGCCCACGGCCCGCAGGAAGCCCGTGGTGTTTTTCGTACCACGGACGGCGGGGAGACGTGGGAGCACATCCTTTTTGCCGACGAAGACACCGGCGTATCCAGTCTGGAGATGGATCCGCGCAATCCACGCAAGCTCTTTGTAGGGATGTGGACGGTGGTGTTCAACACGTGGGGTCGGGAAAGCGGAGGTGAGGGCAGCGGGATCTACATGACAAACGACGCTGGAGACAATTGGACTAAACTGGAGGGGAATGGCCTTCCAACTCTTCCGGTGGGAAAGACTGACATCTGCCTTACGCCCGCCGACCCGGACCGTGTGTACGCTCTCATTGAAACGGGCGACGGCGTACCCTGGCACGGGCGTGAGACAGAGAGCGGCGAGCTGTGGCGCTCCGACGACGGGGGGTCCATGTGGCAACTCATGACCCACAACCGAGCTTTCGGCGGACGGACCGGCTATTACAACAACTGCGTCGTCAACACGGACGATCCCGACGAGGTGTACTTTCTGACGTCAGGCTTTACTCGTTCCATCGACGGCGGTCGGACCGGCGTCAACGAGCAGGGCCGTCGCCGGCCGGGTGGCGACTTCCACGACATGTGGATA
>CAUZAE010000133.1:0-7473 GCA_963577685.1 Gemmatimonadales bacterium UBA6960 | reverse complement strand
GCTGGATGAAAGACGGGTACGCTTGGCCGGCGAGGGTTCCTCCGACAATGAGTGTACCGAACGAGACCGTCAGCGGAAGCAGATGGCCCTTGAAGCCGCTCCAGAGCGAGCCGACCGCAACGAGTACAGCCAGTAGCGTAAGGATATGAAGGGCCGGAAGCCGAGCCTCCGCGTCGGCGAATCCGAAGATCCCCTGGACTCCCGACGAACCGGCCAGAAGCAGAAGGTAACGCCCGAGCCAAAATCGAGCGGCCAGGATCAGGAAGAACGACGCGACCAGGACGGAAAGATGCTTACGTGGCTGATCTTCGATGGCAAGGCGTCCACGTCCCCACTGGAGGGCTCCCGTCATCGCGTAGCCGGCGGTGGCGATGCCGAACACCAGAAACGCCACGAAGATGCCAATGGTCACAACCCTCGTAACCACAGGAAGGAGCATCACAAAAAAAGCGAGATCCTTTTCGAAGACCGGATCGGTGATACCCCAGACGGGAGCCTTGCGGAGGAACAATAGCTCGAGCCCCATCGCTCTTGGAATCATGGCCCCGAACCATGCTCCCAACAGCGTTGAACCGGCGACGATCCCGCCCAATACGTATCCCTCGGGAAGCTGCTCTGAGATGACGAGGTCTCCCACCCGTCGCTTGATCCGAATTCCCCCAAGGGTTCGCGCGATGATCCGCAGGTTCAGGAAGAAGATGACGCCCACGATCACTCCGCCCACAGCGCGGGCGCCCCATTCCCAGAAGACCCGAGTCCACAGGACAGAAGAGAATCCCATGGACCGGAACCACAAGATCTCTAGATAGATACTCGATGCCAATCTCCCGAAAAGGAGGAGTGACACCACCGTGATCGCCAAGGCGAGTAAGAAGCGCCCACCCTTCACGTCTCTGAGGTTCATGCTAGACGGCCACCCCCTGCGCGCTTAGCCAGGATTCCACTTCACTCCGAATCGCCTTCAATTGCTTGGCAGTGCTGGCTTCATAGCGTGCAACGATTATCGGTTGGGTATTCGACGCCCTCAGGAGCCCCCACCCACCGGCGAAGCTGATTCTCGCACCATCGACCGTGTTCACCTCTCTTGTCTTGGAGAAATGATCCTTTGCAGCCTCCACGATGGCGACCTTGGTCTCTTCCGTAACGTCGATCCGCAGCTCCGGCGTCGAAACCAAGCGGGGGAAATCCGACACCATATCGGCAAGGGACCGCCCGGAGCGGGCGATGAGGTCAATCAACAGGCACGCCGCGTATGGCGCGTCATCGAACCCGAAATAGCTGTCGGCGACGCAGATGTGGCCCGACAACTCGCCACCGAGGGCAGCACCTTCCGCTTTCATTTTCTCCTTGATCAAGGAATGGCCGGTTTTCCACATGATGGCCTCCCCACCTGCCTTCGTGAACTCGTCTGGGAGAACTTGAGAGCATTTTACGTCGAACACCAGCTTCTGTCGCGATTCACGCCTGCGGATCAAGTCGAGTCCGAAGAGCAGAAGCAGAAGATCACCTCGAACAACGTTGCCTGACTCGTCAACGGCGCCGATGCGATCGGCATCACCGTCGAACCCGATTCCCAGATCAGCCCTTTCCCGGCGGACCGTGTCGATCAGATCCACCAAGTACTCATCGACCGTCGGATCCGGGTGATGGTTTGGAAACGTGCCGTCCGAGTCACAGTAGAGGGGAATTACTTCCGCACCAATTTCCTCCAAGAGGCGCACGCCGACGAGGGAGCCCGTCCCGTTACCACAGTCCAAGACGACCTTGACTGGCCTTGAAATCTTGAAGCGCCCAGCCAAATCCGATAGGTACTGCTCCAGCACGGCGATATGCTCACAGGTTCCCTTGCCCCGTCCGTAACCCTCCGTGTCTATGCATACCTTCAGCCCCTGGATGGCCTCGCCGTACACCGAAGAGCCGCCGAGGGTCATCTTGATCCCATTCCATTCGGGCGGATTATGGGACCCGGTGATCTGGATGGCCCCGTCGGTGGGAAGGGTCTTTTCGGCCCAATAGGCGGTAGGTGTGGGGACAGTTCCCAGATCCAAGACGTCAGCACCCGAGCGCATCAAACCCTGAACGAGTCCATCCGACAAGGCTGGAGACGAGGGGCGGTTGTCACGACCGACGGCCACTCGCGGCGTCCGTTGGAGCTGCTCACGTGCCAGCGTACCGTAAGCCTTCCCGACACAACAGGTCACATAGGGCGTGAGTTCCCCGTCGACAAGACCCCGGATGTCGTACTGCCGAAAAATATGATCCGGAATTTTCATGACACCTAAATCGACCTTACTCGGGGATCGAAAGTTGCTACGAGAGATTGCTACGGACCGATTCCGACGAGGCCCCGGCTCCCGTCGGTCAATCCGCTGACACTCGATTGCGCGAACTGGAGCGCCGCGTCCGGGAAAAGACCCAAGTACAGGACTAGCGCAACACCCACCCCAAGGGCAAGGCGCATCGCGAACGGTACGTGGATCGCCCTGTGGGTCGCCGCGTCGGCGGCCGGCCTCATCCACATGAACCACGCAACGCGCAAGTAATACCAATACGAGGCGACCGTAGTCAGGACGAGTATGACCGATAGGTAGACGAGTCCCGCCTCCATCGCACCCTGCAGCAGGAAAATCTTGGCCATGAATCCGCCGGTGGCCGGGAATCCAGCAAGCGACAGAAGAAAAATCGTGAAAACCACACCTAGAACCGGCTGGTCCCACCCGAACCCGGAATAATCGTCGATCTTTAGACGCTCCTCTCCGTGCCCGGACACTAGAATCACGACACCGAACGCTCCCACATTCATGATCGCGTAGACCAAGAGGTAAAAGAGCAGCCCGGCTGCTGCAGTTTCATTGGCCGAAACGATCGCCACCATGAGGTAGCCGGAGTGCGCGATCCCCGAGTAGGCGAGTAGGCGTTTGACGCTCACCTGTACCAATGCAATCAAGTTCGCCAGGACCATCGTGATCGCCGCAAGCCACCATAGGATCATCCACCAACTCTCGTAGGCGCCCTCGAATGCCACCGAAAAGACCCTCAGAAAGGCGAGGAACGCGCCGGCCTTCACGGCTGCGGACATGAAGGCCGTCACAGGTGTCGGCGCACCCTCGTAGACGTCGGGTGTCCACATGTGAAAGGGTACCGCTGAGATCTTGAACGAGAAGCCCACAGCCATGAGAGCGATGCCGAACAGGAGGAGTGCCTCATGTGCCCCCCCGCTCCATACCGCGTCAGCGATCTCGCGGACGTGAGTGCTCCCGGTCGCCCCATATACCAAAGCGATTCCGTAGAGGAAGAACCCGGTGGAGAATGCGCCCAATATGAAATACTTGAGCCCCGCCTCGGCGGATCGCCGGGAGCGCCGATTGATGGCGGTCAGCGCATACACCGCAATCGACATGATCTCGAGGCCGATGAAGATGACCATAAGATCTCTAGCCGCCGCCATCACCATCAAGCCGACAGTAGAATAGATCAACAGACCATAGAATTCACCCGCTTGTAGACCCTGCCGCTCCACATATGACAGAGAGATCAGGATCCCGAGTGCCGCGGCCGCGAGGATGATCCAGTTGGAGAACAGGGCGAGTCCATCGACCGCGACCATGGCATGGTTACCCACTTCGGTGACTCCATAGAGCCATCCGTTGACGAAGCCGGCGGCGAGAATGCCCAGCAGAGCTAGCCATCCAAGCTCGGCGGCGGATCTCTTTTCGTCACTGACGCCGCGAAGAAGGACAACCATGCCCCAGGCGCACAGCACGATTTCCGGTGCCAAGGCCACGAGGAAGTGGGCCTGACTGCTGAAGTCGAGTTCCATCCGCCTCTACTCCCCCGCTCCGTCGGCGGATCCGGTTTCGTCGACATCCGCCACGGGCCCCGAGTCCGACCCAACTGCAGAAGAGGGCTCGCCCGCCGATATGGTCACTCCCGAACTCGCCGGGCTACGCTCGTATACGCGAGCGAGCACGGCCTGGACGCTGGGCTCCATGCGTCGCAACAAAGGCGTAGGATGTACGCCGATCAGGATCATCAGTGCGAGCATCGGTGCCAAGATGACCGTTTCCCGACGTGACAGATCCTGAACGGCCCGGTTTTCCGGGTTGTCCAGTGCGTTGAAAAACACCCGTTGCACCATCGGAAGCATGTAGTAGGCCGCGAAAATCACTCCGGTCGCGGCAAGTATGCCAAACCCGGGATGGTCCTCGAACGTACCGAGAAGGGCCAAGAACTCACCCACGAAACCACTCGTACCGGGAAGTCCGATGGACGCGAGCGCAGTGATCACAAAGGCTGTCGCAAGCCACGGGGCCACGCGTCCAAGACCGCCAAAATCCTCGATCCGTCGAGTATGGCGCCGTTCGTAGAGCATGCCGAGCAGGAGGAAAAGCGCACCCGTCGAGATCCCGTGGGAGATCATGACTAGCAGCCCTCCCTGAAGCCCGTTGACGTTCAAGGCGAATACTCCGATGACAACGAAGCCCATGTGTGCAACGGACGTGTACGCCACCAATTTCTTGGCGTCCGCCTGTACAGCAGCGACCAAAGCCGCATAGACGATACCCACGACCCCGAGAGTGAGCATGATCGCCACCACGGTCGGGTGCCCGGCCGCTGCAGGGAAAAACGGCAGCAGAAACCGAACGAAGCCATACGTCCCCATCTTCAGCAAGACGGCGGCCAGCACGACGGAGCCGGGGGTGGGAGCCTCCACATGGGCGTCAGGCAACCACGTGTGAAACGGGAAGACAGGGACCTTGATCGAAAACGCCAGAGCAAAGGCCGTGAACAACCACAGCTGCTCACCGAGCGTGAGTGGAATCTGCATCAAATGTGCGAAGGCGAACGATCCCACGCCGAGGAGCACCTTTCCTCGGAAGTAGATGTAGAGGATCCCCACAAGCATCAGGAGCGAGCCGAACGCTGTATAGAGGAAAAACTTTACCGCGGCGTAGATGCGACGCTCACCCCCCCAGATGCCCACGATGAAGTACATCGGGACGAGTGTGAGTTCGAAGAACACGTAAAAGAGGAAGAGGTCCGTGGCCAAGAAGACCCCTACCACGCCGACCTCGAGCAAGAGCATGAGCGCGTAAAAGGGTCTTTCCCGTTCCCGTATGTAGTTGAAGGAGCCCAGGATCGCGAGCGGCGTCGTAAAGGTGGAGAGAAGGACCATGAAGAGGCTGATACCGTCCACACCCAAGGCGTAGCTCACACCCCATACGGTGATCCAAGGGTCGCTGCTTGCGAGTTGATACCCTGCCCCCTGGGACGGATCATACGCCCACCAAAGACCAAGGCTGAGCACGAAGACGGCCAGACTCCAGCGGAGGGCAATATGCTTGGCACGGTCTTCGGGTGCCCATAGGACATGTCCCACGCCCACGAGGGGTAGCCAGATCAGGGCGTGCAGCGCCCAGCTGTCGTACGCGACGATATTCAACATCTAGAGTTCCGTTTCCGAACGTCACGAGCCACCAAGAGGGTCGAAGCGAATGCGCCGAGCCCTCGACTGACCGAGACACGTTGGTGACTGGGCACTATAAGGCGATCACGGAGAGGATGATCAGTACTCCTACGGTGAGGAAAAACGCATAAGTGTTGACCTGACCGGTCTGGAAAAGGCTCCCCACCCATCCGGCGAGCCGAGTGGCGTTTCCAATGAGGTTCACTGCGCCGTCAATGAGGGTCGCATCCACGACCCTCCACAAGAATCGGGAGGTAGTCAGGATTGGATCCACCACCCATCGATGATAGAACTCGTCCACGTACCACTTGTTATAGAGCACTCGGGAGAACCCCTGGGGCTGCACGTCCTCCGCGGCCACCGTCACCTCGCGCTTTCCGAAAAGGCGGACAGTGCCGAAAACGATGATCAGGGCAGCGGACGTCGATATGAGCCCCCACATGACCTCCCCTCCTCCGAACGGAGCCGAGTGCGCGAGTTCACCGAGGTTGGCCTCTTGGACGGCGCGTGCGGCCTCGGTTACGGGCTCGAGCCAATGGTGAAACCATTCGCTCATCGGTAGTAGTCCGAAGCCGCCGAGGACCGAAGCTCGAAGATCTGCAGTGACGTTTATCCAGCCACCGAAAACAGACAGGGCGGACAGGATGGCCAGCGGGATCCACATCGTCCGAGGCGCTTCGTGCAGGTGTTCGGCCTCCTTCACTCCTGTTCGATTGGCACCGTGGAAGGTCATGACCATCAGGCGCGTCATGTAGAACGCCGTGAGCATCGCGGTGGCCAGTGCGAGGATCCAGTAGATCGTATATAGACCCGAATATGGCGCGTTCTCGGCACCGGCCATGGCACCGGTCATCCAGATGATTTCATCTTTGGAGAAGAACCCTGCGAAGGGCCAAATGCCGGAGATAGCCAGCGTGGCGAGCCACATCGTAATCCACGTGATGGGCATGTGAGCGCGCAGGCCGCCCATGTTACGCATATCCTGTGCGTCACAATCCTTGTGCGTGCGATGTAACGCATGATGGACGGAGTGAATGACGGCCCCGGCACCTAAGAACAGAAGGGCCTTGAAGAACGCGTGTGTCATCAGATGAAACACACCGGCCGTATACGCTCCCACGCCCACACCCAGGAACATGTAGCCCAGTTGGGAGACCGTGGAGTACGCCAACACCTTCTTGATGTCGTTCTGCTTGAGGGCGATCGTCGCCGCAAAAAGAGCGGTCAGCACGCCGATCCCCGCCACTGCGGCGCTCCCCAGCGGAGACATCGCGAAGAGGAGGGATGAGCGGGCCACCAGGTAGACACCGGCAGTGACCATCGTAGCGGCGTGGATCAGCGCCGATACCGGAGTCGGTCCAGCCATCGCGTCCGGTAGCCAGACGAAGAGCGGAATCTGGGCGCTTTTGCCCGTCGCGGCCACGAGGAACAGGAGCGCTACCGTCGTGACCACCGGTCCACCGTACACGAATACGTCCGGGGCTTGGCGGAACACCTCTTGGTAGTCCAGCGACTGGAATACCAGGAACAGCAAGAAGATCGCGAGAAGAAAGCCGAGGTCTCCAATCCTGTTGACGATGAACGCTTTCTTCCCTGCGGAGGCCTTTTCCTTATCGCTGAACCAATATCCGATGAGCAGATATGAGCAGAGACCTACGCCCTCCCATCCGACGAACATGATGGCGTAGTTGGCCGCCATTACGAGAACCAGCATGAAGAAGACGAAGAGGTTCAGGTAGGCGAAGTATCTCGGGTAGCCGGGATCGTCCCGCATGTAGCCCACGCTGAACACGTGGATGAGGAATCCGACACCGGTGATGATCATCATCATGATCATCGAGAGTTGGTCGAGCTGGATAGCGACGGCGACCTCGAGGTCGCCCGTGCTTATCCACGTCCAATAGCTGCGGATGATCGGCTCATGTAGCTCCGCACCGAGCATCCCCACGAAATTCACCAACGTGAGCATGAACGCGGCCAGCATGACCCCGGGGCCCACCCAAGTC
>CAUZAE010000132.1:0-7513 GCA_963577685.1 Gemmatimonadales bacterium UBA6960 | reverse complement strand
CACGCAGGTACCTCCGATCCACGTGAGTGTATATCTGGGTCGTGGTGACGTCCGCATGTCCCAATAGCTCCTGCACGGCGACCAGATCCGCTCCGCCCTCTAGTAGATGTGTGGCGAACGTATGCCGAAGCGTGTGCGGTGAGACGGTGGCCCTGATGCCGGCTGCGAGGGCGGCGCTCCGAACCAGGGTCCATACCGTGGTTCGCGGAAGGGGTCGCCCGCGGTGGCTAAGAAACACCCTCCCCTGCCCTCGTCCTCGATCCAACCCCGGACGGACTTCACGAAGGTAGCGTTCCAAGGCCAGGCACGCGGGGCGTCCGAGAGGAACCATCCGCTCCTTCGCACCCTTCCCGAATACGGTGCACACCCTCGTATCTAGCTCCAAATCAGTGATTCGCAGTCCGATGAGTTCCGAGACGCGGATCCCTGTGGCGTAGAGAACCTCCAGGATGGTTCGATCTCGCCAGTACGCCGGGGAATCCAGACGAGGAGCCTCCAGCAACGTCTCCATCTCGGCGGGGCTGAGCACGGTGGGCAAGGTCCGTCCGACCTTGGGACTCCTGAGCCCCTCCGTGGGGTCCTCCTCCAGGAGCCCTTCTTCGATGAGGAAGCCGAAGTATGTACGGAGGGACGACTGTGCTCGACGTACCGACGTAGAGGCCAACCCCCGCTCGCTGAGATGAAGCACGTATTCCCGGACGTCCCCTGAGTCCACGGAATCGGGCGAATCTCGCCCGCGTCGAACAGCGAAATCGACGAACTGTCCAACATCCCTTTGATAAGCCTCGAGCGTGCGCGGCGAGAGCCCCCGCTCGAAATTCAGATAGTCGAGGTAGCGCTCCATGCAATAGGCCACCGGAGACTCCAACGGACTACCCGGCTTCTTCGTCAGTTTCGCAATCAGAGCCATCCGGACTTCGCCCTTTCATGGATGCCCTCCGCGACCGAATCCACCACCAAGCAACCAGCAGACTCACCAGTACGGCGATACCGGCCAATAGGGTGTTCACACGGGACTGTAGAACGAGAATGCGGTCCAAGTTTCGGCCTGCCAAGACCCCTGCCCATGTGAGACCGCCGTACCAGATCGCCGAGGCCACGAGCAGCAGGGTCGCGACGAGCCATGGTTTCTGGTGTGTGAGGCCAGCGAACACGGGAACGACGGCCCGAAGCCCAGGCAGGAAACGCGTATAAAAAATCGCCGCACTACCCCAGCGACGATAGAAACGTCGCACCGTCTCCAGCTGCTGGGGAGCGAGAAGGTAACGCCCCAACCGTGTTTGAAAAAAAGTGTCCCCGTAGCGATACCCCGCCGCAAAGACTGCGAGAGCGGACGAGACGTTGGCGCTCCACGTGACCAGGAAGACCGTGCTCTCACTCGCGTACCCCCGTGCCGCCAAGAAGCCCCCGATCAGGATGAATGTGTCAGCCGGAATCGGAGGGATGATATTCTCGACCGCCGCCCCGATTCCGAGCACGACGTAGATGAGCAGAGGAGGTGCACTACTCAGGAAGGCGAGGATCGGATCCACGTGGAGAGGGCTCTATGCGCTCGTCTATGGCGCCCCGGAAGGTGTGCGCTCACCAGTCTCGTCTAGGAGCGCCACAGCATGGACCGCAAGCCCTTCGCCGGAACCGGTCCACCCCATCGCTTCGTCGGTTTTGCCTTTGACGGACACCGCTCCGGGTCCGAGACCAAGTACCTCAGCGAGACGGGTCCTCATAGCAGCGACATAGGGTGCGATCCTGGGCCGTTCACAAATCACCGTGATATCCACGTTGTGGACTTGGTATCCGGAGGCGTCCAGGATGCTGACTGCCCGGGCCAAAAGGTCCATGGAATCCGCATCCTTCCAGCGAGCGTCGTCCGGGGGAAAGTGCTGGCCGATGTCCCCGGCGGCGGCGGCCCCGAGCAAGGCGTCGGTAACGGCGTGCCCCACGGCGTCTCCATCCGAATGTCCGGCGAGGCCTGGGTGATCGGGGATCATTACACCCCCGAGCATCAGCGTACGTCCTTTCTCGAAGCGATGCGAGTCGTAGCCGAAGCCGATCCTCATAGTTCCCCCTCAACGGGGACGTGCGAGCCTACTGCCCGGTCCAAGCTCGGATAGCCAAACAGGCGTTGTGTCCCCCAAATCCAAAGGAGTTGGACAGGGCGACCCGTACCTCTCGCTCGACAACACCGTGCTGGGCATAATCGAGATCACAATCCGGATCCGGCTCGGAATAGTTGATGGTGGGCGGAATCCGGGCCTGCTGACATACCAGGGCCGAGACGATGGCCTCCACGCCACCCGCCGCCCCTAGCAGATGGCCTGTCATCGACTTGGTGGAGCCAACGACAACGGACGTTGCGGCATCGCCCAGTACCTGTTTGATGGCGGCAGTCTCGTTTCGGTCGTTCGCGGGGGTCGACGTGCCGTGAGCATTTATGTAGTCGATATCCTCCGGCCTGAGAGCCCTATCCTCCATGGCCAAACGCATCGCGACTTGAGCGCCAACCCCCTCGGGTGCAGGCATGGTGATGTGATAGGCGTCGGCAGAGACCCCATAGCCGACGATCTCGGCCACTATGGTGGCGTCTCTCGCCTGTGCCGTATCGAGGGCCTCGATCACCACACACCCGGCCCCCTCCCCGATGACAAAGCCGTCACGCCCCGCATCGAACGGCCTGGAAGCCCCCTCGGGGTCTTCGTTTCGGCTCGATAGGGCCCTCATTGAGGCGAACCCGGCGACTGCCAGCGGCGTCAGCGTGGCTTCTGCCCCACCCGCGATCATGACGTCTGCGTCGCCACGCTCGATAAACCGGAACGCGTCACCGATCGCGTGGGCGCTCGAGGCGCACGCGGAAACCGTCGCGTAATTCGGCCCCTTGGCACCAAAACGAATTGAGATCAGACCCGCGGCAATGTCCGGAATGAACATGGGGATGAAGAAGGGACTCACCCATCGCGGCCCACGCTCCCGGAGGATATCGTGCTGGGCTTCCATCGTCGAAATGCCGCCGATACCACTGCCGAAGATCACACCGAATTTCTCCGGTATCACACCGTCTGGCGAACCTTTGAGCCCGGCGTGTGCCATCGCCTGTTGAGCTGCCACCATCCCGAACTGGGCGAAGAGGTCATACCGGCGCGCGGATTTTTTATCCAGAAAGTCATTGGCGTCGAAGTCCTTTACCTCGCACGCGATCGTCGTCGAAAATCCTGTAGTATCGAATCGAGTAATCTGCGCCGCACCGCTCTGGCCAGCCAAGAGAGCAGTCCACATCGATTCGACATCGTTGCCCACCGGCGTAATCGCGCCCAGGCCCGTGATCACCACTCTACGACGATTACTCATCGACAAGACCGACCTCGACCCGGCAGAGACTCAGGGCTCACGATTCGGCATTTTTCTCGATGTAGGAGATGGCGTCGCCCACCGTTCGCATCTGTTCTGCATCTTCGTCCGGGATGTCGATCATGAACTCTTCCTCGAAGGCCATCACCAGTTCGACGGTGTCGAGTGAATCTGCGCTTAGGTCGCCGACGAAGGATGCTTCCGGCGTGACCTTCTCCGGATCCACACCCAACTCGTTGATGATAATTTCCTTGACCTTCGCGGCCGTGTTGTCAGCCATTGGACCTCCCTACATGTGCGATTGTTGGAAATGCGGTTCATGAAAAAGCCGGACCCGTCTTCGTCACATGGCCATCCCCCCATCCACCGCGATGACCTGGCCGGTAATGTAGCGGCCCGCAGGTCCAGCGAGAAAGCGGGCCAGTCCTGCAACGTCCCCGGGATCGCCGAAATATCCGAGCGGGATCTGTTCCTGAAGCGCCTCGACGGCCTCTTCGGGGAGGGTCGCGGTCATGTCGGTGGAGATGAAACCGGGTGCGATGGCATTACACCGAACACCTCGTGATGCCAGTTCCTTCGCGATGCTCTTCGTAAACCCGATCAAACCGGCCTTGGACGCGGCATAGTTGGCCTGACCGGCGTTTCCGACAAGCCCCACAACTGAAGTGACGTTCAAGATGACACCGCTACGGCGCTTCATCATGGAGCGTGCAACGGCCTTCGTCATGTTGAAGGCCCCCTTGAGATTCACCGTCAGCACCTCGTCCCACTCCCCTTCCTTCATCCTGATAAAGATGTTGTCCCTGGTGATTCCCGCGTTGTTCACCAGAATGTCGACCGGTCCAAGTTCATCGACCACTTGGCTAACGCTAGCGGAGGCCACTTCTGTCACACCCACGTCACAGCCGTAGCCCCGATGTCCTTCTCCCGCCAGATCTCGAGCAGCGGCAGACGCCCCGTCCGCATTTCGCGAGACGACAGCCACGGTGGCCCCTGCTCGTGCTAATTCATGTGCGACGGCCAACCCGATACCGCGAGAGCCACCCGTTACCAGCGCTACCTTGTCATCCAGTTCGTTCGTCGATGGAGCCACTTAATCCTCCCAGGCTTCGATATCTGAAGACTCCCCGAGGGATTCGCATCGGAATCCCTTCGCATTCCTCCGATTCAGGCCACGAAGGACAGAACCCGGCCCAAGCTCGACAAATCGGTCGGCTCCAAGCGCGACCATACGCCTTACCGAGTCAGCCCATCGGACTGGCGCCGTGAGTTGTCGAACCAAGAGTCGTCGCGCTTCCTCAGCCGTCGATACCGGCTCGGCTGTCGTGTTGGCGATCACAGGAAACATGGGGTCTCGGAAGTTCACCTCGTCTAGCCAGTTCCGTAGTCCTTCCTCCGCTGGGCCCATCAGCGGCGAGTGGAAGGCACCCGATACGGTCAGGGGAACCACCCGCCTTGCACCCACTTCCTCCGCGAACTCCATGGCGCGCTTGACTCCCGCCACGTCCCCACTGATGACGACCTGCCCCTCGAAGTTGAAATTCGCCGGCACGCAGGTACCGGCCTCTTGATTGGCGCGTACGCACAGGGCCTCGACATCACCGTCCGGCAGCCCGATCACGGCGGCCATAGTTCCTGGCCGTGTCAGGCCTGCGGCGTACATCAACTCCCCTCTGAGCCGGACGGTGCGCAACGCCACGTCGAATTCCAAGGTCCCTGCGGCCACGTGTGCCGAGAACTCTCCGAGAGAGTGTCCAGCCGCCATGGCCACTTCTCCGAGTCGATCTCGGACAATGCGGTACATCGCCACAGAGTGAGCCAGAATGGCGGGTTGCACGTTCTTCGTAAGGAGAAGTTCTTCTTCCGGCCCCGTCCACGCGAGCTGGGAGATCTTGAAGTCCAGGATCTCGTCCGCCTCTTCGAAGACCCGTTCGGCCTCGGGGTAGTCCGTCGCGAGGGATTGCCCCATCCCAACATGCTGGGATCCCTGTCCTGGAAAGAGAATTGCTAGCGACACGATTCAGGGATCTTTATCGACGGTGCGAGGCCGTCACCAGCGGAGCACCATCGCGCCCCACGTGAGGCCGGCTCCGAAGGCGGTAAGCAGGATCGTCATATCTGAATGGAGGCGCCCTTCCTCGAGGGCTTCATCCATGGCCACCGGAATCGTCGCCGAACTCATGTTGCCGTACCGGTGGACGTTCACGAACACTTTCTCCATGGAAATGCCCGTGTATCGGGCTGTGGCCTTGATAATACGAATGTTGGCTTGATGAGGAATGATCAAGTCAACATCCTCCGGCGTGAGGCCCGATTGCTCGAGGGCCGCCGACCCACTCTCGGCCATCGATCGAACGGCATTCTTGAAAATCTCCCGCCCAGACATCTGAAGCAGATGGTCGCCGTCCCGCAGAACCTCCTCGCTCATCGGGATGGCCGTGCCTCCCGCTGGTCTTTGCAGGAGATCGGCGAGGTTGCCGTCCGAGCGGTGATGCGTACCCAGAATACCCCTCACACCATCGGACTTCCGAAGTATCACTGCGCCGGCTCCGTCGCCGAACAACACACAGGTCGTGCGATCCTCCCAGTTCACGATGGAACTCATTTTTTCTGTGGCGACTACTAGCGCGGTCTTTCCCCTTCCCGCAGAGATATACCCTTCGGCTAACGTGAGCGCGTAGAGAAATCCCGAGCACGCTGCGGAGACGTCGAGGGCAACGGCATTGTTCGAGCCGAGAAGTGCTTGGATATCACACGCCGTTGACGGCAGCCAGCGGTCGGGGGTAGCCGTGGAGACGATCAGGAAGTCGATTTCCCCTGGGTCGACACCGGCTTTCTCCATAGCGATTCGCGCGGCTGATGCTCCCATAGAAGCCGCTGAGACGTCGGCTTCGGCGATCCGGCGTTCCTTAATTCCGGTTCGCTCCACGATCCATCGGTCGGACGTATCGACGACGGATTCTAGATCCTTATTGGTCACCACGCGGTCCGGCAAGTGACGGCCTGTGGCGACGATTTGGACCAGAGGGCTCGGTGCCTTCAACCCGGCTTCCCCAGTGTATTCGGCGTCGTCATTTCCCTGACGAAGTGTGATACCATCGACGCCTTGGCTGCCCGATCCGCTACACCAATGGCGTTGCAGATCGCCTTTGGCGGGGAACCCCCGTGACAGATGATCGGGATCCCATTCACGCCGAGAAGTGGGGCGCCGCCCGTCTCTGTGTAGTCAAAAAGGCGAAACACTTCGTCCAGGTCTTCGTTCGCATGGGTGTCGCCGATGGCAGTCGTCAAGAGGCTCACAACGAAGCTCGCCACCGATTCATAAAACTTCAGCAGGACGTTGCCCACGAATCCGTCACACACCAGAACGTCGCACCCGCCTTGGATGATTCCCCGGCCTTCGATGTTGCCGACGAAGTTGAGTCCACTCTCCTTCAACCCCTGATACGCCGCGACGACCAACTCGTCCCCCTTTTTCGGTTCCTCGCCGATATTCAGAAGCCCCACCCGAGGACTCGATATCCCCATCAAGTCCTGGGCGTAGACCTTGCCGAGTCTCGCGAACTGGACGAGCTGATGTGGCTTGCAGTCAACATTCGCTCCGGCATCGAGCAACAACAGGGGGCCGTTCGCGGTCGGGACTACCGTGCCGATCGCCGGGCGGTCCACACCCTCGAGCCGGCGAAGGATGAACAGCGACGCAGCCATTACCGCGCCTGTTGAGCCGGCGCTGATGAATGCGTCAGCCTCGCCCTTCTTGTGGAGCCTGATTCCGATCGCGATAGACGACTCGGGCTTGCGACGCAGAACAGTGGAAGGAGGCTCACCCGGCAAGACGCGTTGCGCCGCGTGCACGATGCTGAGGCGATCCGTGGGGAAGTCAGAATGGCGATTGACTTCCTCCTGCAGCGTAGCACTGTCACCGACGAGGATGATCTCGAAATCCGACTCGACATCTTTGAGGGCAAGGACGGCACCGGCAACCTCGGTCACCGGAGCCCCGTCGGTGCCCATGGCATCCAGGGCGATCCGCACGTCGGGCGACTCCGTAGCCGGGGGTCAGTCCAGATCCGGCTCGAGCACCTGCTCGCCGCCGTAGTACCCGCAACTCGGGCAGACCCGGTGCGACCTCTTCGGGTCGCCACAGCGGGAGCATGGGTTGGTCACAACC
>CAUZAE010000131.1:0-7548 GCA_963577685.1 Gemmatimonadales bacterium UBA6960 | reverse complement strand
ACGGGGAAGCTACGGGGTGGTCTAAGTTCCTACATGTGATAGTTGGGGGCTTCCCGCGTGATCGTGACGTCGTGCGGGTGGGACTCTCGGAGCCCCCCTGCTGTGACCCGCACGAATGTCGCCGTCTTTCTGAGTTCGTCGAGGTTGGGCGCTCCGCAGTACCCCATACCGCTCTGAAGTCCGCCGACCAATTGGAACACCGTGTCCGCCATCGCACCCTTGTACGGAACCCGTGCCTCGATTCCCTCCGGAACCAACTTGTGGCTGTCCTCCTCCGCGTCCTGAAAGTAGCGATCGGCGGAGCCCTCCTGCATAGCCGACAGAGAGCCCATCCCCCGCACCACCTTGAACCGCCTACCCTCCATGAGAAAGCTTTCCCCTGGCGCTTCCTCGGTACCCGCAAACATGGACCCCATCATCACCGAGTTGGCACCGGCGGCGAGAGCCTTCACGATATCGCCCGAGTAACGCACTCCGCCGTCTGCAATGACCGGAATCTCGCCCTGAACCCCCTCCACCGCGTCGATGATGGCGGTGAGTTGGGGAAGACCCACTCCCGTGACCACACGCGTCGTGCAAATCGAGCCAGGTCCGACCCCCACCTTGACCGCGTTCGCACCGCGCTCCATTAGAGCTGCAGCGCCTTCACTGGTGCCAACGTTGCCCGCAATGATCTGCACCTCGGAATACTTTTCTCGAGTGCGCGCCACAGCCTGAAGAACTCCCGCAGAATGGCCATGCGCGGTATCCACGACCAACACGTCTACGCCGGCATCGATCAGCGCTCCAGCCCGAGCGAGATCGGCTCGAGAAGCACCGATGGCCGCACCGACTCGGAGACGTCCTTGCTCATCCTTGCAAGCCGACGGAAATTGTCGGCGTTTGAAGATGTCCTTGACGGTAATGAGCCCTCTCAGCCGACCGGCCTCATCCACCACCGGAAGTTTTTCGATCCTGTGCTGGTGGAGAATCTCCTCAGCGGTATCCAAGCTCGTGCCCTCTGGGGCCGTGATCAGACCATCCTTGGTCATGACGTCCAGGAGCGTCCGATTCATGTCCGACTCGAACTGGAGATCGCGGTGCGTGGCGATACCTACCAACAGCCCATCCTCCTCGACGATCAGGACTCCGGATACCGAAAAGCGGGCCATGAGCTCACGGGCATCCTGAAGTGTCTGGTCCGGCGTCAACGTGATGGGGTTGACGATCATGCCACTCTCTGACCGCTTGACCCTTTCAACCTCCGCCGCCTGACGCTCGATGGACAGGTTCTTGTGGATCACCCCCAACCCCCCCTGCCTCGCGATGGCGATGGCCATCTGCGACTCCGTCACGGTATCCATGGCGGCGGTAAGCAGCGGGATCTGTAGTTGGATGGTGGCCGTCAGAGAAGAGACGAGCGACGTGTCCTTCGGGTGAACGGTAGAATGCCGCGGCACCAGAAGAACATCGTCGAAGGTGAGAGACTCCTTGAGAATCACCGGCATCAGGTACTCCGATCACCCATATAGGAAGCGTCCGCCCACCCGGAGTACCGTGTAGAACCCCCGGCGAACAGACGCGTTTTCGACTACCATAGCAGATATTATCCGGAGCGATCCGGCGGTGTCAACCCTCCTGCTCAGAGGTTTCGCCGTCGCCTTCTCCCGGCTCGACTGGCGGACCCTTCAAACTGTCTTGCGCAGCGGAGGGTCGCTCCAGGGTATCCGCAGTGAACTCCTCCATGAGTTGCTTTCCGGCGGTGGACACGTTCGAGAGCACACGATCGGCCGCCGAGATGAGCTGGAAAGCCTCACGCAGCGTTGCCGGGCTCATGGCCTTCTTGCGGAGCTTGTCCTCCATGGCTTCCGCGAAGCGCTGGAGGCCGGAGGCTTCCGCCTGGAGATCGCTTCCGTACTTGCTCTCCAAAAACTCGATATAATCCAAGATCTGGTAGACCTGCTCCTCAGGCAGGCTTTCGATCTTCCTCATCAAGCGCTGCCGAAGAATGTCATGCATAGCCTTCGTCCCCAATCCATGGAAATCGCCCTGAAGTCCCAGTAAAGTTAACACCGCCGTCCGAACTGGGGCGACCGCTTGCCGGGCCGACGAAAGGGCCTATCGTTCGAGGGACCTCTACCACGCTCCTTCGAAAGGACATTGTCGACCGCCATGGTCTTCCTCCCGAATCGAATCGTCGACGTCGCACCCGATGCGGACCTTCTCTACGACGACTGGCTCACGTCAATCGACGAGCGACTCGACACTCCCGATTGTGACCGTCGATCCCTCTGCCGGACGGTCCTGACCGAGATCCACTTTCCGCACCTCACAGGAGTGGATCCCTCGACGTTGCCACACGCCACCCGCGTCGCCCTCGCTCACATGGATCCCGAAAACGTGACGCTGGAGCCGGAATACTACTCCGACATCGACCTCGAGCAGTACCAGCAGGTGAAGCCGCTCATCTGGCTCTGGGAAATGTTCGACCGGAGTGCGCTTGGCGAGAACGTTCACCTGGGCGTCAAGTTTCGCCGGTTGCTCGCGAATCGCATCTTTCGACGTTGTGGAAGGAACTTCAAGGCGTTTCACCATGTGAAGCTTTCCTTCGGCTATAACATGGAGGTCGGTGACGATGTCGTGGTGCATCGCCATGTTCTCCTCGACGATCGCGGGGGAATCCAACTCGGCAATGGGGTCTCGGTGTCGGACTTCGCCAACATCTACAGTCACGCACACGATGTCGTCGAAGGGCGAAACATCACGACGCCCGTGACGGTCATCGGAGAAGGGGTGCGCATCACCTACCACGCCACGGTCATGTCAGGCGTGCACGTCGCGGAAGGCACGATGCTCGGATCTTTCGGAATGGCGACCAAGGACACGGACCCGCACGCGATCTACGCGGGAATACCGGCGAAGAAGATCAAAAACAAGCCGACCGCGGAAAAAGGCCCATCGATATCGGACCCACTTGCGGAGGAGCCTTCCTGACCCGACTTCTCAGGCCTCGTCGGCCTCGTACTGGGATTTCAGTTGTTCCACCACAGCCGGGTCGGCCAGCGTCGTCGTATCGCCCAGGGCCTTCCCTTCCGCCACGTCTTTCAGCAGCCGCCTCATGATCTTTCCGGACCGCGTCTTGGGCAGGTCGGCCGCAAAGATGATCGTCTCCGGGCGTGCGATGGCGCCGATGGTGTGGTCCACGTGCTTCTTGAGCTCCCTTACGAGGTCTTCGTCACCCTCGAGACCATCCTTCAGCGTGACGAAAGCCGCGATCGCCTGACCCTTGATCTCGTGGGACTTGCCCACCACTGCCGCCTCCGCCACCGAGGCGTGACCCACGAGGGCACTTTCCACCTCCATGGTACCGATGCGGTGCCCGGCCACGTTGAGCACGTCGTCGACACGACCCAGGATCCACAGATACCCGTCCTCGTCCACTTTCGCGCCATCACCCGGGAAGTAGATACCGTCCCACTTGGACCAGTAGGTGTCCCGATACCTCTGATCGTCGCCGTAGATCGTGCGGAGCATCGCCGGCCAGGGTTCCGTGACCGCCAAGTACCCGGCATCCACCGAGTTTCCGTCATCGTCGAGGAGCGTGACCGACACACCGGGAAAAGCCTCCGTGGCGCTACCGGGACGAGTCGCGGTGACGGCCGGGAGCGGTGTGATCATGATCGCGCCGGTCTCGGTCTGCCACCACGTATCGATTATGGGACATCGCTCTCCTCCGATAACCCGATGGTACCACATCCATGCCTCCGGATTGATCGGCTCACCCACCGAACCCAGAAGTCGAAGCTTGGTCAGGTTCCGTTTGGCCGGCCACTCGTCTCCCCATTTCATGAAGGCGCGGATAGCCGTGGGAGCCGTGTAGAAGAGCGTCACGCCGTACTTCTCGCAGAGATTCCAAAACCGGTCCTTCTCGGGCCAGTCTGGTGATCCCTCGTACATGATTTGGGTGGCGCCATTCGCTAGGGGTCCGTACACGATGTAGCTGTGCCCGGTAACCCAACCGACATCCGCAGTGCACCAATAGACGTCGTCCTCCTGAAGATCGAAGACGCATTCAGTGGTCGCGGCGACTTGTGTCAGGTATCCTCCAGTCGTGTGAACCACGCCCTTGGGTTTGCCCGTGGTCCCCGACGTGTAAAGAATGAAGAGGATATCCTCGGCGTCCATGACTTCGGCGGGGCACTCCGAACTGGAGTCTGTGATCAAGTCGTGATACCAGTGGTCGCGACCGCTCTGCATATCGGCGTTGACCTCCTCGGTGAGGGCGCCACCTCTCGCGACCACCACCACGTTTTCGATCGTCGGACAGGACTCCAGAGCCTTGTCCGCATTCACCTTGAGGGGAACGATCCCGCCCCTGCGGTAACCCCCGTCCGCCGTGATGAGGACCCTCGCCTCGGCGTCGTTGATGCGATCGGACAACGACGCGGGGCTGAAGCCCCCGAATACCACCGAATGGGGTGCCCCTATGCGGGCGCATGCGAGCATCGCGATGGCGGCCTCCGGGATCATCGGCAGATAGATCGCGACGCGATCGCCCTTTTTCACGCCCAAGCCCTTGAGGGCATTGGCGAACTGGCATACCTCCCGATGAAGACTCCAGTACGTGTAGACTCGGGTGTCCCCCGGCTCTCCTTCCCAGATCAGTGCCGCCTTGTTTCGCCGAGGACCGTCGAGATGCCGGTCGAGACAGTTGTAACACACGTTGAGCTTGCCCCCGACGAACCACTTCGCGTGGGGTGGATTCCAATCGAGGACCGTGTGCCATCTCTCGAACCAGTCCAGTTTCTCCGCCCATGACTCCCAAAAAGCGAGACGGTCCTGAGCTGCGCGATCGTAGATCGCGCGATCCGACACCACGGCCCCCTTCACGAAGTCTGCGGGCGGAGGAAAGCGGCGGTCCTCGTTCAGCAGCACATCCAGCCCTCCCCCCTTAGCACTCATTGAGCCTCCTCCCAGAGTCGAATCGGCAATGATCCGTCAGAGTACGGGAGTCCTGCAGATTCGGGCAAGCGTGGGATCGCCAGCCGGCTACTCTCCATCGATCAAGAGGGGCACAAACGCGGACTGTTCTATGGCTCGCTCGAAGGCTGCCACCGTGGACGAAGCGAGAGCCGACACAGCGGCCGCGCCCGCATCAAGAGCATTGGACGGGATGCGGAGCTTCAGACGAATCTCGGAATCCGCGTCGGATGGATCCTCCTCAGGACCATCCATCCGCAGGCGCACGGTCAGCGGCGTCCTGTAACCCTTCGGAAGACTTTCCCTGGAGGCCTGGGCCAGCCGGGAGAGAAATTCGCCCATGGGTGGCAGCGTCGCCAACGCCGGTCCCTCCACGACCAGGGCGATATTTCCCTGCAGCCCCTTGGACGTCTCATCCAGGAAGACGTCGATACTCACGAAGTCGGGCATCTCCTCACGATGGAAGAAGAGGTACGCGCTCCTCGAGCTCTCTCCCTGCCACTGACCTTCAAACTGGTGGCTCGTCGTCTTCTGGAAGCCCGACAGCGCCCAGCCAGCTTGCACAATGCCATCCTGGACCGCCTCGATCAACGGCTCCAGGGTCAACAGCGGTGGTGGCGCTTTGGGCATGGATCACCGACCTTTGTTACAGGGTATGGGGAGCAATATGTCTATACTACGTTCTAATCCTAGTGATCTGGTCTTGCGGCGAACTCTCGGGGAGCGGGGACACCGCTTCACGGAGCAGCGCGCCGCCGTGTTTCGGCACGTGTCGGATACGACGGATCACCCCACGGCCGATGAGATCCTTCTGTCGGTCCGGGATGACATGCCCGGAATATCGCTTGCGACCGTATACAAGAGCCTCGAGACTCTGGTGTCGTGCGGCCTCGCCAAAAAGGTCAACCACGCGGACGGGTCGGCGCGCTATTGCTGCCGCAGTGATCCTCATCACCACGCACGGTGTCTCTCGTGCGGGGCTGTCTCCGATGTGCCAGGTCGTCTGGATGACGCCCAGGTTGCTCGCGTCCGCTCCGAGGCGAACGGTTTTCGGGTGATGGGATATGAATTGGAGCTGACCGGCTATTGCCCCGAGTGCGTATCCGAGAGGGAAGACCGAGCGTCCTCCCCGATCCGCTGAAGTCAGTCCTGGGCGCGTCTCCATCTCTCCCCCGCCTGAGGGGTGAAACCCTCTCGGAACTCGACTCACGAACTCCTTACGGCAACGCCTCGGGACCCATAAGCATTTGCCCCGCCGCCGTCGCCAAGCCCTTGGACACGGACGACGTTTCCACACTTCTGTCCTGGGCGTCTTCAAAGGGTCAGGCCGTCGTGCCCCGGGGGGCCGGCACCGGGATGCCCGGTGGCAACGTCGGACCGGGTATTGCACTGGACCTCGGCGCCCATTTCACCGACGTCGAAAAAGTGGACGTATCGACGAGGACCGTCCGAGTGGGAGCGGGGGCTCTGGCTGCCGATGTAGAGGCCGCAGCCCGCGGTGCCGGACTGTTCCTTCCTCCCCTCCCCGCCAGTGCCGAGAGATGTACGGTCGGAGGAATGGTCGCGAACAATGCAGCGGGAGCGCGAAGCTTCGGGTATGGAGCGGTGCGTGACTGGGTGCGTACCCTCGATGTGGTCATGGCCGACGGCGCGCAGCACCGCCTAGCGAGAGGAAGCGAGGGGCCCGCCGAGTTCGGGAGGCTGCGTAGCGACCTGGAGCACGATATAGGCACGAGACCGCGAGGATGGCCCAACGTGAGGAAGAACTCCAGCGGCTACGCCCTGGACCGCTTCCTGCCGGGCGGCGATCCGGTAGAACTCATTGTGGGGAGCGAGGGAACCCTCGCCGTGGTCACTTCCGTCACTTTCGACCTAGCGCCGATCCCCGAACATCGCGCCGTCGTGATTCTGGGGCTCAGGGATCGCCACGATCTCCCGATGTTAGTGGAGAGTATTCCAGAGATGGGAGCCTCCGCCTGTGAGTTTTTCGGGCTTCGGTTCCTGCAAATCGCCGCCCTCGCAGATCACCCGATCGTCGGAGCCGCAGCCCTGGACGCCGAGTTCGTCTTCCTCGTGGAGTTCGATGGCACTGCTGGAGAGGTTTCAGAACGCGTCGTTGCGCTGCACGGGTTGGCGAGTGACCTCGGTGCAGGGACCGTCTCCGCGGAGACGGAGTCCGCACGAAAATCCTTATGGGAGATTCGCCACGCAGCGAGTCCACTCATTGCCGCAGCCGCGCAGGAGGGCCGGGTCTCGACGCAAATCATCGAGGATTCGGTGGTGCCGCCGGATGTGCTCGGCCAGTACCTCGCCGGCCTGGACCGAATCCTCGAGGCGAACCAGACGGACGCCGTGATCTTTGGTCATGCCGGTGATGGCAATGTCCACGTGAACCCACTCTTGGACGTCCGGCGGCCCTCTTGGAGGAAGAGCGCCCGAACCATTTTGAACGAAACCGTCGATCTTGTGGCGGGCCTGGGTGGCACACTTTCCGGGGAGCACGGAGACGGGCGCATACGAGCGCCTTTCTTGGAGTCTATCTGGGGGCCGACGCTGACAGATTGCTTTCGTAGGACGAAGGAAGCCATC
>CAUZAE010000130.1:0-7602 GCA_963577685.1 Gemmatimonadales bacterium UBA6960 | reverse complement strand
TTCTCGGGTCGTCCGGGTTTTCCTTCATGTAGAATGCCTTGATCGCCTTGGGGTAGTTGTAGACGAACACGGGCTGCTCGAACTGCTCCGACAACAACATTTCGTCGGGTGCTCCCAAGTCGTCGCCCCACTCCACTTCACTTCCCTTCTCCTGAAGCAGCGTCACGGCGTCCGTGTAGGAAATCCGTGCAAACGGTGCGGCAACAGCCTCCAATTCCGCCGTATCTCGCTCGAGCACCTCGAGCTCCGCGCCACACGTATCGAGCGCTCGCTCCACGATATGACTGACGAACTCCTCTTGAAGTCTCATGTTGTCGTCGGAGTCGGCGAAGGCCACCTCCGGCTCGATCATCCAGAACTCCGTCAGGTGACGGCGGGTCTTGGACTTCTCCGCTCTGAACGTGGGACCGAAGCAGTAGACCTTCCGGAACGCGGGACACGCGGTCTCGACGTAGAGCTGCCCGGTTTGCGCCAGAAAAGCCGGTTCTCCGAAGTAGTCGGTCTCGAACAGGGTCCCCGCGGACTCACCGATAGCACCGGTGAGAATCGGCGTATCGATTCGAACGAAGTCACGCTCATAGAAGAAGTCATGGATGGCATGTTCCACTTCGTGGCGAACTCGCAGACCCGCCCTCTGAAGACTCGAGCGGAGCCACAGGTGACGATGATCGAGCAGAAAATCCACTCCGTGGTCCTTGAGCTGAATCGGGTACTCCTCGGAGGCCCCGAGTAACTCAAGCGCGGTCACCCCCATCTCATAACCACCGGGCGCACGGGGTTCGGCTCGGACCTCTCCGGTGAGCGCCACCGTGCACTCTTGGGTGAGGGACTCGAGCACCGCCCAAACGCTCTCTTCGAGCTCCTTTTTCACGAGCACACCCTGCACAAGGCCCGTCCCGTCTCTTACAACGACGAAGCCTACATTGCCGTGACCGCGCGTCGTGTGGACCCACCCCAAAACGGTGACCGTATCTCCGACGTGATTCTCGAGGGATCGTACCTCGGTTGTCGCCTCTGGGCTCATCTTCTTGCCGATGTCTCTGGTTCAGGTTTCGAGGAGCACGGACTCTAGCAGGCCTACCCGACGGAGAACAGCTTGAGCCTCTCCGCATAGCGGTGGTCCAGGAGTCGTCTGATCAGCGACACATCTTCTCCCTGCAGATCGGGGTCGGCCTCCACCATGGAGCGGGCCCGATTCTGTGCCTCCGCCAGAAGCCCTTCATCCAGCGACAGATCTGCGAAGCGCAGGATCGGATCCCGCCCATGTTGTTGTGCCCCGAAAAGGTCACCCTGCCCACGAAGCCTGAGGTCCGCCCGGGCAATGGCGAAGCCATCGGACGTGTCACGGAAGATCTTGAGCCGCTCCGCCGCCACCTCCCCCGGCTCCGCGATCAGGACGCAGTGACTCTCGGTGGCGCCACGCCCCACCCGTCCCCGTAGCTGATGCAGCTGGGACAGTCCGAACCTCTCCGCGTTCTCAACTACCAAAACGGAGGCATTGGGTACATCGATCCCGACTTCGATTACGGTCGTGGCCACCAACACGTCGATTTCCCCCGCCAGAAAACCGCGCATCACCTGGTCCTTGACGTCGCTGGAGAGTTGCCCGTGAACGAGTCCGACCCTACGGTGGGCGAACGTCTCTTCGGAGAGGCGCTCATACGCTTCGGTGGCGGAGCGTAGATCCATCTTGTCGGACTCCGCCACCAGCGGAAAGACTATGTAGGCCTGGTGTCCCTTTTCGAGTTCCGCGTCAACCAACTGATAAACGTCTTCCCGCTTGCTCGGATACCGCAGAAGCGTCCGAATCGGCTTCCTCCCCTCCGGCATCTCGTCGAGGATCGACAGATCGAGATCCCCGTACAGCGTCATCGCGAGCGACCTGGGGATCGGCGTCGCCGACATGATGAGCATGTCCGGAGGATTCGCACGGTCGCCGAACACCATTCGCTGTCGAACGCCGAAGCGGTGCTGTTCATCCACCACGACCATTCCGAGATTTCGAAACTCCACCCCCTCCTGAATGAGCGCTTGTGTGCCCACGACGAGAGAGGCGGCACCCTCTCGCAATGCATCAAGGGTCGCACGCCGATCCGGTGCGGCCATCTGACCGGTGAGCGCATAGACGTCGATCCCCAAGGGCTCCACCAACTCCCGTATGCTGCGCAGATGTTGCTCCGCCAGCAATTCGGTCGGAGCCATGAGAGCCGCCTGGTACCCCCCCTCGACGGCCAAGAGCATGGAAAAAAGTGCGACGACGGTCTTGCCCGATCCCACGTCTCCCTGCAGCAGTCGGTTCATACGCCGGCTCGACCCCATATCCGCATAGATCTCTCGGAGAACGCGCGCCTGGGCCGTCGTCAAACGGAACGGAAGCGCATCGTGAAGAGGGCGGATGAGGTCATCGGTCCGGGCGAAGACAATCCCCTGCTTCTGAATCGTCTGCCGATATCGCGCTCGAGCTTGCACGAGCTGCAGAAAGAAGAGCTCGTCGTAGGCGAGTCGGCGGCGCGCCGCCTCCACACCCTCGAGAGACGTCGGACGGTGAAGGGTCTCGAGAGACGCCTGCAGGGAGCGAAGCGAATAGGTTCGCTGCGCGTCCGCGCTCAGATATTCCTCCTCAACGACATCGGGGAGGAGAAGGTCGAGGTTCTTCTCGAACAGACCTCTGAGCACCCACTGAGGAACTTCGTCGCTCGCCGGGTAGGTCGCAAAGACATGTCCGGTGCCGCCTACCTCATCCGCCGTATCCTCCTCGCCTCTGTCCAAGACGGCGAACTCCCGCGGACGCATCTGTCGGCCATGAAAAAACTTCACCGGGCCGGTCACGAGGAGTAGGTCTCCAACTCGGAGCTTTCGCTCCAACCACGGCTGCCCAGGCCAGGCGCACGTGATCATGCCCGAATCGTCCTTGAGAACCGCCTGGAAGATGCGAAGGCCCTTGCGGGTCGGAATCACGCCACTCGAGCGGACACGCCCGACGGCCGTGGCGTCGGTGCCGACTTCGAGGTCGGCGATGGCACGGATCGTGGACGCGTCGTCATAACGGCGCGGCACGTGATAGAGTAGATCGCGCGCCGTCACGATCCCCATGCGTGCGAGCGCTTCCGCCCTGACTGGGCCCACACCCTTCAAGAACTGGACGGGTTTGTCCAGCCTGAAAAAGCTCACTCCGCCAAAACCCCCTCGATGAAGTCGTCAGGTTCGAACGCCTCGAGATCGTCGACTTCCTCCCCTAATCCTACCAGCTTGACGGAGAGGCCGAACTCCTGTTGAAGTCCGACGACGATCCCACCCCGGGCAGTACCATCCAATTTAGTAAGAATGATACCGGTGAGCGGTACCGCGGCGCGGAAGGACCTGACCTGTGACATGGCATTCTGACCCACGGTAGAGTCGAGAACGATCAACGACTCGTGGGGCGCCCCTTCACAGCGATTGCGAATCACACGGTCGACCTTGACGAGCTCGTCCATGAGGTTCCTGTGCGTGTGGAGACGACCGGCCGTATCCACCAAGACGACATCCGCTCCTCTCGCCTCGGCCGCGTCGATGCCGTCGAACGCGACCGCGGCAGGATCCCCTCCCTGGTGTCCGGCCACGAAGTGAGCCCCGACACGCTCAGACCACACTCGAAGCTGCTCGACGGCGCCGGCTCGGAAGGTGTCGGCCGCGGCCACGAGCACCTCATGTCCTTCCCTCCGGAAGGAGTGCGCGAGCTTGGCTACCGAAGTCGTTTTTCCGACTCCGTTGACTCCCATGATCAGGTAGACCGTAGGGCCCTTCTCGGCGACCCGGAGAGAGGCATCCTTCGCGGGCGCCAGGATTTGGGCCATCTCTTCCTTCAGAGCGGCCCGCAACTCCGTTCCTCCGCTCACCTTACCTTTTCGCGCCAGATCCTGGACGTGGTCGACCAACCGCATCGTGGCGTCTACGCCGAAGTCGGCGGCGAGTAGACGCTCCTCCAGAGATTCCAGCGACTCATGGTCCACGCCCCCGACCACGACCCGAATGTCGGTCAGAGCGAGGTCGACCACCCGGCGCCAAAGCCCGGTCCGCTTTTCGCCTTCCCGTCGGAACAGTCGGGTCATCGTCACGATGCCATGTCAGCGCGCTACCGTAGCCCCCCCCGGCGCCGACCGATCCACTCCCCGGTCAATAGCACGAGAATAAGAACATAGGGCACCGGATGCGTGCGTAGGGGTCGTCCAGTGCCACCTCCAGACCGGGTCACACGCACCCCATCCGCTGCACCCTGCGAGACCTCCGACGGCTGACGGAAGAGCTCGAGACTATGAAGCTCACTCTCCACCCTCCCGCGCCCCACCGGCCCGGCGCCACTGTCCCGGGCGACCCTGTACGTGTAGCTCGACGGAGGAAGCCCTCGAGTACGCGCTACCCCGGTCTGGTCCACTGCGACGACCGTATCCATCACCACCGAGTCGGCGATCGTGAGGGTCACGTCGATTTCCTCGCCGATCATGCCGGGCGCGCGCCAAACCATCGGCTCAGCGACACTCCATACCCTCTTCGCCGGGAACACGACCGACCCTTCTCCCTGGGGAGGAGAAGCGAGAAGCCATCCTGCTACGCCAGCCCAGAGCTGCCGATACGCCTCCCGCTCAGATCCTCCCCGAAACGCCCATCGCCAGAATCCTGAGGCGAGAACGACGGTCCGGCGTCGGCCTTCGTCCTCGTGAAGCACCAGAGCGGCTTCTGTGGGACCGCTACCCTGAAGTTGAACGTAGAGCGGGCTCAGGATGGCTTGTCCAGGATCCTGGGGGAGGACACCCTCCAGAGGAGGCAGGCCCGTGAGCTCCGCCCCCGAAAGACTCGCAGCCAACGGTGAGGGCGGCAGATCCGGAGCGGCATACCACTCTCCCTCGCGCGCCACACCCGTGTTCACTCCAGCGGCAGCCGCACCCCTGGCATCAGCCGGAAACACGATCACACGGGGAGCGGACGCCATCGCGGACCTCAACCATGCGGGAAGCAGCGCCCCGACTCCGTGCAGGACGAGAAGCTCGGCTCGGGAGACTGCAACCTGTACCCGCGCCTCATCCACGATGGGACCGGACGCGTCCGTGGACCCCAACTGCAGATATCGTCCTTGGCTCAGGGTGAGGAATCCCACCGCGTCCAGGCCAGTTACCTGCGCGAGCACCAGTAACAGGAAGCGAGGCTCCCAATCAGGTCGAAGGGAGAGAAGCACCACGCCCCGCTCCTCTGGATCGATCTCGACGAACATCACCTTCGCGTCATCCCCGGGGAACTGGTCGCCGTCGAGGGCGACGGAAGCCCTGTAGCGGGTCCATCCTTCACCCTGGGACGCCGGAATCTGCAACGAAGTGGTCGCGAAGCGCCCGGACCCCGCCGGAAGGACACTCCCGACGGCCACCACACGATCCTCCTCACGGACCTCGATCCGAACCGTATCACCGACCTCGGTGCCCTCGGAGAAGACAGCGATCTCGGCAACCAGAGACTCCCCGTCCTCCGCCCTCGAGGGTAACTCGAAGCGGGCGATACCCACGTTTTTGACTTGTGACGCGGATCTCTCCACCTCAAGCCGGATCGCCGACTGACCGACGATCTGCTCCACCTCGACCGGGTCGTCGAGTCGAAGGTCAGAGAGCAGCGTCACATCAGTCGCGCCCGACTCGATTGCACGGGCGAGCGCTGGAGCGAGTCGGGTGGCCGCACCGTGAGGGGTCAGCGATTCGAGCGAGTCGGTGGCCACCTGAACGGCGCTTTCGCCGAACACGAGGACGCGAGCGCCCTGACCGGCGAGCTCACGGGCTCGGTCGAGAATGGGCGGCCAAGTTTGCTCCGGGCCGGTCGGCCCGACTCCCATACTCGCCGAGCCATCCAGAAGAACCCAACGATTCCCCGACGCGAACGTTCCTGCGGCGTATGGCAAATGTGGGTCCCAGAGGAGCAGCAGAACGAGGGCGAGGATGAGGGCTCGAGCAATTCCGAGAAGCCTCCGGCCGGGAATAGGCACCTCACGTCGGGCATAGATCCACGACGCGAACCCCACAACACCGATCACCAAGACTGCGAACACCAGCCAAGAAAGCGTCACCGCGCTCCCGTATTGGATGCCACATCGTCCCCTAGAACATTCACGGCCAACTGAACGTCCCACGGCAGAGGTAGTCGGTCGAGGAGGGCTAGGCGGGCTCTACTCTGGATCTCCCAAACGTCCCAATAATCCCCCGGAACCGGGTCCCCGGCCGGAAGATCGATGGAAAGTGGATCCTCGGGTGCTCCATGGATCCGCATCTCATAATGAAGATGTGGTCCCGTGGCCAACCCGGTCATCCCGACGTACCCGATGATGTCGCCCTGTTTCACTCGACTTCCCACGCCAAAACTTCGAGTGAATCCGCTCATATGGGCGTACCGGGTACTCCAGCCGTTCGGGTGCCTGATCTCGATCAGATTGCCGTACGTACTCTCCCGCTCACGCCTTACCACGACCCCGTTTCCAGTGGCTTGGATGGGCGTCCCCGAGTTAGCCGCGTAGTCGACGCCCCGGTGGGCGCGCCACCTCTGGAGAATCGGATGAAAGCGACTGTTCGTGAAGCGGCCGGATATCCGATGCCGTAACGCGATCGGACTCCGTAGAAACGCCCTTCTTACGGAGTTGCCATCGAGGTCGTAGTACGTCCCATCCCCGTCGCCGTTCGGGTCGAACCACAACGCCGTGTAGCGACGTCCCCGGTTCACCAACTCCGCTGAAAGCACGTGCCCCATGCGCATGCTCCCGTCGGGCCGAACCTCTCGCTCGAACGAGAAACGGTAGAAGTCTCCTTCTTGTATCTGACGGACGAAGTCGACTTGCCACTTGAACACATCGTCGAGCTCCAGGATCAGCTTGGCTCGATCCTTCGGGTCCACCCTATCGAGGCTCTCGTTCGCGACTACCGCATTCCACAACGAAGATGCGATTTCCCCCGAAGCCCACACCGTGTCCGTGAGGACCGGCGTTGTAATGAGCTCAGAGCTCCAACCGACGACGGTCGGAGCCAACCGAACGGTCTCGTCGGCATTGAGTGCGATGTCGACCGCTCGAAGCTGGGGTGGGTCACCCTTGAGCCACCGAAAGGCTACCTCCGTCCCAGCCCGCATTCTGCGCGGATTGGCCCGCTCTCTCAGGGCGAGGATCAGAGAGTACTGCTGGTTGGCGTCGAGGACCCCCGCGAGCAGATCGCCGAGCGTCTGATTTCTGGCGAGCTGGCGAAGCTCCACATGTTCCGGCGCGGCCGCGTAGACGGGCTCGACAAGACCTACGGTCGGAACGTCACCTCCCCAAGAGATGACGAACGCGCCTCCGGAGACCACCAGTCCCATTAAGCCGGAGAGTCGCCATAAATTCGAGCCCGAACGCACGTTGTTTCCCTCCAGCGGACGCAATGACAACCTCTATTGGTCCTATGTCAATCCATCTGACGGCGAATGAAGGTCGGAACGTCCAATTCGCCGATCTGATCACGGGTCACGACCCGCTCGGGCAACCTGGCGAGCGGCATGACACCCGCCGGGGCCCCACCCGCCGCTGCCATCTGCAACTGCGGCATGATCTGCCGCTGAGGCTGC
>CAUZAE010000129.1:0-7686 GCA_963577685.1 Gemmatimonadales bacterium UBA6960 | reverse complement strand
GCTATTGAGATTCGGCTGTTCTGGATCATGTTACCTCTCCGTAAAAGGTCAAAAGGAAATCGATCAGCAGTCGCGCTCGGATGAGCCCTCGAGCTCGTCGAACAACTGATCGATGCCGGCGCGGAGGCGCCGGAGGCAGTCCGTGTCCACGCAGTAGCAGGAACGCGGCTATGGCAAGTCCCGTTCCTGCTATACTGTGCCCCAGTCTAGAAACAGTGAAACGGAACGGAGAGTAAATGAAGATCGGGTTGGTGGGATTCGCGGGCTCGGGTAAGACGGCTGTCTTCAATACGATGACGGGGCAGGACGTGTCCGTGGGTTTCGGTGGGGAACTGCGACTCGGCACGGTACAGGTCCCGGACGAGCGGATCGACGCGCTAGCCGCCGTGTTCTCGCCGAAGAAAACGACGTATGCCGAGATGAATTTTTGCGACATTCCGGGCGAGCACGGCGCCGAGAAGAAAGGTCTATCGCCTCACTCCCTTCAGCAGATCCGAGACCAAGAGGCTCTCTGTCTCGTGATACGGGACTTCCCTAATCCTACGCTGGAGGGTGATCCGGACCCAGCGAGAGATCTGGAAGCCTTCCACCTCGAGTGTGTGTTGGCCGATCTGTTGATCGTAGAACGGAGGCTCGAGCGGGCGAAGAAGGAGCGTGCGGAGGCTCCGGAGGTCGCTGCATTCGAGATGATGAAGTCGAGCCTGGAGTCCGAGCGGCCTCTGAGGTCACTCTCCCCCGAGGAGCTGAACCGCGACTATCTAAAAGGCTATGGGTTGGTCACGGACCGTCCGTTGCTCGTGGCGCTGAACCGCGCCGAAGCGGAAGTGGCGGAGCCCTTGTCAGGAGAGTTCTTGGCTCGACTCGAAGATCTGCAGGCGGCTGGAATGGTCCTGTCCGCCAGCGTTGAGGCCGAGATCGCCGGACTGGATCCGGAGGATCAGAAGGCCTTCCTAGAGGATCTCGGACTCGATGAGTCGGCCCTGTCGCGCTTCATCCGCACCGCGTATGGCCTTTTGGATCTCATGTCGTTCTTCACGGTCGGTGAGGACGAGGTGCGAGCGTGGACGATTCAGCGTGGCACGCGGGCACGCGCTGCGGCGGGCAAGATCCATTCCGACCTCGAGCGAGGATTCATCCGGGCGGAGGTCACCCCCTACGAGACCTTCAGAGAGCTCGGGTCCGAGCAGGCGGTCAAGGAGGCCGGCCGGCTTCAGGTGGAGGGTAAGGACTACGTCGTCGAGGATGGCGACATCATGCACGTCCGCTTCAACGTTTGACAGCAGGGCGAGACACGTTCGGAGGGAACCTGGCTTGGACTACGTCGCCGTAACCGTCATCGGCCTGTATTTCGCCGGAGTCACCGCGGTCGGGGCCGTGATGGCGCGTCGGTCGAAGGCGTCCAAGGACTGGGCAGTAGCCGGGGGAGGGATGTCGGGCGTTCTGGTGGCCTTCGGGCTGGCGGGTGCCCGCATCGGTGGGGCGGGAACGTACGGCGTGGCGGGCGACGTGATGAATGGCGGTGTCTGGAACATGTGGTGGTACGCCATCAGCTCGCTCTCTGCGATGATCCTGGTCGGCCTCGCCTTTGCCGTCTACTACCGACGCCTTGGGCTCCAGACCGTCGGTGAGCTGTTCACGCTTCGATTCGGTTCGGAGCGGTGCCAATGGCTGACCAGTCTCTGTGTCCAGACCGAGTACGGCATCGTCAACGTCATCGAGGCTTATGTGATCGGGGTGATCATCAGCTCACTCACGCCCCTGTCCATGTTCCACGGAACGATGATCGCGGCCGCGGTGCTGGCCACCTACGTGTCACTGGGAGGCCTTTGGGGCACGGCCGTGACCAACGTGATCCACTGCATCGTGATCCTGGTGGCTTTGTTCGCCGTCGGCCTGGTGGGCATTCGCGACTTCGGTGGGTGGGACGTGGTTACCCAGCAGGTGGACGCAGGGCTCGCGCGAACGTCTGGGACCCCCGGTCGCTGGTGGGCGTTCACAGGTGGAGGGATGGGCGCGATTCTGGCGATGTTCTTTTCCGCGACCATCCACTCTCCGGCCGCCTCAATCTATGCGAACTACTCGACGGCCATCCGGAGCGAGAGGAGTCTCGCCCCGGCGTTCATAGTTGGAGGAGCTATCGCGGCCCTGATGCCGATTTTGGCGGGTGTCGTAGGAATTCTTACGCTCGCTCGGTATGGACCGAACCAGGGATTGGCCGGTTACCGCAATCTCACGACACTGGCGGCGGAGATCAGTCCCATTTGGGGGGGAGTCGCCCTGGCCGCTGTGCTTGCGGCGGTCATTTCGTCGGGCGGCCCGATTCTCCTCTCGGGTGCGACCATGTTCGTTCGAGACTGGATGCCGTGGACGCGTGAGTACTCCTCGGAACGCAGGTTGCGCTTCTATCGGAGGGTCACCGTCGGCTACGCCGTGTTGTCCGCCCTGGTCGCGTGGTGGATCGCCACCGGCACGACCGTCTCCATCCTGGATATGCTACTCTTCGCGTTCGCCATGGTCGTGCCGGCGGCCATCTCCGTGACGTTTGTGCTCTATTGGCGCCGCACAACGGAGCCAGGGGCCTTCTGGGGCATGCTCGTGGGCTACGGAGCGGGTGCGGTGTGGTTCCTGCTGATCAAGTGGGCTTTGTGGACCGACCTGCAGGCGTCGCCCGCCGCGTCATCGATCGTCCGCCTGGTCGTCTCGCTCCTGACGGCGAACGGAGAGGGTCTCGATCCGGCGTACGTCACGACACTGGTTCCGTTGATCGTCGTCCCGGCCGTCTCGCTGTGCACCGAGTTGTCCTTGGAGAAAGAGGCCGAGTTCCGGGAGCGCCTCGCTTCTCCGGCCGAAGCGGAATAGTACTGCAGGGTCCGAGGCCACGGGCCCGACTCAAGCGATGGCCGCCCTCGGGTCCCCTACCCGCTGGAGAAGAAACAGCCCGAGAAAGAAGAAGCCGGCCAGCATCAGGAAGCCGGGTCTCTGGTTCCCGCCACCCATCAGCGTCACGTAGCCGAAGAGCGTCGGCCCCAGGACGGAGGACGCCTTCCCGCACAGTGCGTAGAAGCCGAACATCTCCGATTCCTTTCCCTCAGGGATCAGCAACGCCATGAAGCTCTGGCTCGCGGCCTGAACAGAGCCCAACCCGAGCCCGGCGACCACCGCCACCCGTAGAAGACCATCGGATCCCGGATGAAGAAGGCCGAGATGCTCACCATGATCCAGACGACGAGCACCCCATTCAGCACTTTCTTGGGAGCCCAACGGTCGGTGGGCTTGGCCAGAGAGAAGGCCCCGATCAGCGCAGAGAACTGGACGATCAAGAAGAGCATGATCGTATCGGCTTGGTTGAAGCCGAACGTAGAAGTCGCGACGATCCCGGCGTAGACGATGATCGTGAGCACGCCGTCGATGTAGAAGAAGAAAGCGAAGAGGAAGTTTCGTAGCTCTCTCAACTGCCAAACTTCCCCCACGATCGTCCTGAAGTGGGTGAGGCCCCAACGAGCGGCCTCGGGAACGGTCATGTCCCCCCTCTGGTCGGCCGGTAGGAAGAGGAATGCCGGCACGGAGAAGAGGAGGAAGAATCCGGCGACCAGGAACCATACGACCTCCCATCGGTCTCCCGCGAAGGGAATGACAATGACGAGTCCGATCGCCGAGCCGAGGTAACCGACGCCGAATCCGAGACCCGACACCCATCCCCGCTTCTCGCGGGGCGCGATGTCAGGGAGGTAGGCGTTGTAGAAGACAAGCGCTCTCTCGAAGCCGACGTTGGCGACGACGAAGAGGATGAATCCCTGCACCACCATGCCCGCTTCGAGCGTGGACATCATTGCAACGCCTATGAGACAGAGCGCCACGTAGAAGATCATGAACTTCTTGCCGCGCCCCCCCTCGGTCCGCGATCGCGCCCAGAAGCGGAGCCGAGGCCGCCACGATCAGTGCGGACAGGGACACACCGCCCGACCCCACCACCACTCACCCTGACCGCTGTCGTTGCCCACCACGACGCCGACGTAGAAGAGTGGGAAGACGGTCGTGGTCATCACCGCGGGATAGACTGAATTCGCGAAGTCGAAGAGCGCCCAGCCGCCAACCTGCTTCTTGTCCATTCGGTCTCCCGCGGGGGGCGAGTCGCAGGGAGGGTAGTGCGGGAGAGTCGACCGTGTCCAGTGGCGGCGGGCGAGGAGGCGTTGAGCGCCACCCGCCAGGCCCTCGGGATCATGTGGGAGGGCGTGTCACTCCCGTAGAAATCACTAGACGAAACCCTATGAAGGGACGGCGCACACCGGGGTCGGCTCCTCCTCTCGTGGCCGTGCGAACGTTCCTCGCCGGGTCTCCAAACGAGCCGCCGCGCATCACCCAGAGGGCGTCGACGTCCAGGTCTTCACGGTCATCCGTCTCGTCGTAGGGGTAGAGCTGATGGGGACTTCGCGTCCACTCCCATACGTTGCCCGCCATGTCATGGAGCCCGAAGGGACACTCGGGACATTCGAAGCTTCCCACCGGGGTTGGGCTCCTCCCGCCGAAGTTCGCTCGATCCCTCCTCGGCTGACTCCCCCACGGATAGATCCGGCCATCTGTCCCTCGCGCAGCCTTCTCCCATTCCGCCTCGCTCGGCAAAGTGACCGTCCCTCCGTCGCGGAGTAGTCGACTGAGCACGGGCGGCGTCTGAGGCCAATCCTTCAGCGTCCTTTCGAGCCATCGAGAGTAGGCCAGAGCATCGGTCCACGACACGGCCCCTACGGGATGATCGGGAGGTGCCTGTAGGGCGGCCTGGTCGGTGACTCTGAAGCCCGTATCCTCGACGAAGGCGTTGAACTGTGCCACCGTCACCTCGTACCGACTGATGTAGAAGAGGGGTAGATCCACCGTGCCTCGCGTACCGGACCATAGCTCATTGTCGAACGCCTGCGGGTCCATCGCCTGGTCGCTGCCCATGATGAATGGCCCAGCCGGGATCTCCACGAATCCGAGAATATCTTCATCGGGAAGAAACCAGGCGTTTGTACGAAATCCGGGAGCATCCGCTTGTGTGGTCGTCGGTAAGGGAAGGCCCTCTGATACGGTCGGCGCCGCAACTCGTGAGGGCTGGTCGTGCATCCACGAAGCGACGACCAGGATCAGCGCCGTCATGGCCGCTACTCTGCGAAGAGTTTCGCCCCCCCGACACACGGCGGCGATGCTGGTGACAACACGATCCGACATGAGGTATCCGATTGAGATCTGCAGGATCGGCCAAGCTAGGTCGTCGAGCACGGTGCCGAAACCGACCCGCTTCCCGTGATGTCTATTCGTCGAGTGGGCATCTCGATCACAGAGAAACGAGTGAGGGAGGGCTGGCCCTCCGCTCTGCCCTCACTACTTTCTCGGAAATGAACGTCCAAATTTTCGGCATCAAGAACGACGCGAACACACGCAAGGCACTTCGCTTCTTCAAGGAGCGCCGCGTCTCAGTTCACTTTGTCGATTTCAAAGTGAAGGGGCCATCCAAGGGCGAACTCAAGCGCTTTGCGCAACGGTTCGGTGGAGCCGAGGCACTGATCGACCGTAGCGGAAAACGGTTCAACGCAGTCGGCCTTCAGACCGCGTACTACGGGGACGAGGGCTGGCTAGATATGGCGGTGGACGAGCCGATGATCCTGCGCCTCCCCCTGGTTCGGAATCAGAATCAGCTCACTGTCGGGCTCGCTGAGGCTGATTGGAAGGAGTGGACGGACCGATAGCGTCACAACGCCCCATCGCAGGCGAAGCTCCAACCGTGATCGCAGGCTCGAGCACGTAGGTCGGGCTCCGGCATTGCCATCAAGTTTTGGCCTCCCTCACGCAGCAGCAGCCGGAGGTCGAGAGTTTTCGGATCCGCCCGGCTGAACGTCCCCGGTACCAGAGCGTTCACGCATCCGGCCTGAAACCTGGTCTCGCACGCCCGCGAGAAATACCTGAAGGCGAGTTCCGAGTCCGAGGGTATGATCACACCTTGTGTGTAGTGCCTCCCGAGCTCATTACAGGCCCACCCCGAGTTGTCTCCGCAATAGGTGGACTCGATTTGGATCAGGCGCCGACAAGCGTTCCGCCGGCCCTCCTCACAGGCCTGTTCCCAAAAAGGCAAGCTGTCGCCGGTGTGCTTTCCGTCGCTCCGTCCCATTAGAGTCATCGCTCCGAAGAACACGATCCACAGGGCCATCTGGGACAAGTTGTTGCGTGCGGGCGCCCAGTCCCTACCCCATCGGATCCAGCCGGGGCTCTGTCTCACCGAATGGACGAGGCGGTCGATCCTCTGAACGCTCAAATTCAGGAGCGGCACGCACAGCAATTTGTCGTAGAACGTCGGGACGCCGACGGCGCCGAGCAGCGCGTAGAGGCCGAAGACGCCGAGCCCGTAGAGCCCTCCGAATACACTCTTGCCGAGTGGCGTTCTCGGTGACGTGGATGGATCGGTTACGAGAAGGTGAAGCCCCAGAAACACTGCGGCTGGGATCTCGGAATCGAGAAAATAGGGCACCCCCGTCAGCGCCGCATACATGGCGCTCAAGGCGAACAGCGTGATGGCTGCGGTTCCGGCGATGAGTGTGATCGAAAAGAAGTACATGACGACGAGGCCGATCACGAACAGGAAGGAATAAATCATCGGCGCGAGTGTCAGCGTCGTCGCGATCTCCTGACCCCGGGTCAACTCGGTCGTGCCCGTTACGATCAACACAAGTGAAAACAGGCCCAGCGAGAAGGCGGACGGATTGAAGATGTGCACCTTCCTGCCTTCGCGCTGCCACCTCACGAACTCCTTACCCAGGAATCCCACCGCGATCATGAGGAACTGCAAGTAGAACCAGTCGTCCCTGAACCACAGAAACAGGTTCGTGCTGAAGATGATCGGAAACGGCCCAAAACCGAGGACGTAGCTGTCTTTTCGTGACCAGGCCAACAGCATGTCGAAGGCATAGGCGAACACCAGCTGTGCCACCAGAAGCCATGCAAGGTCGTAGACCGGGCGCCAGGACCATCCCCAGTAAGCGAACACCGCCAGCTGAACCATGGCCTGCAGGTAATGCTGTCGACGCAGGATCACACTGAACGATCGCGTCTCCGAGGAACGCTTCAGCCTCGAGAAGAGCGCAATTAGCCAGACCGAGAGCACCCCGGCCGCACCCCAAAACGAACGAGTGAGCGTGGGGTTTTCGTGAACACGAGGCACGAAAGACAGCGTCACGAGGGCGAGCGTCAGCGCGAGCGGGAGCCAGAACACGCGAAGGGGGGACGCTGCCGGTGTCGAACCGGGGGTGCCTCCCGCCCGTTTTGGTGTCTCTTGTCGGCGGCCCTGCTGGGGTCGTCGTCGTGCAGATGCCATGGACTCTCCGCTGGTGATGGCCTTAGTTGTGCGGCGGTGGGCTAGTTCGTGCAACCCGGAGCTGCTTCCCGCGCCCTCTACTCTCCGCGAAGGACCTCCAGGAGGTCGAGCCGGCTGGCTTTCCTGCCGGCGCACCGCACCTAGCTATCCGGCACTGTTTTGCGGGTCCGGTGAGGTGATTTGTGCGCGGCGTCTGGCCATAGGTTCAGGATGACGGCGGTTCCTCTGAGGCAGGCGAGGGTTTCTGCTGGGTATTGGAGCCCCGATCTATGGGGAGTTCTCCATTAAGCAATTTGGATATGAGCTTCTTCTGATCCTTCGGGGACAGTTTCATCAACAACTCT
>CAUZAE010000128.1:0-7936 GCA_963577685.1 Gemmatimonadales bacterium UBA6960 | reverse complement strand
GACCGAGTGGATCTGGAAAAATGGCGAGTTGGTCCCTTGGGAGTCCGCGCAGGTCCATGTGTTGAGTCATGTCGTACACTACGGCTCATCCATCTTCGAGGGCATACGCTTCTACGACACGCCGGATGGACCGTCGATCTTCCGGCTAGAGGATCACATCAAGCGATTCCAGGACTCGGGCCGGATCTACCGCATGGACCTGCGCTTCGACATCGCTGAGCTCGTCGAGGCTTGTCATGAGGTCGTTCGGGCGAACGGACTGAACTCCGGGTATATCCGGCCGGTGGCACTCCGGGGATTGGGAGCTCTGGGGCTCCACCCCGGGGCGAGTCCAGTCGAGATCTACATCATCTGCTGGCCTTGGGGGCAGTACCTCGGCTCGGGGGCACTCGAACAGGGGGTGGACGTGGGGGTGTCCAGTTGGAGTCGCCCGGCGCCCAACACGCTGCCGACCCTCGCCAAGGCCGGGGGCACCTACCTGGTCAGCCAGCTCATGAGGATGGAGGCGGAGGCCAATGGATATGCCGAAGCCATCGGTCTGGGACCCAACGGGTTGGTGAGTGAGGGAAGCGGCCAGAATTTGTTCTTGGTGAGCGACGGTGTGCTCAGGACGCCTCCCCTCGGTGGCACGCTGCTTCGAGGCCTCACGCGGGATTCAGTTCTCAGGTTGGCTAGCGATTTGGGCATACCCACTGCGGAGCAAGACTTGCCGCGGGAGATGCTTTATGTGGCCGACGAACTCTTCTTCACCGGTACCGCCTCCGAGATCACGCCGATCAGAAGCGTGGATAGAATCGAGGTCGGGGGCGGCTTGGTCGGCCCCATCACCAAGGTGCTACAAAAGGAGTATCTAGGCGTTGCCGTAGGGGAGCGCCCTGACCCTTATGGCTGGCGCGATCTCGTCGTGCAGCGGGCTGAAGCGCCGATCGGATGAGCAAGTCACCGCGCCGCCTCCCGCTCATCAGCGACCAGCTCGTTCTTGGGCGGGACCGCGCGGCCGCCCGCTCGATGCTCCGAGCGGTCGGGCTTGAAGATGACGATTTCGGACGACCGTTGATCGGGGTTGCCAACACGTGGAGTGATACGACTCCATGCAACTCGCATTTGCGTGAGGTCGCTGCTTGGGTCAAGGAGGGGGTCCGGGCCGCGGGTGGAGTGGCTCTCGAGTTCAATACGATCGTCGTTTCGGATGGGATCACGATGGGCACATCCGGCATGACCGCCTCGCTCGTGAGCAGGGAAGTGGTGGCGGACTCCATCGAACTCGTGAGTCGTGGCTATTTTTTCGACGGCCTGGTGACGCTTTCCGGATGCGACAAGACCATCCCGGGGACGGTGATGGCGATGGCGAGGCTCGATCGCCCCTCGGTCATGCTCTATGGCGGCTCGATACAGCCCGGGCGCTACAACGGTCGGGATGTGACGATTCAGGACGTTTTCGAGGGCATCGGAGCGTGCGCGGCGGGGCGCATCACGGAAGAGGAGCTGGGGGAGCTGGAGCGGGCAGCGTGTCCGGGCGCGGGAGCGTGTGGAGGTCAGTTCACGGCCAACACCATGGCCACCCTGTTCGAGGCCATGGGCGTCTCCCCGATGGGGAGCGGCTCCGTACCGGCCGTCGATCCGGCGAAGGAAGACGTCGCCCGGGAGTGCGGACGTTTGGTCGTCGAGTTGGTGCGCTCGGGGCTGAAGGCGCGCGACCTCATCACGCGAAAGAGTATCGAGAACGGGATCGCCGTCGCCGTCGCCACGGGAGGATCGACCAACTCGGTGCTGCACCTCTTGGCATTGGCCCATGAGGCCGGCGTAGAGCTGGATATTGATGATTTCGATGTCATCAGTGCCCGAACGCCTCTTATCGCCGACCTGAAGCCCGGTGGCCGCTTCGTGGCCACGGATCTACATCGCGCGGGGGGCGTGGCGCTGGTCGCGCGCCGATTGCTCGAGGCCGGTCTCCTTCACGGTGACTGCATGACCGTGACCGGTCGCACGTTGGCCGAAGAGGTCGGCGAGGCGATCGAGACCCCTGGACAGGAGGTCGTACGAACCCTCTCTGATCCTTTGAAGCCTCAAGGAGGACTCGTCGTGCTCAGGGGCAACCTGGCCCCAGATGGGTGCGTACTGAAGGTGGCAGGTCACGAGAGAACCTTCCACAAGGGTCCGGCCCGCGTGTTCGAGCGTGAAGAGGACGCCTTCGAGGCCGTGCAGAACGGGTTGATCCGCGAGGGAGACGTCGTCGTGATTCGGGGTGAGGGGCCGCGGGGAGGGCCGGGAATGAGGGAGATGCTGGGCGTCACTGCGGCCATCGCAGGCGCCGGGCTCGGAGAGTCAGTCGGACTGCTTACCGACGGTCGCTTTTCCGGAGCTACACACGGCTTGATGGCCGGTCACGTCGCCCCGGAGGCGGTCGCGGGTGGACCCATCGCCGGTGTTCGAGATGGGGATGAGATCATCTTCGACATTCCTGCCCGGACGCTTTCGTTGGTTGTCGACGAGCACGAATTGAAGGACCGGATCGCTCAGTGGCAGCCTCGGAGCGAATCCGTCCCCCCGGGGGTCATGGCCAAGTACGCGCGCCTAGTGTCTTCGGCGGCGACTGGAGCCACGACTAGCTAGAAACGGCTGTGTGACAACGGCTAGCTGAGAACGACCCGATTCTTTTCGAACGCGTCGATTCGCCCTTCGTGCTGGAGCGTCAGCGCGATGTCGTCCAGTCCTTCCAGGAGGCAACGGCGCTGAAACGGATCCATCGAGAATGTAGCGCTCCAGCCATCCTGGTCCCGTACCACCTGGGCCTCCAAGTCGACCGTGAGCCTGCACCCTCCCTCGCTCTGTGCCGAAGCCATGACGTGAGCGACTTCCGCTGCTGAGAGCTCGACTGGCAGCAGGCCGTTCTGGTGGCAGTTGCTCTTGAAGATGTCCGCGAAGCCCGATGAGATCACCGCCCGGAACCCGTGTTCCAACAGTGCCCACGCCGCATGCTCTCTAGAGGATCCACATCCGAAGTTCCTGCCGGTGACCAGAATCGTGGCGCTTAGATGTTCGGAGCGGTTGAGTACGAAGTCCGGATCCGGCGTTCCATCCGGCCGGTTTCGCCAATCGTGGAAGAGGAACTGTCCGTAGCCGGTACGTTCGATGCGCTTGAGAAACTGCTTCGGGATGATCTGATCCGTATCTACGTCCACCCGATCGAGGGGCGCGACCATGCCTTCGTGTGATGTAAAGGCAATCACGGGCTCATCCACTCCCGAACGTCGACAAAGTGGCCGGCCACTGCGGCTGCCGCAGCCATTTCCGGGCTCACGAGATGGGTTCGGCCTCCACGGCCCTGTCGTCCTTCGAAGTTTCGGTTGGAGGTGGATGCGCACCGCTCTCCGGGGCCCAGGATGTCAGGATTCATGCCGAGGCACATTGAACAGCCAGCCTCTCGCCACTCGAAGCCTGCTTCCAGAAAAATCCGGTCTAACCCTTCGACCTCGGCGGCCCTCTTGATGGCGCCCGATCCGGGCACGACCATGGCCTGGACGCGTTCGTGCACCTTGCGGCCATCCAGTATGGCCGCGGCCGCCCTGAGGTCGTCGAGACGGGCGTTCGTACATGAGCCCACGAAGACTCGGTCCACGGTGACGTCCTGAATCGGAGTTCCGGGCTTTAGGTCCATGTAAGCCAGAGCCCTCTCCATCGCCTCCAGGTCGTCTGGGGAAGTAGCGTCTTCGAGTCGTGGCACCGAGCCGGTAACCGGAACTGTCATCCCCGGGTTGGTTCCCCAGGTTACGAAGGGCTCGAGAGAGGTCGCGTCGATCTCGACGGTGCGGTCGAACACGGCGCCTTCATCGGTACGAAACCCCTCCCAGCGGGCCACGGCCTCGTCGAACACGTCGGCCCCGGGTGCGTTGGGGCGCCCACGCAGATAGCGTGCGGTCTCTTGGTCGGGAGCGATCATTCCGGCGCGAGCTCCGGCTTCGATCGACATGTTGCAGACCGTCATGCGCCCCTCCATCGAAAGTGTGCGCACGGCTTCGCCCGTATACTCGATCACATGGCCCACGCCGCCGTCTATGCCGATATGGCTGATGATCCCCAGAATCAGGTCCTTGGCGGTCACGCCTGGCGGAAGGGCGCCATTCACCCTGATCTCCATCGACTTCGGGCGAGTGAGCGGCAGGCACTGGGTCGCCAACACGTGCTCGACCTGTGACGTGCCAATGCCGAAGGCCAGTGCTCCGAAAGCTCCATGCGTGGAGGTGTGGCTATCGCCGCACACGATCGTCATCCCCGGTTGGGTAAGTCCCAACTCGGGGCCGATGACGTGTACGATGCCCTGATGCGGACTGTCGATATCGTAAAACGTGACGTCGAACTCCGCTGCGTTCGTACGAAGGGCCTCGATTTGACGTCGGGCAAGGTTGTCCACGATCGGCAGCGACCGGTCTGTAGTCGGCACGTTATGATCGATCGTGGCCACGCACAGATCAGGCCTGCGCACCCCTCGGCCGGCGAGGCGAAGTCCTTCGAAGGCTTGGGCCGACGTAACCTCGTGGAGGAGGTGGAGGGCGATGTAAATGAGGTCGGGATGGCCGGCCTCGCTGTGGACCACGTGCGCATCCCAGATCTTGTCCAGCATGGTTCTAGGCATTCCGCTGAGCACCCTCCGTCCCTTCCGAGACCGCTTCTGCGACCGCTGCTCCCATCTGTGCGGTCGTGACGGTCGCTTCGCCTTGACGGGCGAGATCGGCCGTTCGAAGTCCACTGGTCAGGACGCTTTCCACTGCGCGCTCGATGGCAACGGCTTCGTCTTCCAGCTGATACGTGTGACGAAGCAGCATGGCGGCGGACAGAATCATCGCGAGGGGGTTGGCCACTCCGGCACCTGCGATGTCCGGAGCGGACCCGTGTATGGGCTCGAAGATACCCCTTTCGCCGCCCACGCTCGCCGACGCGAGCAGGCCGATCGACCCTACCACTGCGGCGGCTTCATCGCTGAGAACGTCCCCGAACAGATTGGCCGTCAGTATGACGTCGAAATGGGAAGGGTTCAGAACGAGCTCCATGGCGGCTCGGTCGACGAGCATGTGATCGCACGTCACGTCCGCATATTGCTCGGCGATTTCGTCGACCACTTCGCGCCAGAGGCGGGAGCAATACAGGACGTTTGCTTTGTCGATCGAAAGGACGCTCTTTCGGCGATCCCGGGCGGCTTCAAAGGCCACTCTCGCGATGCGAACGACCTCGTCCCGATGATACGTCATCGTGTCGACCGCCGCCCGACCGTCCTCCCTGGGCCCCCGTGGCTCACCGTAATAGAGCCCTCCGGCGAGCTCGCGAACGATGAGGATGTCCGTACCCTCCACGATCTCGGGGCGGAGGGGAGAAGCCGAAGCCAGTGCGGGTGACAGCTTTACCGGCCGGAGGTTAGCGAAGCAACCCATTTCCTGGCGAAGCGTCAGAAGTGCGGCTTCGGGACGCAGCTCGATGGCCACTCCCTCCGAGCGGGGATCCCCCACTGCCCCGAGAAGTACGGCGTCGGCTTCTTGGCAGGCCGCGAGCGTGTCTTGGGGCAGGGGCGTTCCGTGCTTCTCGAAGGCGGACCAGCCCACGTCCTCGAGGTCGACGATGAACTCGTGGTCGAATCGCGCTGCGGTCTCCCGGAGCACTTGGAGGGCGGCCTCCGAGACCTCGGGGCCCACGCCGTCACCCGGGAGCACAGCAAGGCGCCACCTCACGTCACACGCCCCAAAGGTAGTTCTCCTTCTCCAGTTCGATCCCTTCCATGGCCTTGGCCTGCTCCGCCTTGTTGAGGGCGTTGATGTACGCGCGAGCCGCGGCGTCGACCACGTCTGTCGAAGCGCCACGCCCTGCGAACGTGCGGCCGCCGATGCGAGCGTGAAGGTTGACTTCGCCCACGGCGTCTCGGCCCGGCGTCGCGGCCACGATCGCGAAGTCCACGATCTCGACCGTTGTGTCGATCAGTGCATCGATGGCCGAGAACGCCGCAGCGATGGGGCCGTCCCCCTTGCCGGAGGCTTCCATCTCCGGGCCGTTGCCGTGTGTCACTCGGACTCGAGCCGTAGACCACTCACCCCCACAGTTGACGTCCAGCTCGACGAGCCGGAAGGACCTGGGAGCGTCCATCATCGTCCCATGGTGGAGGATCACGAGAAGATCTTCGTCGAGAACCGACTTCTTCTGGTCCGCGAGCAGGGTGAACAACTTGTAAGCCCTGTCCAGCTCTTCAGGTGCCAGTTCGTATCCCAGTTCCTTGTAACGGTTTCCCAGACCATGACGACCCGAGTGTTTACCGAGCACCAGCTGGGTGCCCGGTGCACCCACGATCTCGGGGGTCATGATCTCATAGGTCATTTTTTCCTTTAGCATACCGTGTTGGTGGATGCCTGCCTCGTGAGCGAACGCGTTCTTGCCCACGATGGCCTTGTTGGGTTGAGGATGGATTCCGGTGATGTGAGACAGGAGTTGGCTGGCTTTGTAGATAGCCCTGCTTTCTACGTCTGTGTGGTGCGCGGTCAGGTCGCTACGGACCTTGAGTGCCATCACGATTTCTTCGAGAGATGCGTTGCCGGCACGCTCGCCGATTCCGTTGACCGTGCATTCCACCTGGCGTGCGCCCGCTTCGATCGCCGCCAGGGAGTTGGCCACGGCGAGACCGAGGTCGTCATGGCAGTGCACGCTCACCACGGTGTCGTCCAAGCCCTCGACGTCACGGAAAAGCGTCTCGATCAGCGCTGCGTACTCACCAGGAAGGGTATAACCCACGGTATCGGGGATATTGATGGTCGTCGCTCCGGCTTCCACGGCTGCCCGAACGACCTGACAGAGGAAGTCGACGTCCGTGCGGGTGGCGTCCTCCGCACTGAACTCCACGTCCTCTACAAGGCGCTTCGCTCTCTCCACTCCATCCACGATTCGCTGGAGGCATTCGTCTCGACCGATCTCTAGCTTGTGCTGGAGGTGTATATCCGACGTCGCGAGAAAGACGTGAATGCGTGGGTTCCCCGCCTCTTCGATGGCTTCAGCCGCTCGATCAATGTCGGCTAAATGGGCCCGGGCGAGCGCGGCGATCACCGGACGACGCACCTCGCGAACGATCGCCTGGACGCCGGCGAAGTCGTCTTGGGATGCGATCGGGAACCCTGCCTCGATGACGTCGACTCCTAAATTGTCGAGCTGTGCCGCCATCCTGAGCTTCTCAGCTGTAGACATCGTGGCGCCTGGCGACTGCTCACCATCACGGAGTGTCGTATCGAAGATCGTGATTTTAGCCATGATCGTTCCTCTGCTGCCTGCAATAAAAAACGGGCCCCTCGTCGCCGAGAGGGCCCGCGCATCCCGCGCATCCGGTGGTCAGTCCGCTAAACGGAACTGAGTCTCGGGGTTCGGCGCCCTCTCATCCGGTGAGTAAGCCCCGTAAGTCGAAAGACCCCCGGGTCCAGAATTTCGAGAATGATTCGCAAGGTGCCCCTCGCTCGGAAAGCGGTGTCACAAGTACGAAAATCCAATTTTTAGATAGAAGAAACATCTGGTGCTGTCAACCCTCCGCAAGAAGGGGGCGGCTGACGGGAATGTTTCGTTTGGTGTCGTGCCGAGAAAAGTGTTGGATGCCCCCGGCTCCACGTCTTCTGCATTGAAGGAGCGTGGGCCTTGGAGGCCCGTGCCGGTGACTTCGTAACCATCGATCTGTTGTCGGACGATTTCGATAGCCATTTGCGTGTCGCGGGCCGCTCGGCGGAGAACTGGGAACGTTTACCCTGCGTGTGCGCTGAGGCAGGGAGTAGCCGGGAAGCCCCGGCTACTCCTTTCCCGATTTCGTGGCGCCCAGTGATGCGGGCGCCACCCGGTCAGCAGCCGCAGCCGCCGTCGCCGCAGCCACCACCGCCGCAGTTACAGGTCAGCAGGCTGGCTATTGAGATTCGGCTGTTCTGGA
>CAUZAE010000127.1:0-8066 GCA_963577685.1 Gemmatimonadales bacterium UBA6960 | reverse complement strand
GAGATGTTTGACGGTGCGGTCGGACGACAACGAGACCTGTTCGGCGATCGGATCTTCGAGGATGAAAACCGACGCCAGAGCCTCGCGTTCTCCCTGCGGCAAATTGGTCATTTCGTCGATCGACGTGACACATTCCTCGAAAATCCAGTCACACGTTTGCCGAACGCGGTAGGAGGGTTGGTCACGCTTGTTGAAGTGTAACGAAAGCACTTTCTCCAACTCGTCGGGAGCAAGGCTGAGCAAGTCGATCTTTCGGTGTTGCATGATCTCGTGCTACCGGTGGAGATAGGGGCAACTCATGACGTCCGCTTCACGAATTCTCTTGCAAGATAACAGAACCGGGAAAGGGCGTGATTGCTTGTATCACCCAAATGCGCGGGTTAGACTTCCACTGCTTTGAGGCGTGACAGGAAGACAAGGAGCTATCGCGATCGCTCGACGATCCGTGATCGAGATGGTCACTGACTGGGGACCAGCCGTCCTTTGGGCGGGGGTCCTCTTTTTCTTGAGTGAGGGTGACTCGAGCGGCTTCACGATTCCCTTGGGTGCGGACAAGGTAATCCATGGTGCGTGTTACCTCGTGCTGGGTCTGGCGCTTAGCTGGGCGGGGTACAGAGGGGGCTCCGCCATTCCAGTGAGTGTATTGATCCTGGTCGGAATCGGGTACGGTGCGTTGGATGAATGGCATCAGAGCTTCGTGCCCGGTCGTGACCCGAGTGTGGGTGACGCGGTGGCGGACGCCATCGGCGTTCTCGCGGGCTTCGCTATTTTCCCGCGACGTGCGCTATCTTCTCGCGGAGGCGGGGTGCGCCCCCACACGACACATCGCAGAGTTGATTGATTTGATCGATATCGAGCGTACGGCGCTTCGCTCCCGGATGGTGGGTGGGATTCGTGCCGACCAACAGGGCATCGAGCTGAGGTTGGCCGGTTGGGTGCACCGCAGGCGAGATCTGGGAGGGTTGATCTTCCTGGACCTTCGGGACCGGAGTGGGCTCATCCAGATTTCCCTCGGCCCGGATTGGACGGAGCCGTCTTCGCTGACCCTGGCCCACGAACTCGGTGCCGAGGATGTCGTGAGCATCGTCGGGTCCGTCGTAGAGCGACCGCCCGAAAGCCGGAATGTGGACATGGCCACCGGTGACGTAGAGATCCGAGCTTCGGTTCTGCATCGGCTCACAAACTCGGAAACTCCGGCCATTCCCGTGTATAGGGCCCCCGAGGACGAACTGCCGTCGGAGGAGCTCCGACTCAAACACCGTGTGCTCGATCTTCGCCGCAACGAGCTGCAGCGTAACCTAGAGCTCCGCCATCGTATAGTCTTGGCTTGTCGTAATTACCTCGATGGCTTGGGCTTTATCGAGGTCGAGACACCCATCCTCACCAAGCCCACGCCCGAGGGGGCACGAGACTATCTGGTGCCGAGTCGGTTGCACCATGGCGAATTCTACGCACTTCCTCAGAGTCCGCAGCTCTACAAACAGCTCTGCATGGCAGCGGGCTTCGACCGCTACTTCCAGATCGCCCGATGCTTCAGGGACGAGGACCTGAGAGCCGATCGACAGCCCGAGTTCACGCAGATCGACGTCGAGGCATCCTTCGTGGAGCCTGACGACGTGCTGGGCTGGATGGAGGGACTCATGCTTATCCTGGCACGTGACGTTCCCGGCATCGAGGTCGAGGCCCCTTTCGAGCGGATGACTCATGCCGATGCGTTAGAGCGTTTCGGCATCGATCGACCGGACCTGCGATTCTCTCTCGAGATTCAAGATTGGACGGGCGTACTGGGTCGCCTCGAATCGGCGGTTCTCTCTGCTGCCACCGAAGGTGGAGGGCGCATCCGCGGATTGTTGTTGAAGGGGGGAGGCCGTCTTTCGAGAAAGAGAGTCGAGGCGATCGAAGCCCGTGCGAAGGACGCGGGCGCGCCCGGGCTCCTTTGGGCGAAGAGGAGTGATGATGGCGGATCTGGTTCACTGGCGCGCTTCATGGACACATCGGCGTACGAGGCTCTGGGGATGGGGTCCGGGGATCTGGTCTTGGTGGCAGCCGGAGACGACCGCGTCACGTCCCCGGCCTTGGCCGCCACAAGAACGGCGGCCATTCAAGAACTCGAACTTCCGAAGGATTGCGAACACTCTTGGCTTTGGGTCGTGGACTTCCCGATATTCGAGGTGGATGAGGATGGTGGGCTCAAGGCGAATCATCACCCGTTCGTGAAGCCCCACCCGGACGATGCGGGCCTTCTCGAGGAAAGTCCGGGGAAGGTCCGGGGACTCGCCTACGATTTGGTGTTCAATGGGGTCGAGCTCGGCTCGGGGAGCATCCGTAATCACGATCCGGTCGTCCAAAGACAGATCCTGCGTTTGCTAGGACTATCCGATGCGGAAATCGATCAAAAATTCGGGTTTCTTCTGCGGGCGCTCCTATCAGGCGCGCCCCCACACGGTGGTGTAGCCTTGGGTGTGGACCGGTTGGTGGCTCAGTTCGTGGGTGCTGGAAGTCTTCGGGACGTGATCGCTTTTCCGAAGACAACCGCGGCGCGGGCTCTCTACGAGGGGGCGCCGAGCCCGGTGACCGACACGGACCTCTCTGGCCTGGGGCTTTCGCTGGGGACGAGTCTGCAGCAGAGCGAGGTGAGGAGGGAGACGGAATGAGCGTTGAGCAGGGAACCGTTGTGGAACATCGCCTCGACGCCGAGGGAGTTGATCCGCTACTGCTTGCGGGAGTGAATGACGCCCATATCCAGGAGGTCACCGGACTGTTCGATGTTCGATTTGTGCTGAGGGGGGATCACGTCATTCTCTCCGGGGAGCTTGCGGCCGTCGAGAGTGCGGTTCCCCTCGTCCAGCATCTCATCGAGTTGTCCCGTCTTCGGGTGCCGTTCGACACGAACGACATCGCTCGCTTTGGAGAGGGGTTGGCGGCGGGGGGCGTCGTGCACCCGGAAAGCAATGTGGAGGTCGCTCTGCCGGGGTCGCGCAAAGTGATCCGCCCGAAGTCCGAAGGACAGCGTCTATACCTCAAGTCGGTCATGGAGTTCGACGTGGTGATCGGGATCGGGCCAGCGGGGACGGGAAAGACCTATTTAGCCGTGGCCGCGGCCCTCGACGCTCTCTACAAGAGGCGGGTCCGGCGCATTGTTCTGGCTCGGCCCGCGGTGGAGGCTGGCGAGAATCTGGGCTTTCTTCCTGGAGACATGCAGGAAAAGGTCGATCCGTATCTGCGCCCACTCTATGACGCTCTCGAAGACATGATGCCGACGGACCGCATGCAGAAGGCGCTCAATGACTCCACGATTGAGATCGCTCCGCTTGCGTACATGCGTGGCCGGACACTCTCGGACGCTTTCGTCATCCTCGATGAGGCACAAAATTCCACGACGGCTCAGATGAAGATGTTTTTGACCCGACTCGGTCTCAACTCCAAGGTCGTGATCACCGGGGATAAGACCCAAATCGACTTGCCGCGCCGGGAGGATTCGGGACTCCTTCAGATCGAGGGTATCCTGGGGGGAATCGCGGGCATCGAGTTCGTCTACCTGGACGATACCGACGTCGTCAGGCACCGCCTCGTCAAGGACATCATTCGGGCCTATGAGAGCGCAGATTCCAAGGGGGACACATGACCTCTAACGGGCCGGTACAAGGTGGCGTCCTGGGTGACTTCCAGGAGAAGGAACGGCTTCCCCCCTGGCCGGACGGTGTGCTGTACCATGGCTCGAGGTTACTGATCATGGTGGGCTTGGCCGCCTCGATCACCGCTCTGTTCCCTCCGGTTGGCCGGTCGACGGTGGGGCGTTACGAGGCGGGGATGGTGCTGATCGAGCCTGTCATCGCTCAAGTTCCCTTCACCGTGCCCAAGTCGGTTGCGGAGTTACAGCGTGAACGAGCCGATGCTGCCGCTGGCGTGCCACCGACGTTCGACTACAGGCTTGAGGCAGCGGACACGATGGCCATTCGCCTCGGCCGCTTCTTCGATCAGTTGAGATTGACCGCGTCGGCGGGGGACGTCGAGGCCATCCTGGGATTCCTGGGCAGCGCGTCTGTCGTCGCAGGTCTGGAGCAGGCGACGCTCTTGCTGGACGAAGAGACTCGCCAGTTGTTGCGGAGGACCGCCATTGACGGTGTGAGGGAGTTTTCGTCGATCGGCGTGGCGGATGCGAGTGAAGCTCGTGAGCTGACGACGGAGAGGGTCTTGATCCAGGATTCGCCTGCCGAAAGTCGTCGCTCGGTCCCGAGCGAGAGCGTCCTCATCGGCCGCGATTTTCACGCGCAGGTCGTCGGTCAGCTCCGTACGCCTAGTCCTGAGCTGAGTGAACTGCTTCGCCTCATCATTATTCGCCACACGGTCTATTCGCTCGTTTTCGATCCGGCCGTGACGGAGGCGGACCGCGAGCAGGCCCGCCAAGCGGTGCCGGAGTTTTCGGGGAACGTAGTTCAGCGGGAGGCGATCGTTCGAGCGAATGAGCCGATCACCGACGAGGATCTACTTCGCCTTGGTGCCTACGAGGCTGAGCTCCGACGCCTGCAACTGCTGGAGGAGCCGGGACTTCAGTTCGGACTACTGGTCGGCTCGTTTCTCCTGAACCTGTCCATCCTCGGTGTGTTCGGCGCACTGATCTACTTCGTCCGTCCCAGAATCTACGAGTCCTTGCGCTGGCTACTCCTCCAGTCCGCTCTCGTCCTCGTGTATTTCTTGGCCGCCCGCGTGGTGGCGTCGAACGGTCTCCCGAACGTGGCTCTGCCCGTGGCGTTCGTCGTGTTACCCGTTGCTGTGTTGTGGGATTCGAGACTCGCCTTGATCATGGGCCTCGTCGTGGCGGCTCTGACGGTGGCCCAACCTCCGTTTGCAGAGCTGGACGTGCTGTTTCCGGTCATGATCGGTGCGGCGGCGGCGGCGATGAGTGTCCGAGTGGTGCGTCGCAGGGCCCAAACTTGGGTATTCGTGACCATCATCACCGGTGCCTATGCGGTGACGTTGCTGGCGCTCACGCTCGTCGACGAGCAAACGGCGGCCCAGTTCGCGGTGGCCCTCGCCTGGGCCGCGTCGAACGCAGCGCTCTCGGCCGTCATCGCGATGGGGTTCGTGCCCGTATTCGAATGGTTCACCGCGATCACGACGGACCAGACCCTTCTTGAGTGGGCCGATCCGAATCGGAGTCTCCTCCGGCGGCTCTCGCTCGAAGCGCCAGGCACGTATGCACACACCATCAACGTGGCGAATTTGGCCGAAATGGCCGCGAATGCTATCGGCTCTCACGGTCTGCTGTGCCGCGTGGGCCTGTACTACCACGATGTGGGGAAGGTGCTCAAACCGCATTACTTCGTAGAGAACCAGCCCGAAGGAAGAAACCCGCACGATAAACTGAAGCCCGATACTTCAGCCGCGATCCTCCGGGAGCATGTCGTCGAGGGGCTCCGGCTCGCCAAGGAGGAGAAATTACCGAACGTCGTGCAGAGTTTCATTTCCGAGCACCACGGCACACAGCTCATCGGCTACTTCCACAGTCGTGCCGAAGAGGAGCTCGGGGAGGGCATGGTGGACGAGGAGAGCTACCGGTACCCCGGCCCGAAACCGCAGTCCAAGGAGACCGCGATCGCGATGATGGCCGACTCCATCGAATCGGCCACGCGCGTGCTGCAGGGACCGACACCCGAACGGGTGCGAGATCTCGTCGAGGGGATCGTCGAGGGTAAACGAAGAGACGGACAACTCGACGAGGCTCCACTGACCCTCCGTGAGATCTCGGTCCTCAAGAACACCTTCGTAAAGGTCTTGAGCGGTATCCATCATCACAGAATCGACTATCCCACGACTCGACACCTGACTGACGCTGCGCCGGCGCCCGAGGGAGAGGCGGCCAACTCAACGGATGATTCCGAGGCGTCTTCGGCCTCTGGGCAGTCGGAGTTGGATGAAGCCCGGGGTCGGAGCTGAAATTTGGAAGTTCAGGTCTCGGTAGGAAGCGCGACCGGGGTGTCGGAGGATCTGCTACGATCCGCCGTTATGATGGTCCTGGAGGCCGGTGGTATCACCGATGGAGAGGTCTCGGTGACGCTCCTCGACGACGTATCCATGATCGAGCTGAGTCGCGATCACCTGGACCTGGATGCCACCACCGATGTCATCTCATTCGCACTTCATGAGGGTGACGAGGCCGTGCTCGGAGATGTCTATGTCGGCCACGAGCAGGCAGCCCGCCAGGCGGCCGACATAGGGGTGTCGCTCAGGGAAGAGCTCGCCCGCCTGGCCATCCACGGGACGCTTCACGTGTTGGGGTACGATCATCCAGAGGGGGACTCTCGCAGCTCGAGTGAGATGTTCGTGATCCAGGAGCGCATGGTCAGGATGCTACTAGACGAGGGGCTCTGAACACGCCACTGTCCGGTCATGTCTTCCGGTAAAATAAGCGACTCTTCCGGGCTTCGGGAGCGCATGTCGGCGCTCATGAGCGCCGGTGATGCGGACGCCATAGAGGCCTTCCTCGAGGAGTTTCATCCCTCCGACATCGCTGATGTGGTGGAGTCGCTCGACGAAGAGGCTCGCCTGGCCCTGTTGCGGGCGCTCCCCCCAGAGGTCGCTTCGGAGACGCTCGCAGAGATGGAGGAGGGTGAGGCTCGAGCAGAGCTGCTCGTGTCCTTGGCCCCCGAGGAGGGGGCGGAACTCCTACACGAGCTTTCGGACGACGATGCGGTCGACCTGGTTGGAGAGTTGGATCCGGCAGATCGAGACCGAATCCTGGCGGAGCTACCAGAAGAAGAAGCCGGAGAGCTCCGAGATCTCCTCCAGTACGAAGAGGACACGGCCGGGGGCATGATGACGACGGCTCTCGTGTCTGTGGTGGAGACGGTCACGGCCGGTGAAGCGATCGAAGCCGTTCGAGTCCAGGGCCGGGAAGTAGAGGATTTCTATACGGTTTTCGTTGTGGACGAACAGAGCTATCTGCTAGGAACGGTGCCACTCGACGATCTGATCGTAGCGGACACGGAAGAGCCGGTTAGCAGTTTGGTGGAACCGATCGTGGCGTCCGTCGAGCCCGAGGCCGATCAAGAAGATGTGGGTCACCTGATCGCCCGCTACAATCTGGCGTCCATTCCCGTGGTGACAGAGGATGGACTCCTGCTGGGTCGTATCACGTTCGACGACGTCATCGACGTCATCGAAGCGGAAACGACGGAGGATCTGCTCCTCTTCTCGGGCGTCTCGGAGGAAGAGGAGTTGAAGGGCAGCTCTTTGGATGCCGTTCGTACCCGCTTGCCTTGGTTGCTTCTTAACTCGATGACGGCGAGCCTGGCCGCTGCGGTGGTTTGGTGGTTCAGAGATGAGATCGCTTCGGCAACGTTGCTGGCGGTGGTCATGCCTGTGGTGGCCGGCCTCGGCGGGAACGCCGGGCAGCAGGCCCTTGCAGTAACGGTGCGGCGATTGGCCATGTCGGCGGGGCCTCTCGAGGCCCCAGATCGTGTGGTGGGTAAGGAACTTTCTGTGGCGCTGATCAATGGGGGAGCGATCGCGGCGGTTGTGGCGGTTGCGGCCACGGGCCTCGCTGCGGCGATGGGAACCCCGACTCGTCTCGGACTGGTGGTCTTGATGGCCATGTGGGGGAACATTGCGATGGCCGGATTCGCAGGGTCCTACATCCCGACTTTTCTGGATCGCCGGGGTCTGGACCCCGCGGTGGCCTCGACGGTCTTTCTCACGGCGCTCACCGACCTCACCGGCTTTCTTCTACTCTTGGGTCTCGCCTCGTTCATCCTGTGAAGAGCCTCTTCCGCGGTATTCGGGTCCTCACGGTCCTCACGCCGTTCGTACTGGCGTTCTTGCGCGACCGTCGGCGCTGGATCATCGTCGGCCGCCCCGCGCGTCGCTCGGAACGTCATCACCGGCGTAGGGCTGAAAAGTTGGTGGCGAGGGTAGCGGCTTTGGGGGCCACGTTCATCAAATTGGCTCAGCTCCTCTCGGCCCGGGCCGATATCCTCCCCGATCCCTACCTGACCGCGATCGGTACGCTTCAGGACCAGGCCCCGCCCGATCCGGCGAACGAACTCATCGCCGTAATCGAGAAGGAG
>CAUZAE010000126.1:0-8190 GCA_963577685.1 Gemmatimonadales bacterium UBA6960 | reverse complement strand
CGGAGATATCTGGGTCGCGGATGGGCACCGGGGCGGGAACAACCGCATCGTCAAGCTCACGAGCGACGGCACCTTCGTCTTGGCCGTAGGGGGTGGTGTCGGCTCCGAGAGCAGGGAGCCCGCGGGATTCAGTGATCCCCACGACATCAAGATCGACTCCCGGGGGCGCGTTTTCGTCGCAGACCGAGGCAACAGTCGGATTCAAGTCTTCGACCCCGACGGCAACCTCCTCTATATCTGGACCCAATACGGCAAGCCGAGCGGCCTGTTCATCGACCGCAACGACATCCTGTACGCCGGCGACGGCCTGTCCGGTGATCTCCGTACGGGCCCCCCCGACCCATGGCGGAGCAACTTCGGGTGGGAGAAGGGCATCCGCATCGGCGACCTGAAAACCGAGCAGGCTTGGGTCACACACTTCATTCCCCAGCACGATGAAAACATAGGGCCGGGAATCGAGTTCTTAGGCGCGGACTTCGACGGCAACATCTACGCCGGAGAAATCAACCGCATGCGGCTCGTCCGGTACGTGCCGTTCCGGCCACCGGAGATCGGGGGGCGGACCCCGTAGAAGAACCCGTCGCCGGCTGCGTCAGGCCGTCACTCGGTGGGCGACACCCCACCGCCGGACGTGCCGACACCGAGCGGAATCAGTCGTGGCACGTATTCGTCCAGCTCGTGACGACACACGCCCGCGCGTTCGATCAGCTTGATCTCGCAATCGTTGCAACGCACGCACTCTTTGAAGTCTATGTCGGGCCCGTTAATGGCCCCCGTCGGGCAGTGTTGCTCGCAGACCTTGCAGTGGTCGCATTGCTCGACTCGCCCGATACGCCGGAGTGAGATCACCGACGTCAGCGCCAGGGCCGCCCCGAGAGGGCACACGTAACGGCAGTAGAAGCGGGGCACCACTGCCGACGCCAAGAGCAGTGTCCCGGCTATACTCCAAAGAGCGAGGGAAGAACTGCGAAAAAACACCGTGCCGAACGGCTCGAAGTACTGATACAGGCTCACATGGCTTCCCGCGATGGCGGGTATCAGGATGAGGGCCAACACCACGTACTTCACCTTGAGGCCGCGTTCGTGCACGCCAGCCGGCACCTTCCGTTGGAAACGCTTCGGAACGATCCACTCCAGGAAGTCTTGAAGGGCACCGAACGGACACAGATAACCGCAGAAGACCCTGCCCCATATGAGAGTGGTCACTAGGGTGAATCCGACGATGATAAGCAGCGGCAGATCGCTCAGATATACGTTGGCGCCAACCCAGATTCCGCTCGTGATATGTGAGACGGAGAGAAATCCGCCGTCCATGAAGCCCAGATAGATCAGAGTGACCGCCAGCGTGACCCAACGGAGCGCCTCACTCTTGAGAAGGAACGCCGCCATCACCAAAGAAAGGAGGAGACAAATTCTTGCCACCCGAGTCCAGGACGTCTCGGCGAGCGTCCTCGAAAACACGGACTCTTCTTCTACGAGCGTGAAGTCAAACCCTTCCTGTGCGAGAGACGGACTCGCGGCCGGGATCGATTCAGATTCAGCGGGCACGGGCACAGCGATCGCCGCCTCGGCGTTGGAAGACTCGGAGTCAGCAGCACTGTCCTCACGGATGCCACTGTCCTCAACAGGCTCGGCAACGCCATCGCTGGCTTCGCCGACTGGAGCAGGCACCTCTTCTTCGTCTTCTTCGTCGTCATCAACGCCCACTTCTGTCTCCGGAGCCACCACCGCAAGGATTGGACCCTCTTCTTCCTCCATCAAGACCAAGCGGGCGGCCTGGGTCAGGTATTCGATCGCCACCACCTCCACGTCGGGCGCCCGATCATAGAGGATCGTGAAGGGCTCGGTGATGTCGACCGCCTCGTCGATGATCATGCTGCCCGTCAGCACGACCCGATCTTCCATCATCCCGCCACCATCGAGGCCGAGCGAAAGGACATCGTTCGGCAAGACGGGGAACGTGTCGGCCCCCTGGACAATCGCCCAGCCCTCTCTCACGAACAGACGCAGACGAGGGCCGTCCACACCGTAGATCATGAGATGCCCCTCGCCCTTCCTCTCCATCCTTAGGCGTGCTCGCTCGAACCTCTCCTCCCCCACTAGAAACTCGCCGAACTGGTCGGTGTCGATGTGAGCGAAGTTGATCTCTGCCGACCCAGACCTATCGGCGACCAGAAACCACTCTATGACCCCTCGCTGCCGCATCTCCATCCACGGGAGACTCTCGACGTCCTCAACCGGAGCGGTCGAGGAAAAATTCGCTCCCTCGAAGTACGCCATCGCAACCCTTCGAGAGGAATCGCGCACCCCTCGGGCGAGAGCTCGCACGCTGATCGTAGCACGTGAGATGCCCTGGACGTCCCCATAGACACTGAACGCGTCACCGATGTGCTTTCCGGTGAAGTGCTCCTGAAATCCTCGCCTCCTCAGGAAGTCGCCCATGCTCTCCTGGATGGACTCCCAATAGTCCATGACACGCACACCGGTCACGTTGCCCTCCAGGTCCATCCCCACGAGCGCCTCGACCGGACCGCTGTACCCGAACGGCTCGGGCGGAAGGTCGGACGTCAGAAAGATGTACCCGATCAGCGTTTCACTGCCGCCGGCACCACCGTTCCGATACGCCTGGATCACCGTGGGCTCACCCATCCTGTCCGTGAACCGATCGGCTCTCGGCATGACCTGCCGGAGCAGCGACGGCGAGAGGGCGTCACCCTGGGCCGACGACACGCGAGGGACTCCCAACGCGCAGACCAACACAGTGACGGCGAGAAGGGGCCGGAGGCAGGGCATCAAGAGCACAATGTTCCTGGTCCAAGAGGTCTGAGTTGACCGACTCGAGTCCAAGATGGACGCTCTATGTCGATCGAGGCAAGCTTGTCGTGGTCTCCCATTTCGCTTGAAATGTCTGTCTCGTGATGTCATGTTCACACCGCTGGCCCCGCCGCTTAGCACCCGGCTCGCCTATCCTCCGAGCGCCGACGCGATGGAACTCGCATGAATAGTTCGAGACGAGACCGACCCCAGTTGCAGGAGATGGGGCCTTCCATTTCTCCTCCGGCGGGCCCGCCTGGACGGCTCGTGACCGTTGAGATGAGTCGGCTCCCTCCCTCGAGCTCGGTCCATATCGGCTTCGGAGCGTTGGGCGGAAACCAGGAGCTGCTCGGTTTGGCCGACACCGACGCGAATGGGTACCTGATCACCACCGTTCAGATTCCGTCGTGGGCCACCCAGGATCTCAGGAACTTTTTTTTTCTCGCGCACGACGACGAGCGACAACAGCCCTTCGCATATTCCGATGAGTTCCATGTCACCGACGAAGACGGTGTCTTCACCGTAGAGGGGCGCATCACAAATGAGGGGACTGCTTGCACGGTCATGCGCAGTGCGGAAGACCGCCTCTACGCCCTCACCGCGTTGACGCAGGAGTACGCGCCCGGCACGAGCGTGCAGGTGACGGGGATCCACGTGGAAGACCCCGCCTGTCTGGAAGGTGTCGGGATTCAAGTTCTGGGAATCCGACCCACCTAGCTAGCGTCGAAGTCCTGCCCGAGGGCCCTCAGCCTCTGCTCGGAGACTCCCGATTCGGAAGGCCCGGCGACCCGAAAGTGATCTCCGAGATCGACTTGATACTCCGGGCGCCGTAGCGGAACGGAATCACGAGGCGGAGCGGGGCACCATTGATCGGGGGAATGGGCTCGTCGTTGAGTAGCCAGGCGAGCATCACCTGGGGATGCCTCATCGTCGGCATCTCTTCGTCGATCCAATAGCCATCGTGTGAGATGATACGGCAGTAGTGGGCGGGCGCCCTCACTCCGATCATATCGGCGAAGTCGCTGAACCGCACTCCCGTCCACTTCACGATGCCCCGGGGCACGGGAGCACCGCACTGGAGGAGGGTCGTATAGGAGTGACGGGGTAAGCCCTCGAGATCGCTGAATCGAAACGTGCCACCGAGCCTCGCCAATCCGACGGAATTCAGTTTGACGGTCATTCGCTGGTAGTCGTGCTCGATATCCGGCGCCTCACCCCCGGTATAGCGCCAGATCACACCTGTGATGCCATTATCCGCCATCGATTCCGCATGCTCAGGTGCAGAGCCATCCGCGTTCAGTGGAAGCTCTGAACGTTGGCGAGGGTCCACCTCCACGAGCCGGTCCGGCCACTCCTGGGCTTCGGGTTGGCCCAGCACTTTGCTCGGATTCATCACCCCGATAGACAAGCCTGCCATGGTGGTGCCGGAGACTCGGATCGCATCACGACGGGACAGCTTCATGGCGGGCACCCCTTTTTCGAGAATCACTCGTGTCGTCGGGACTTCCACTCCCGTCGACCGTCTGGCACAACCTAGATCGCGCACCACGGTGGAGCAAAACAATCCGAGGACCGGACGGGGGTCACGTGCGCAGGAGAGTCGTCGGTGTTCGACGCCCCTACCGGAACACGGACTTGGCCAACATTCCGTGGACACCTTTCGTGCCGTCGACCACCTGGGTGACGCGCAAATCGAGGGCCACGGAGCAAAGCACGTAAGCGTCGTCTCGATCCATGCCAAAATCACGAACCAGAAAATCGATCATCTCCTGAGTCGCAAGCCGCGCCGCTTCATCTAGGTCGGCATCCAGCCCCATCGAGATGAAGTGCGTCGGGGTCTCCGCCCGCGGCCACGAAAGCGTGCGGTCCTTATGGAGGATCACCTGAAACGTGCCACCCAACGAAGTTTCGATGGCGGTACCGCTCACCTCACCGTCGCCCTGTGCGGCGTGTCCGTCCCCGATGGAGAGCAGCGCCCCTTCCGTGTAGACCGGGAGGAAGAGCGTGGTGCCGGCGATGAGCTCCTTGTTGTCCAGGTTGCCAGTGTGCTCGCCCGGGGCCGTGCTGGAAATACGCCCCCGCTCTGGCGGAGGGGCGACGCCGATCGAACCGAAGAAGGGGCGCAGCGGTATGGTCGCTATGCTCCCCATGCGGGCTACACCGGCAGCAGCGTCAAGCTGGAAAAGGCGAAGCCCGCTAAACGCGAAACCGTCCGGGAGCGCTCCACCACCGGGCCGGAAGGCTCCGACACCGGACGGCATGAGAAGCTCCGTGGCGAGAATACGAACCTCGAGCACATCACCCGACTCTGCACCCTCGACATAGATGGGCCCCGTCATCGGATGGGCGCCCGGCCCCCGCTCCGTCACCGAGTTTTCCACCTCGATCATCGCTGCACTGAAGTCGCTCTCAGGGGCGCCCGCATCCCGCATTCGCCCGAGCCCTCGAGCGACCAGGGACTCCAAGCGCACCCAGTCCCCCGAGCGAATCGCGAGCGCCGGGGTCATGTTCGCGTCGTAGTATCCCCAGTGCACATTAGCGGGAGCCAGGGGCAGCGCGTGCATCGTGCCGGTTTGCCCCCGGACAGATGTCGCAGACAGTGCCATCAGAAGCCACAAGAAACTCGATCTCATTCAGACCACCTCCCTCATTTCACCTCAGGTCGGGGTGTCGCTGGTGCCAGTTGGTGACGGATTGATACGCATGCGCCACGCTCAAGATCTTGCCGTCCGCGAACAGGTCGCCGATGATCGTCGTACAGATCGGCTGTTCGTGGTCATATTCGTCTTCGGTGTTCGAGTCCCCGAAAGCGTACGGCAGCACCGCGGCTGGGTGACCCGTCTCGTTCGTCAAACCCGTCTCGCCGGAGCCCGTGACGAACATGTCGAAACCCTCCATGGCCTTCGCCATTTCCTGCATGAGGATGTGCCTCCGCCTTTGCCCCTGTATGAAGTCAAGCGCCAACGCGGAGCGGCCTCCATGGAACCTCGGGGGTCGCGCGTCGTCGCCGTCGGCAGGCTCGGGCACGGATTCCAGCACCCCCCCGGGAGCGACATGGAAGTCGAAGGCGGCCGAAGATTCCACTCCGAGGCCACTGGAGGTATTCGCGGGAAGCTCGGCCATCGGTTTGGGATCTGCGCCGAGCTCGCGGAGTGTTTGGACAAAAGCCTCTGGCGCATCCTCGGTGTAGCCGATGCGCATGCGAGAGAGATCCGGCTGACGTTCGAAGCGGAACGGCGCGGTCAGTGTGGCCGGGTCCTTGGGGTCAGAACCGTGGATCGCATTGAAGACGATCGCACAGTCCTCGCTGCTGCGACACATGGGGCCCGGCTTATCCATACTCCATGCGAGAACCATTCCGCCGTGCCGGCTTATCCGCCCGAATGTCGGCCGTAACGCGCTCAGCCCACCGCGACGTGAAGGTCCCACGATCGAGCCCCGAGTTTCCGTCCCGATGGAAAAGCCGACCAATCCCGCAGCCGTGGCGGAGCCCGGCCCGGCTGACGATCCACTGGAACTCTGTTCCGGGTTCCACGCGTTGCGTGTCTGTCCGCGGTACCAGTTGGCGCCACGGGCGAACTCCCCCGTCGCCAGCTTGGCGATCAACACGGCTCCCGCCGCCCTCAACCGCACCACCAACTCCGAGTCCTCGTCGATCATCCGGTTCTCGAAGTCTCCGGACCCCCACGTGGTACGCGCACCAGTCACCGAGAACAGATCCTTAACCCCCCAGGGCACGCCGTGCAGCGGGCCGCGCCACCGCCCGGCCCTTAACTCGGCATCGGCCTCCTTGGCCTCCGCCCGAGCCCGGTCCTCGAGAATCGTTACGGCGCAAAGCAAGATCGGGTCGTACTTCCTCATGCGCTCGAGATAGATGTCGGTCAACTCGGCTGAGGTGATTTTCCGATCACGGATGAGCGCCCCCAAACGGTGGGCGGGCAGAAACGCTAGGTCGGCCGGATCGGTGGGAGCAGGGCCCGGCCAAGGCCCTATGTCGATCTTCTGTCGCTCGGACGGGATGCCCCCAGCCTCGCCCCAGAGTCTCTCGAGAAGCGCACCTGTTCCACCCGGATACGCCTGAAACTGAAGCGCGGGCGGCTCACCGTTCCCCAAGGGAACCAGTGCCTCCTGGACCGCGACCGGCTGGCGACGCTCTGCCGCCGTGAGCGCGCCGGGGTGGACTCCGCTCGCCGCGGCTACGGCCGCAGCCACCTTCAGGAAGCGCCTTCGCTCCATCGGGTCGGACTCGACGGTCCTCGCGTGGCTGCGGTCTTCGAGATCGCGATGTAGCGACGCTTCCGGATCGCGTCGTGTCGACATGATCAACCTCCCTGGTGTCAGAACTACCCAGAACCCGTTCCATCGGCGACCAAGGTAGCGAGGAGAGTCCAGGCCGGCGATGTTGCCAGATTGATCCCCGACCGTTTCGAAGGAGCCGAGACCATGTCTGTCCGGAAATTATGTTTGGTTCTCACCCTGGCCTGCCTCACAGGAGGCGTTCCGGCCCGTCTTCAAGCTCAGGTGGAGCCGTCGGGCTACGATCTGCTGATCCGGGGTGGCCGCGTCGTCGACGGCACGGGGAACCCGTGGGTCTACGCTGACGTGGGCATCCGCGACGGCCGCATCGTGAGTGTCGGACAGCTCGCGGGCGCGGACGCCACCCGAGTCGTCGATGCGACCGGCCTGGTCGTCGCTCCAGGTTTCATCGACCTGCATACGCACTCCGACTCTCAGCTTCTGGCAGACGGCACGGCGCAGAGCAAGATCCGGCAGGGTGTCACCCTCGACATCGCCGGGGAGTCGAGTAGTCCGGGGCCCAGGGACGGAATGCCTGCTTCGAGCGGGCGCGGGGGTGTCCGACAGGACTGGACCACCTTCACCGGCTATTTCGAGCGCGTGCGTAGCCAAGGCATTTCCATGAACCTCATCACGCACGTCTCCTATCATCAGGTGCGGAGGGTGGTCAAGGGATTCGACGAGAGCCCGGCGACGCCGGCCGAGTTGGACCGGATGAAGCAACTCACGGCCCGCTCCATGGAAGAGGGCGCATGGGGACTAGTCACCCGCTTCGGGAGCGGAGGGCCTCAGCATCCGGAAGAGGTCGTCGAGCTCGCCAAGGTCGTGTCGTCGTACAGCGGCAACTACACCTCACACCACGGGAGCGAGGGGTACGAACAGGAAAAAGAGATCGACTTCGCGATCCGGATCGCGGAGGAAGCCCAGATGCCCGTTCACCTTTTCCACTTCAAGGTGAGGGCCCGCGACAATTGGGGAACGATCGGTCGCTTCGTCGCCCAGGTCGAAGAGGCGAGAAGCCGCGGACTGGACATCACCGCGAACCAGTACCCCTATACCGCGATGTTTCATGGTTGGAGC
>CAUZAE010000125.1:0-8321 GCA_963577685.1 Gemmatimonadales bacterium UBA6960 | reverse complement strand
CAAGATGATGGCCATGGCCGGGTCCTTCCTGGGAATGGCCGGCGTGCTCCTGACGATCTTCTTGGGCGCCCTCCTCGGGTCCGTCATCTTCGGGCCGATATCCTACAAGACGCAAAAGCTCGTGCCGTTTGGAATCTTTCTCGCCGCTGGGGCCGCCGTGACCTACGGGTGGGGAGCGTCCATCATCGCATGGTACACCACGACGATCCTTCAGCTTCCTTGAGCGTCGCGACCGATGCGCGATGCGGCGCTCGGATGCGACTACGACGGTCCGCAAGACCAGTCCTAAGGGTCCGAGCAGTCCCTCTGGTATCCGCAAGAAAGACAGAGCACCTTGCAGTGGCGTTCCACGACAGGCCCTCCGCACAGCTCGCACTTCTGGGTGGTCACATCACCGACGCCCTTCCCTAGATAGATTCTCGACAGGTCGACGTAGTGCCTTCCGCCCTTCGCGATCCACTCGGCCGCTGATCCCTCGATCCGCTTCTTGATCGTGCCCGGGACACCGGCGACGAGGCTCCGGTCCGGAATCTCTGCGCCCTCGAGCACCACTGCGTTGGCCGCGATCACACATTCCTTTCCGATGCGAGCCTCTTGGAGGATCACGGCGTTCATTCCGATGACGGATCGATCGCCAATGGAGCAACTCTCGAACTTTGCACCATGACCCACCGTGACATGCTTTCCGATGTGCGTGGGGGCCCACCCACCCACGTGCACGACGCAGTTGTCCTGCACATTCGTGCCCGCCCCCACAACGATGCCGTTGTCCGGATCGTCCCCACGGAGAACGGCGCCGAACCAGACGCTCGCTTCCTCCTCGACCGTCACATCCCCGATGATAACCGCGTTGGGAGCGACGAACGCCGAATCGGCGATTCGCGGTGTCTTGCCATAGAAGGGAAGGAGAATGGCCACGAAACTATGCCGAATCCTCTCGGTCTGGTGCAGCGAGCTTGGTGAGCCGGGCCCGTGTCACTTGGGTGTCCGAAGCTTCCAGGATGTCGATCCTTACGCCCGCCCGCTCCACGCTTTCTCCCGCTCGCGGCACGTGGCCCAGCTCCTCGAGGATGAATCCGTTGAGGGACCGGTGTTCGAGTTGGGGTAGCGCGACGTTGAAGGCGTAGTTGATCTCCCTCAGGTCGATTGCACCTGGCGCCACGACCTCCGTCCGGGAAATGCGCACGAGGGGTTCCTCCGCGACATCGGTCTCGTCGACGATCTCGCCGACCAGCTCCTCGAGGATGTCTTCGAGAGTGACGAGGCCGTCGGTACCCCCAAACTCGTCCGCTACGATGCCCATGTGCATTCGCCGGACCTGGAATTGCCGTAGAAGACGGGTGAGGGGAAGGGAGCCAGGGACGAACAGCGGTTCGCGCGCCAGCTGGGCCAGCGTCGTCATCGTACGGCCTGCGACGTACGTCTCGTAGGCTTCCCGGACGTAGAGGATGCCACTGATATCGTCCATCGACTCATTGTAGACTGGGACGCGGGAGTACGGCACGGCCTCGAGCTCTCCGACGATCTCTTGCAGCGTGAGCGAGCTATTCCAGGCGAAGATATCCACCCTCGGCGTCATTACGTCCCAGGCAGTCAGTTCGTCGAGCCGAAAAGCGCGCTCCACGAGGAGGTGCTCGTCTTCGCCCACGAGCCCTTCCTCCTGGCCCAATTCGGTGAGCTCACGAACGGATCGCTCCTCCTCGGTCGAGACCTCACCATCCTCTGGGCCGTGGAAGAGTGCGCCGAAGCGAGTGAAGGGGGACGAAAGGGCATGGACGACTCGTTCAACCTTGATCAGTGCGGGGGCCGAGGCGAGGGCGATGCGGATCGGCCGCCCGCCCGCGACGAATCGCGGAATACCGCGCCCGAAGACCAGCACGGTAGCGGTGCCCGCCAGCAGGCCAATCCATGCCCCGTTGGGCGGCCACAATGCTCCCCCCAACATGACGAGGGTGCCGACGGCGACCGCTTGCAGGAGCCCGTTGAGGAGGAGCAGCGCTGCCCGAACGCTCTCGGAGCGTCCCCGGAGGTCGACCAATGCTTGCGCTCCCCTAAAGCCCTCCTCCTCGAGAGTTCGCAGACGCGAGGACCCGATACCGAAGGTCGATGCTTCGGCTGCCGAACAGAGGGCGGACCCGAGAATCGACAAAGTGGCCACCACGGCCAACACCCAGATCATGTTGACCCCGACTGGTGAAACGACGTTGTACCCGGCGGGCGTTCGCCCGCCTCGATACTCGGACCTACGTCCATTCAGTCGCTTCCAGAAGCAGCTCCGCTATGACGTCTCGGGTGGCCCGTCCGTCGGCTTCAGCCTCGAAGTTCAGCACGACGCGGTGCGCCAACACGGCGGGGGCTACGGCCCGAACGTCGTCATACGAAGGGGTGGGATCTCCTCGCAACGCTGCCCGTGCCTTCGCGCCGAGAACCAGATACTGCGAGGCACGCGGGCCCGCTCCCCAACTCACGTACTTCTGCGATACGGCGGCCGTCTCATCCAGGCCGGGCCGCGTCGACCTCGCCAGATGGACCGCGAAGGAGACGAGGGATGGCGGAGCCGGAACGCGGCGCACCAAGTGTTGGAGATCGATCAACTCCTCCGCTCCCACGACAGGTTCGATCTTCGGATCCTCCTCTCCTGTCGTCCTCATCGCGACTTCTTCCTCCTCGTCCTTCGAAGGGTAGCCGATCGGTAACTCCAACATGAATCGGTCGAGTTGAGCCTCGGGAAGAGGGTATGTCCCCTCCTGCTCGATCGGGTTCTGCGTGGCGAGCACGAAGAACGGGGGAGAAAGCGGATAGGTCTCGCCGGCGGCGGTCACCTCGCGCTCCTGCATGGCTTGTAGGAGCGCGGCCTGCGTTTTCGGGGGCGTACGGTTGATCTCGTCCGCCAGCACGACGTTCGCAAAGATCGGTCCCCGCACGAATCGGAACATACGGCGACCGGTGGAGCGATCCTCCTCGATGACCTCGGTCCCCGTGATATCCGTGGGCATGAGATCTGGGGTGAACTGGATGCGGCTGAACTCAAGATCGAGGGCTTCGGCCAGTGTGGAGATCAATAAGGTCTTGGCCAGTCCGGGAACTCCCACCAAGAGCGTATGGCCGTTCGCGAGCAGAGCCGTCAAGAGACCCTCGACGACCTCCTTCTGCCCGACCACCCGCTTCGATATTTCCGCTCTAATTTCTTCTGCGACCTGAGCTACCCGTTGGAGAAGCTCCAGGTCTCTATCCTGTGCAACCGTCTCTGTCGTTGACGTCATCGCGTCGCTTTCGCCTTCCGTAAGAACCCCTCGACCGCCCTCGGCGGTTCGCCCCAAGTGGGGCTCGGGACAATGCACCGTACCCGCCACCCGGCGTCCGAGATCCCGTTCGCATAACCGCTCGAATCGAGAGCCATCTCCGTGTGGGGGGCCGTTTTGATACCCCGCTCGACGTCGCGAAGTTGACGCCGGGCGATCACCGCGTCAAGCGCCGAGGAACCCCCCGAATCGCCCTTTTTTCATGCCAAAATGTCGCTTGCGCAATTTTTCACAAGGATCTACCTTTATCAGGCTTTAGGCTTGCCACCGGAGTTTCCAACGTATGTCTGGGGAACGAGATCCGGATGGAGCGCGCGACCGTGACGTGATGCGCGCCTCGTCCCAATTTTTGGGTCACGGGACGGCCTTGGCCGCCTCTGTGGCGCTCTTCGGGTGGGCCGGGTTCGAAATCGGCAAGAGAATCGGAGCCGAATCGTTGCTGACGCTCACGGGAATGTTCATCGGGGGTGCGGCGGGCTTTTACAGCCTCTACCTCAAATTGGTAATACGGCCCCGCCTGGAGCAGGGCGGCGAGGAGAACGACGAAGATTGAGGGCTCTAGGTCAGTACGCCTTGACCGGACTCTTGATGGTGACCGTCGCGGCGGTCTCGCTTTTGCCGTTTCTGGAAGACGACGGCAAGAGAGGGGTCCTTCTCGCCGCAGGTATCGCCTTTCCGGTGCAAGTAACAGCGTTCGGGTTGTTGCTTCGTGCTCAAGGAGAGCCCTCTCGTTTCTTTCTCTGGTGGGGTGTCGGAATTGCGGTCCGGGTCTTAGTGGTCGTCGTCGTCGGATTCACGGTGGCGCGCATGGAGTCGGTAGGATCTGAAGCCCTGCTTCTGTCTCTCGCAGGATTCTTCTTCGGCCTGCTGCTGGTGGAGCCAGCCTTTCTCAAGCGCGCGAGTAAGGACGCACAGGGAGCGTAATGAGGCTATTCGGAGTTCTTCAGGAACAGGGCCCCCAAGAGGTGCTCGGCGGGGAATCGGCGGGCCCTATGCCTATGGGGGAGCTTCCGGATTTCATCCAACACCATATCGGGGACGCGAAGGAGATCGAGTTCGCGGGTGGCCACTGGAGCCTCGAGCCACTCAGCATCGACCCGATTCATATTGGGTCCCTTACGATCGACCTGTCTCCTACCCGTCAAATGGTGGTCATGGTGCTGGTCGCCCTCCTCCTGTTGGCGACGTTCATTCCGTTGGCCGTAGCTCTCCGAAAGGGGGGCAACAAGAAGGCTCCTAGCGGCTTCGCCAACGCTGTGGAGGCGATGATCGTCTACTTCCGTGATGAGGTGGTTCGGACGAACATCGGACATGGCGCGGACGGCTTCGCGCCGTTCATTCTCACGATCTTCTTCTTCATTCTGGGCATGAACCTGATCGGACTCACGCCTCTGGGGATCACGCCCACGGCGAACCTCTCCGTGACCGCTGCACTGGCCGTCATCAGCTTCATCGTAATCGAAGTCTCTGGATTTCGGGCTCTCGGCCCCGTCGGGTACGCCAAGACGATCTTCTATCTCCCCCCGGGCCTTCCGAAGTTGATGCAGCTGCCCATACTGGTCATCCTGACTCCGGTGGAGTTCCTGGGAAAGTTGACTAAGCCTTTCGCGCTGGCGATCCGACTGCTCGCCAACATGACGGCCGGACATACGCTGATCCTGGCGGTCATGGGAATGATTTTCGTGCTTCAGAGCTACCTCATGGGCGTTGCGTCGGTCGGGATGGCCAGCGTGCTCATGATTCTGGAGCTGTTCATCGCCCTTTTGCAGGCCTATATCTTCGCGATCCTCACGTCCGTCTTCATTGGACTGATACGTCACGCTCATTAATCACCGTCACACAACAAAGGACACACGATGCTGCACGCACTCGTTACCGTCGTTCAGGAGGCTGCCGCGAATGGGGAAGCAGCCGGAAGCTCCATTGGTCTCATTGGCGCGGGTCTCGCGATCGGGGGCGCCGTGCTCGGCGCGGGACTCGGAATCGGCCCCATCGGATCAGCTGCGGCCCAGGGGATCGCACGCCAACCGGAAGCCAAGGGTGATATTCAGACGGCGGCGATCATCTTCGCTGCGCTCATCGAGGGTGTGGCGCTCTTCGGTGTCGGCCTCGCGTTTCTGATGATAAATCAGTGACACGTAGACGGATGCTCGCGGTCCTCGGGTCCCACGGGTTGATTCTTCCCGTGCCAGTGATGGCGCAAGAGGGTGGGGGTGGGATGTTCGACCTAAACCTGGGCCTCTCGGTCTGGACAACGCTCGTCTTTCTCATACTGCTCGGCATTCTTTGGAAGTTCGCGTGGGGGCCGATCCTCGAGATGGTGCAGGCTCGCGAGGACGGCATTCAGGGCACGCTCGACCAGGCCGCGAATGAGCGGGAAGAGGCGGCCAAGTTGTTGGCGGAACATCGCCAGCAGATGGCCGACGCCAGGCGGCAGGCGCAGCAGGTGATCGCTGAGGGCAAGGAGGCGGGCGAGAGAGTCCGCCGGGACATCGAAGAGAAGGCCCGAGCCGAGGGCGACGCCATGATCGAACGCGCCCGAGAGTCGATCGAACGCGAGAAGGATGCGGCGCTCGGCGAGCTCCGGAAGGAATCCGTGGACCTGGCGCTCGCTGCGGCGGGGAAGCTGGTCCAGGAGAGCCTCGACGAGAAAAAGGACCGTGAACTGGTCATGGGCTTCATCGATGAACTGAGTAGCGGGAACGGGATCGAGGCATGAGGGACGAAACCGTCGCTCGCAACTACGCCGAAACGCTCTTCGCGTTGGCCGAGCGTCACGAGGGCGTCGAGGCCTTCGGCGCGGGCATCGAGATGGTCGCGGTCCTCATCGACGAGAATGACGACTTCCGTCGCTTTTTGGAGACGCCCAGAATTGCCGTGGCGCAGAAGAAGGTGGTAGTGCGTAAGGTTTTCGGCGCCAACTTACCTGCGAAACTCGTTGATTTCGTGCTGATCACACTCGATAAGAGGCGGCAGCGCCTGCTGAGGGTGATGGCGCGGGAGTACAAGAGCCTCATGGACGAGCACTTCAACCGGGTGCACGTCGAGGTGACGTTGGCCCGCGAGTTCGACGAAGAGGTGGTCGCGGAAATGGAAAAATGGCTGACCGCGGCGTTGGGGAAGACCGCCATCCCACACGTCCGGGTCAAGCCGGGCATCCTCGGTGGGGCGATCTTCCGGACGGGCGACACGATCTACGATGGATCCTTGAGGCGCCAACTGGACGGGATGCGCCGAAGGCTAATGAAGGCTGATCTCCCCACGGTGGGTGGGGTTTGACGGTACAGATCCGGTCGGCGCAAGCCGGCCCTCGTGATGGAATGACAGGATTACGCAATGGCTAACGACGCAGGACTCCGGGCGAGCGAAATCAAGGGCGTCCTTCTTTCGGAAATTGAGAACTACGGCGAAGCGCTTCAGGCCGAGGAGGTCGGTGAAGTCCTCGAGGTGAAGGACGGCATCGCCCGCATCTATGGCCTGACCAAGGCGATGGCCAGCGAGATGCTGGAGATCATGCCCGCCGACTCCGACGAGCCGGTGACGGCTCTCGCGCTCAACCTCGAAGAGGACAACATCGGCGCGGTCATCATGGGGGATTGGACCGCGCTGCACGAGGGCGACCAGGTCCGGCGTACCGGACGCGTGCTCGACATCCCGACGGGTAGCGGGTACATCGGCCGGGTCGTGGATTCGCTCGGTAATCCGATCGACGGCAAGGGTCCGATCGAACCGATCGAGGAAAATCGGAAAATCGACGTTGTCGCTCCGGGCATCGTGATGAGGCAGCCCGTCAGCGAGCCCCTCCAGACGGGTCTCAAGGCGATCGACTCGATGATCCCGATCGGACGGGGCCAGCGTGAGCTCATCATCGGCGACCGGGGCTCAGGCAAGACGGCGATCGCCCTCGACGCGATCATCAGTCAGAAAGAGACGGACGTCATCTGCGTGTACTGCGCCATCGGGCAGCGGGCCGGCAACGTGGCCGGCGTGGTCGAGACGCTTCGGGACCACGGCGCCATGGACTACACGATCGTCGTGGCGTCCAACGCCTCCGATCCGGCGCCCATGCAGTACATCGCACCCTACGCGGCTTGCGCCATTGCCGAGCACTTCATGTGGAAGGGCAAGCATACACTCGTCGTCTTCGACGACCTCTCCAAGCAGGCCACCGCCTACCGGCAGCTCTCGCTGATTTTGCGGCGCCCACCGGGGCGCGAGGCCTTCCCGGGAGATGTGTTCTATCTGCACTCACGCCTCCTCGAGCGCGCGGCCAAGCTGTCCGACGCTCAGGGCGGGGGATCCATGACCGCGCTCCCGATCATCGAGACGCAGGCCGGTGACGTGTCGGCATACATCCCCACGAACGTGATCTCCATCACGGACGGCCAGATCTACCTCGAGCCCGATCTGTTCAACTCCGGGGTCCGTCCGGCGGTCAACGTCGGCATTTCTGTGTCCCGTGTAGGGGGTGCCGCTCAGATCAAGGCCATGAAGAAGGTGGCGGGCCGTCTCCGGCTCGACCTGGCGCAGTACCGGGAGCTGGAGGCGTTCGCGCAATTCGGCTCCGATCTGGATGCCGCGACGCAGGCTCAGCTCGCGAGAGGCGAGCGCACGGTGGAGGTCCTGAAGCAGGGGCAGTACCAGCCCATGGCTGTGGAGAATCAGGTCTGCGTGATCTTCGCCGCCACCGAGGGGCATTTGGACGGTGTCGAGGTTCGGCACTTGAGGCGTTGGGAGAGTGGCTTCCACGACTTCCTCGGTACGCAACACGACGATCTGTTGACGGGCATACGCGAGCAGAAGGAGCTCACGGACGAGATCACGGCGAAGCTGGTCGCGTCCATCGAAGAGTACAACGAGATCTTCGTGGCCGAGGTAGAGGCGGAGGTAGGGGCGGAGGCTCCGGCCGAAGCGGCGATTTCGGGGGCGGTTTCCTGAGGTGAATTACACGACCGTGGTGGAGAGCGAGTAGGCGATGGCAGGCGGGAGCGACGTCAAACGGCGGATCAAGTCGGTCGA
>CAUZAE010000124.1:0-8442 GCA_963577685.1 Gemmatimonadales bacterium UBA6960 | reverse complement strand
GCGATGATCGCGTCGTGAAGACTCTCGGCTGCGACCCTTCGGGCAACCTGCGGAAGCTCCCAAGCGCCGGGGACCCAATAGACGTCGACACTCTCTGACGAGATTCCCCGTTCGGCCAGGGCGCCCCGACATCCCTCCAACATCTCCGTCGTTACTTCTGCATTGAAGCGCGACACGACGATGCCGATCCGTTTCCCCGGGGCAGGACGTGGGTCAGGAAGATGAGAGCCAGGTTCCATCCGCATTTTACAAGAGGTGGCCCAGCTTGGACCGCTTGGTGTCTAGATAGGACTTGTTGTGTTCACCACTATCGACATTTAGCGGCACTCTCCCGGTGATCTCCAAATTGTACCCCTCCAGCCCGACGATCTTTCGAGGGTTATTGGTGAGCAACCTGATCTTCTTCAGCCCCAGATCGAGAAGGATCTGAGCACCGATACCGTAGTCCCGAAGATCCGGCTTGAATCCCAACGCCTCATTGGCTTCGACCGTGTCATGGCCTTGGTCCTGAAGTTCATATGCCCGAATCTTGTTGTGGAGACCGATCCCGCGCCCTTCCTGCTTCAAGTAAACGACGACCCCTTGTCCCTCTTCGGCGATGCGCTCCAACGCAGCACCCAGCTGCTGACCACAGTCGCACCGGAGCGAGCTGAACACATCACCTGTCAGGCACTCGGAATGCATACGGGTGAGGATATCGTCCCTACCCTCGATGTCGCCCTTTAGGAGAGCCACGTGCTCACGGTCATCGATCGAGCTTTGGTAGGCGATGATGCGGAAATCACCGAACGCGGTCGGGAGGTCCGCCTCCGCCACGCGCGTTACGAGCCGCTCCTTGGCGAGGCGATACGATACGAGTTGAGCGACCGAGATGAACTTCAGGTCATGGTCCTGTGCGTATAACTCTAACTGCGGGCGGCGAGCCATCGTGCCGTCCGCATTCAGGATTTCACATATGACGCCGACGGGTGGAAGCCCCGCAAGTCGGGCCAGATCGACGGCTGCTTCTGTCTGACCGACCCTCCTCAAGACGCCGCCCGGTCGCGCCTTCAGCGGGAAGATGTGACCGGGTCGGCGAAGGTCGTCGGGTCGACTGCTCGGGTCCACGAGGACTTGGATGGTCTTGGCGCGATCGTGGGCGCTTATCCCAGTCGTAACGCCGAAGCGCTGATGGGCGTCCACGGAGATCGTGAAAGCGGTTCCTTGCGGATCAGAGTTTTCCGCCGTCATGAGCGGAAGGCCCAACTCGGCCGCTCTGGGCGGCGACAGGGCGACGCAGATAAGGCCTCGCCCAAACTGAGTCATGAAGTTGACCGCTTCTGGTGAGATGAGAGACGCGGCACAGACTAGGTCTCCTTCGTTCTCTCGATCCTCGTCATCGGCGACGATGATGATCTTGCCCTGTCGAATATCCTCGAGGGCATCTTCCACGGAGTCGAACGGCATCCCCGGTCATTCCTCCAATCTGCGTGAGAACGAGCGTGCGGTGAGGCTTGAACACGCGCCGACCAAGGAGTATAGCAGCAGCGCAGAGTTCGAGGGACCGCACGCGTGGGGTCGTTACGGACGCGCCATAAGCTTCCGCACGTACTTCCCGATAAGATCGCCTTCCACATTGACTTCTGTACCGGGCGTCAGGCTTCTGAAGGTGGTGGCCTCCCACGTAAAGGGAATTATCCCCACCTGGCAGCCGCCGTCATCGAGAATCGCGTTGATGGTCAGGCTCACGCCGTTGATGGCGATCGAACCATGGAGGATCATCAGGTCACTTACCTCGGGTGGTACTTCGAAGTCCAGTAGCCGGTAATCTCCGCGTTCCTCGATGCCGACTAGACGGCCGACAGCGTCCACGTGCCCCTGCACCAAGTGTCCATCCAGGCGAGCTCCGACGGCTACAGCGCGCTCCAAGTTGACCTCACGACCTTCCTGATAGTGAGACACAACGGTACGAGACAGCGTAGTGCCGATGCTCGTGACCGTGAATCCCCCTTCCACTAGAGTCGCAACCGTGTGGCACGCCCCGTCGAGCGCGACCGATGCACCCACGGGGAGGTCGTCGAGGATGCCGGACGCCAAAACTCTCAACTCCCGCGCACCCTCGAGTTCGCGGAGCGCTACGATCTCACCTACCTCTTCGACGATGCCACTGAACATCATGCTTCTCGGTCATAGGTGACGAGGATATCGTCCCCGAATCGCCTGGGTTCGCCGACCATCGACCAACCCGAACCCCCATCTTCTTCGACGACGTCCAAGAGACCTGGAACAGCCTCGGGACCCAATCGTTGGGGGGTTCGCCAAAGATACAGACGCTGGACCAAGCCGGCATCCACCAAAGCACGCGCCAAGCGACCCCCACCCTCACAAAAAATCGAACGCAGGCCAAGAGTCCAACATCTCGCGAGAGCTTCGTGAAGATCAGCGCCCGCGGCTGCAGCACCGACGACTTGGACCTGGGCCCCTGACTGCTCCAGTGCCTTGACCCTGGCGAGGGGAGCCGCTGGGGTGACGACGATGATCAAGGGAGCTTCACCGATCGTTTCGACAAGTCGAGCGTCTGTCGAGAGCTCGGCTCCGGGGTCCAGCACTACCCTCGTGGGCGGAACGCGGGCCCTGAAGCCTTCCCTGACCGTCAGTCGAGGGTCGTCGATTCGAGCGGTCAAGCCACCGACGAGAATGGCGTCGAAGCCCATTCGCAGCCGATGGACCTCACGATTTGCCGTGCGACCGGTGAGGAACGCTCTCTCTCCAGGCTTGGCCGCGATCGCGTTATCGCTGCTTTGGGCGAGCTTCACAACGACGTAGCTCTGGGCGTTCCGAATCGTGTGGAAGAAGGCCGGATCCACCTGGGTGCTCAAGCCAGGATCGTCGGAGGGACCATCGACCGCCAAGCCGGCGCTGGCCAAGTGGCGGGCACCGCCGCCAGCCTCATCTCCGGGGTCCGACGCTCCGAACACGACCCGCACGATACCCGCCTCAATGAGAAGATGTGCGCAGGGTGCAGTCTTTCCCTGATGGTTACACGGCTCGAGGCTGACGTAGGCAGTGGCCCCGCGAGCGTGCCTTCCGGCCGCCTTCACGGCCTCGACTTCGGCGTGGGCTCCACCGTACTGCCGATGCCAGCCCTCGCCCACCACCCGCCCAGCCCTGACGAGTACACACCCCACCATGGGGTTCGGATGTACCCACCCCCAGCCTCGCTCGGCGAGCTCAGCCGCTCGTGAAAGCCAGTTTCGATCCGACGTGGACAGCGACGCTCCGGCACCACCGCGTCCGCTCATCAGAACGTGAGACGCCCCGCGATTCTCGCGAACGGAACGGCGCTACCTGGATCGTAGGCACCCGGATAGCCCGGAAGAGCAGCGTAGCCGCCAGCCCAACCCGCCTCTAACGAGAGTTGAAGAACGAGGCGGGTAATCGACAAACCGGCGAAGTAGACGTTGCGCCGACTGGTCAGGGCATCCGTGGCAGCGACCCCGAGAACGGTGGGGTCGGCTGGATCAGAAACTCTCACATCCAAAGCTCCCTTATTCCAATCCCACCCGACACCCGCCAGAACAGCCAGGCCGAAAAGATCCTTCCCGACCGTGGCACGGACGGACGTCGTGGAGAGGTCCGCGTCGACGTCCGTGCGCGGCGTTCCGCCGTTCGTCCAACCCGCGGCGCCCCCGAAATGTTGTACGGCAGAGACGGTGACACCTGGCATCGTGAACGATTCCCGAAATATTCCGAGCCTCGCTCCCCCAGAGATCATCACTTCATTCTTGGGAAAGCCGTCTCCTTCGCCGAGCAAGATGAGGCCCAGAGAGCCAAGCAGATCCACTGAAAAAATCCCACCGACCGTGGGGATGACCGAAAACCCGTCGAGCAGCCCGACGGCCACCGTTCCCTTTAGCCCATAGGCTGCAACGGTATTCGTGCCCTGCCCATCTGAACCCGCCCCGCGCAGGTCCGGCATCTCGAAAGACGCAGCTTGAACACCTAACGCCAGGCTCACGCGAGGTGAGCTGCCCAACCGCCTACCGATCGTGCTGGACATTCCCGGTAACTCGGTCCCCCCTGCCCCGGTGATGGCGATGCCGCCACGGATAGTCTGACCCGCCAGAACGGCACTACGGCATGCCGTGAGCAAGCTCGAAGACCCCCCCGACGCGCATTGGGCAACCAGCGGGCTGAGGTCTTGCGCGTGGGCCGGAACCGGGAGGAGCAGGAGCGCGAGCAGTCCCGTGATCTTCGAGGGATGAGCCATTCGCGTCACGCCAACCGGACCCCTTCACCCGTTTCCACCTCGCCCATGATCCAACCCCGAGTGTCTCCGTCGCCCAAGGCGGCCACGACCCCATCGGCCTTTTCAGGAGAGGCCACCAGAATCAGCCCCACGCCCATGTTGAAGACTCTCATCATCTCGGAACGCTCGATCGCGCCTGCTTCGGCTAGGACTCGAAAGACCGGAGGGACTTCCCACGATTGAGTATCGACGACGGCACCGAGTCCCGCCCCGAGAATCCGCGGCAGATTGCCCACGATACCCCCTCCGGTGATGTGGGCCAACCCTCCGAGCCGGCCGTCTTCCAACAATGGCCAAAGGGCACTCAAGTAGCTGCGATGCACTTCCAAGAGGACATCTCCGACGCTCCGATCGCTGTCGGGAAACGGGGCATCGATCGCCAGCTTCATGACGTCGAAGACGATCTTGCGGGCCAGCGTAAAGCCATTGGTATGAAGCCCCGAAGACTCTAGTCCGATCAGCACGTCTCCCGCCCGGACGCGCGACCCGTCCAGGACTTGCTCATGCGATACGATGCCCACGATAAACCCCGCCAGGTCGTACTCGTCCTCCGAATAGAACTCTGGCATCTGAGCGGTCTCTCCACCCAATAGGGCACAGCCGTTCTCTCTACAAGCCTGAGCTATCCCGCCTACGACTGCAGTCACGACGGTCTCATCCATGCCGCCGGACGCCAGGTAATCGAGGAAGAACAGCGGACGAGCCCCTTGGACCAGGATGTCGTTCACACAGTGATTGACGAGATCCTGGCCGACCGTATCGTGACGGTCAGCCATGAAGGCCACCTTGAGCTTCGTCCCGACACCGTCGGCACTCGAAACCAACACGGGATCCGGGACGTCATCCGGAACTCGATAGAGCCCTCCGAACAGCCCCAATTCAGAGAGCGTATTGCTGTCGCGCGTGGAGGCGACGAGGCCCTCTATACCCTCTTTGGCACGTTCGGCCGCGGCGAGATCCACCCCTGCGGCTCGATAGCTCAACCCGTCTTCTTCGGCCATTTGGACCCTATATGCGATGCTCGAAAGCGGTCATCTCCTTGAACTGCATCAAACGCTTCAGGATATCGTGCTCGTCGAGGGAGTGAAATCGATCGATGCTAAAACTTTCGACTGCGAACGAGCCCATCACCGAACCATACACCATCGCACGCTTGTAGTCGTCCAGACCGAATGAGGCTGCCGCCGCGAGGTGTCCCATGAACCCGCCGGCGAAGGCGTCACCTGCCCCCGTCGGATCGAAGATTACCTCAAGCGGAAATCCGGGAACAAAAAACATCCAGTCGGGGCCGTAGAGGGTCGCCCCATGTTCACCCATTTTCACCACCACGATCTCGGGTCCATGCTCCTGAATCCAGCGAGCCGCCCGCAGCAGGTTGTGATCGCCCGCCAGCTGACGGGCCTCGGCGTCGTTCACCAGCAGGATGTCGACTTTCTTCAACAGTTCGAGGAGTGCGTCAGGGTTCCCCTCGATCCAATAGTTCATCGTGTCGCAAGCCACAACCCTCGGCGACGTCACCTGATCGAGCACCTCCAGCTGGAGCACCGGATCGATGTTCCCCAGAAAGACGCACGACGAATCCCGGAATCCTTCGGGAACTCGGGGTCGGAAGTCCGCAAACACGCCGAGGCGCGTCTCCAACGTGTCCCGTGAGTTGAGATCGTGTGAGTAGCGGCCTGCCCAAAAGAAGCTCTCCCCCTCCGCCTGCTCGATCCCACTGAGATCCACACCTCGTTCGGCGAGGAATTCCAGCTTCTCCAGAGGGTAGTCTTCCCCCACCACACCCACCACGCGCACGGGGCCGAAGAGGCTAGCGGCGGCGGAAAAAAAGACGGCGGAGCCCCCTACCACCCTCTCAGCCTCTCCGAAAGGAGTCTGCACGGAATCCAGAGCTACGCTTCCAACTACGAGTATCGGCACCGATTTACCTTTCTAGGACGTGATTTCATCATCCTTGCGAACCATGCGTTCCGGGGCCCCGATGTCCAGAATTTTCAAGCCATTCCTCAGAACGATCTGAACAGACCGCACGAGGGCGAGGCGAGCCTTCCTCAGGTCCGCGTCATCGACCAGCACCGCGAGTTCGGGGTTCCGACTGGGATTACCCGCGTGATACCAAGAGTTCACCGCACCGGCAGTCTGCTCGAGATAATCGCAGACGAGGTGAGGGGCCCTGAGACGAGCGGCGTTCTTCACGAGTTCCGGGAAGCGCCCCAGTAGCTTGATCAGCTCGCGCTCTAGCTCGTTGTCGAGAAGAGAGAGCTCTACGCCGCGGCCGGTGACCTGTCCGCCGTCGATTTCGGCCTTCCCGAAAATGCTACACATCCGAGCATGTGCGTATTGAATCTTGAACACCGGGTTCTTGTCCGACTGGTCGAGCGCCAGGTCCAAGTCGAACACAAGATGTCCATCCGGTTTGCGCATCTGAAAGAAGTAGCGCGTAACGTCGACACCGACTTCGCCCACCAACTCCCTGAGCGTCGTGTACGACCCGGCCCGTTTCGAGAACTTCACCTCTTGGCCATCCCGTTCGACCCGAACCATTTGGTGCAGGACGTATTCGGGGTACCCAACCGGGAGCCCCAACGCCTGCACCCCGGCGTGGACCCGAGCGACCGTGCCGTGGTGATCGGCCCCCTGGACGTTGATGACATGGTGGAAACCGCGTTCCCACTTGTCCATATGGTATGCTACGTCGGGAAGGAAATAGGTGGGCGACCCGTCACTCTTGATCATCACACGGTCTTTCTGGTCGCCGTACTCGGTCGTGCGAAGCCAAACCGCCCCATCGCGATCAAACACCTTACCGGTCTTTCGAAGCGCTTCGACCGTCGATGCTATCCGGCCATCTTCATAGAGCGACGATTCGAGAAAGTACGTATCGAAGTGGATCCCGAAGTCGGCGAGATCCTGGTCCTGATCTTCCCGAAGCGCGCGAACCGCCACGTTCCTCATCACGTCCATGGCTTCCACTCCCGCGTCCCCGACGAAGCGCTCCCCGTACGCGTCGGCTAAATCGGCAGCGATCTCGGACACGTAGACGCCCTGATATCCGCCATCCGGAATGGGCGCGTCCCCTCCGAACGACTGTTGGTACCGGGCCCAGACACTCTCTGCCAGACGATCGATCTGAGCGCCGGAGTCGTTGTAGTAGTACTCACGGCTGACCAACCAACCCGTCCACTCCAGAAGGCCGGCGATGGCGTCGCCGATCGAGCCCTGGCGCCCGTGCCCGACATGTAGCGGGCCCGTCGGATTCGCCGAGACGAACTCGACCATGATGGGCTCCCCACCGCCCTCGTCTCCTCGGCCGCACAGCTCATCGGCTTCGATGATGTCCACGAGGATGGAGGCAACCTGAGCCGTGCTTAGCCTAAAGTTCAGAAAGCCCGGTCCAGCGATTTCTACGGCTTCGATGCCCGCGTCACGCCCCTCCAATCGAGAAGCGATGTCTTCGGCGATGGTGCGAGGGGGTAGTCCCAGAGAGCCCGCGAGGGTAAGCGCTACATTTGTTGCGAGATCTCCGTGGGCCGGGTCCTTCGGCTGGTCCAACCGGATTTCGGTACCCTGCACACCCATCTCCCCCAATACCTCCTCGAGGGCTCGTCGAATCGCTTCCTGGGACATGGGTCTCTATCGGTGCCCGAACAGGCTCACTTATCCGACTTGGACGACGAGGCGGGCCCCGACGAATCGGATGACGTGGAGGACTTCGATTCCGATTTCGACTCCCCCGACTTGGACGAGTCCGACGCGGCAGGAGAGTCGCTTTTCTTACTCTTACTCGCACCGCCCCCTTGCTCGGAAGAAGCCGCCTTCTTGTAGGCCTCGCTTCGAGAATCTGTGATGTAAAATCCGTCACCCTTGAAAATGAAACCCGCTCCACCAGACAGCAGCCGCTGAGCCGACTCACCGCAGTGAGGACACGGCGCCACCGAATCGGCGGACATGCTCTGAAACAACTCGAACTCGTGCCCGTCAGGGCACCTGTATTCGTATGTCGGCATTCTGGTTACGTCGGAGTGGATCGCGCGAACAACGGATTGACCGAAGGCTAAACAATAACGGGCAGAGGCGGCGTGACTAGGGGTCGTGCGTGCCCCACTCCTCTCGGAGGACGTCGCTGATTTCGCCAAGCGTCACCACCATCTTAA
>CAUZAE010000123.1:0-8490 GCA_963577685.1 Gemmatimonadales bacterium UBA6960 | reverse complement strand
TGACTCGATCTTGGCTCCCGCCTCGCGGTACTCTTCGTCCATGTAGTGAGCCGAGAGTCCGGCTCCCGACACGACGGTCACCTCGCATCCGAGCTTGGCGAGCTTGGACACGCCTGAAGGAATCAAGGCCACCCGGGCTTCTCCGGGTTGGCTTTCACCGAAAACGGTGACGTTCATTGAGGACTCCGGCCTTTGATTGGGTCTGAAATGGCGGTCAGTGGCACGCGCGAGGTGCTCCTGCGTGGCCACTTTCACGAGCGGACCATACCCACCCGCCGCTTTTTCCTCAAGGCTTGGGACGGACGGATGACGATTCCTTCTGGTGTTCGACCAGCCGCCCTCCGCGCCCCCATGACGCTTTCGTCCTGCCGTGGAGAAACTCCCATCCCGACATTCAAGTGCCCGGCTCGGCGTCGCAATATACGGCGCACACGCGTGTGGCCGTCTCTGCACCGTGCCTCGCATCGAAATTCGATTTATGTGTGCTCTACCGGAGGAGTCATGCTGGCACAGATCGGATCGGCGTCGGTCAGTGGGGTCGAGAGCCATGCGGTGTCGGTGGAGGTCAACATTTCGGTTGGGCTTTCATCCTTCGTCGTGGTCGGCCTGCCGCAAGGGGCCGTCCGTGAGGGGCGGGAGCGCGTGATGGCGGCGCTCGCCAATGCTCGACATCCGGTGCCACAGCGGCGCATCACCGTCAACCTTGCCCCGGCGGACGTGCCAAAAGAGGGAAGCGCCTTTGATCTTCCGATCGCGCTCGGTGTGCTCGTCAGCATGGGGGTCCTTCCGCAGGGACGAGTGGGGGGGGCTTGCCTCGTTGGAGAGCTGGGTCTGGGGGGTCGCCTGCGGCCAATCCGGGGAGGGCTCCCCATTGCCGCCGGATGCCGCGATCGAGGGGTCGAGAGGCTTGTTCTCCCGGAGGCCAACGCCCGGGAGGCCGCGGTCGTGGACGGGGTCGAAGTCTTGGGTGCCTCGAGCCTCACCGCCGTGCTGGAGTTTCTCTTGGGACAGGGCACACTCGATGCCACTAAGATCGATCCCGCTCGCGTTCTGGACGGTCACTCTACCGGGCACCTCGACCTGGTTGAGGTGCGGGGGCAGCAGTTCGCGAAGCGAGCCCTCGAGGTTGCCGCCGCCGGAGGACACAACCTCCTCCTGGTAGGTCCGCCGGGATCCGGCAAGACAATGCTTGCCCGTCGGCTCCCAGGCATACTGCCATCTTTGACGCTCGAGGAAGCCATTGAGGTCACGAAGGTCCACTCGGTAGCGGGGCTCGTCCCGCCCGGTGGTGCCCTCGTTTACAAGCGTCCGTTTCGAGCACCCCATCACACCGTGAGTGATGCAGGCCTCGTGGGTGGTGGTTCGATTCCCCGTCCCGGGGAGGTAAGCCTGGCACACCATGGTGTCTTCTTCCTAGATGAGCTTCCGGAGTACAGGAGGGCCGCCCTCGAAGCGTTGCGCCAGCCGATGGAGGACGGGGTCGTGGGTCACTCTCGGGCGCGCGCCACCCTCAAGTATCCTGCGCGTTTCATGCTTGCGGCGGCCGTGAACCCATGCCCGTGCGGCCTCAACGGCTCTGACGGCGACCGGTGCGGGTGCTTACCCTCAGCGGTGGGTCGGTACCGTGGACGTATTTCGGGTCCACTGCTCGACCGAATCGATCCTCACGTGACCGTACCGGCCGTCCCCTTCGAGGACATGAGCGACTGGCAACCCGCAGAAGCGAGCCGGCTCGTGCGTGCTCGAGTGTCCGAGGCGAGCGATCGGCAGCGGCAGTGCTCCAAACGCTGTGGTAGTGTGCGGGCGAACGGCCATATGGGGCCACGTGGCATCCGCCGTTGGTGCGCACTGGATGACGCCGGGAGCCGGATTCTCAGAAGGGCCGTGACCCGACTAGCGCTGTCAGCCCGTGCGCACGACCGGGTGCTCAAGGTGCCCAGAACCATCGCCGATTTGGACGGGGCGTCCTCCCTCCGCGCGGACCACGTTGGAGAGGCGATCCAATACCGTCGACTGGATCGCCCATGGGCCTGCTGATCCTTCGTGCTGTACCGACACTCCTTCGTAGGTTGTTCGCCTAGGACCATCCGGGTATTTTGCGATGCGTATCCCCGGGGTTCGAATCTTCTCCTCGGATCCCTACCTCGAAGATGGCCCGTCTCAAGGAGTAGTGATCCGCCGCCATGCGCCTGTTTGTCGCACTGAATCTTCCTAAGAAGGAGCGGGATCGGATCTATCGCGCCACGAAGGTGCTTCGAGGGAGTGGGCTCTCAGTTCGTTGGATCGATCCCGAGAACTACCATATTACGCTCAGGTTTCTCGGAAACGTGGCAGAGGATCGAGTCACCCAGGTGGAAGAGGCCTTGACCCGTGTGGCCACGGCCACCGGCAAGATCGACCTTTCGGTAGGGGGGTTCGGGGCGTTTCCTACCATCCGAAACCCGAACGTCATCTGGGTAGGTGTCGAACCGACTCCGTCGCTGCGCTGTCTAAAGCAGGATCTCGAGTGGGCCCTCAAGGACTGCGGATTCGACCGTGAGGGGAGGGCTTTCCATCCGCACCTAACCCTAGGAAAGGTGGATGTGAGCAGTAGGGCAGGAGAGTTTCGCGGACTGGACGAAGCCGCCGCGGGCCTCACGTACAAGGGGGAGATGAAGATCCGGAAGATGGACCTCATGCGCAGCCAGGTGGTGAAAGGTGGCCCGACGTATAGTCTGCGGCACCGCTCGGCGTTCGCGGGCTAGATCGTGGGCTGCCTTCGGAGCTGTCTGGGCCGTATCAGTCTCTTGGCACTCCTCATCGCGACGGCGTTCGCAGGGTGGCGTTGGGGCCCGGCCGTCTTTCCCAGGGTCGAAGATTGGTTAGCGAGGGGTGATGACACGCCGGCGATCGTGGCTTCGCCGGAACGTGCCGAGGCAGTGATGGATCGTTTCGAGCGCCTGCGTCGCGGTGAGGTCGGTGAGCAGATGAGCTTGAGCTCCCTCGATATCATCTCAGTACTCCACTACGCCGTTCCGGGAATCCTGCCCGGCGGAATCGCTGATCCTGCCGTCGACTTGGAGGACGGGAGGGTGACGCTGACGATCCAGCTAGCCGTTGATGATTTTCCCGGACTTCCGGACCTGGATCGGGTCATCGGATTTCTTCCCGACACTGTGACGGTTTCCCTCGAAGGGGCTTTGACGCCGATCGACGATCGGTGGGCTGCACTCGTGGTGCACCGCATCCAGGCCTCCTTCATCCCGCTTCCAGACGCCATGATCCCCGAGATCCTGACGGCCCTCGGGAGAGAATACGTGGGAGGGCTCCCTGACGATGCCTTGGCCATTCCACTACCAAGTGGTATTCGATCGGCTTACATCGTGCGTGACCAGCTGATTCTCGTGCGCGACATTTAGCATCTAGATGTCCCGAATCCTGATCGTCGACGACGAAGAATCGATCCGCGACGCGCTCCGACAGGTCTTTGAGTACGAAGAACATGAAGTAGGGACGGCGGCGGACGGCCCCGAAGCGTTGGCCTTGTTCGAATCCTTCACTCCGCACGTCACTTTCTTAGACGTGAAGATGTCCGGGCTCGACGGACTAGAGGTGCTCACGCGAATTCGAAAGTTGGACCCCTCCGCTTACGTGGTCATGATCAGTGGACATGGAACGATCGATACTGCGGTCGACGCTACACGGAAGGGAGCGTTCGATTTCCTGGAAAAGCCGCTCGATACGGACCGCTTGCTCGTAACTCTCCGAAACGTTTTGGAACTCCGGGGGCTTACCGAAAGCATTCAGCTTCTCCGCAGCGAGGTCGACGGACGCCGTCGAATCGTCGGTGTGTCACGCGCTATTCGCGGAGTGCTCGAACGAGTGGAGCGTGTCGCTCCTACCGATGCACGCGTGTTGATCACCGGCGCGAATGGGACGGGGAAGGAGCTCATCGCAAGAGCCCTTCATCGCCTTTCTCACCGGAGCAAGGCCCCGCTTGTCGAGGTGAACTGTGCCGCGATTCCCTTGGAATTGATTGAATCAGAGCTCTTCGGCCACATGAAGGGTTCCTTCACCGGGGCGGTCGCGGATCGGGCCGGGCGTTTCGAACAGGCGCATGAAGGTACGCTCTTTCTCGACGAGATCGGTGACATGTCATTGGCGGCTCAGGCGAAGGTCTTGCGAGCCCTCGAGGAGGGGGTCATCACGCGCGTGGGGGGCGCGAAGACCGTCTCGGTGGACGTTCGAGTTCTCGCCGCCACCAACAAAGATCTGGCCGAGGAGATCGCAGAAGGGCGCTTCCGGGAGGATCTCTTCTACAGACTCAACGTAGTGCCTGTGCGGCTGCCCCCTCTGCGGGAGCGGCGTGAGGATATCCGACCGTTGATCGATCACTTCGTCGCTCAGGCGGTGGAGGCCTATCACGTAGGCCCTAAGGTCATCGAGGACGAGGCGATGAAACGGCTCGAAGGGCTCGACTGGCCGGGCAACGTTCGGGAGTTGAGAAACACGGTTGAGCGACTACTGATTCTTACGCCCGAGGAGGTGATACGGGTGTCGGACGTGGAGGCGCTCGTGGTGGCGGGTCCGTCGGAAGGTGCGCTCGATACCGCCCTCCTCGGCGTCGAGACCTTCGGTGAATTCAAGGAAAAGGCCGAATTAGTCTACATCACCCACAAGCTTCAGGAGAGCGACTGGAACGTGAGTGAGACGGCTCGGCAGATCGGCATGCCCCGCTCCAACCTCTACAAGAAAATCGAGAAGTACGGTCTGAGTCGACACGACTAGACGATCGGGAAAATCTGTTTTCAGCGGACGATCTCTGCTCCATTGGGTAACCCATAGAGAGCACCTAGTGTCCGAAAATCTCTGCTCGTGAGGCTCCGTGCCGTATTGGTCGGGTACATGACGTCGCGTTCCGAGTCACTATGCGGCAGTCCGAGCGCGTGGCCCATCTCGTGCGCCGCGGTGAGAAGGACCTGCTCGGTGGTGAGCTCGTAATGTGGGTTCGACGGGCTGCGCGTGGCGAGCGACAGTCCAAGCACCTTGAAGTCGTGCTTGCCTGCGCGAACGCTCTACTGAATGCGGGTGATGCCCAACTGGGACCCCGACAGGCCCGACCCCCATAAGATAGTGATGTCCGCCGGTTGGGATGAGGTCGACCGAGAGTCGATTATGAGTTCGAACGGTTTTTGATTCCAATACTGGAGGCCGCGGACCGCCGCGCTCTGGAGCTCACGAGCCCGGCTCGGGGTTTCGTCCGAGGGCAAGGGGATTCGGATTCTCAGGCGTCCCGTTGTGTCGGACCATCGATAGAGGCGTTGCGAGCCGGTGGGCTCGAGACCGACACACAAATAGCCGACATCGCGACACGTCTCAGCAACCTGCAGCACGATTTCGGGGTCTGCGGGTTCGCCGGGTAGCCCCCCGGCGCAGTTCGGTGGGACGCCTTCGCGACACTCCTGCTGGGCCGGAAACCCATCTTATGCAGGCGCGTCCGAGGACGACAGTGTGCGATTTCGCAGGGAAGTCACCGCCGTACCGAGCACGATGGCAATGACCAGAAACGACATGGGTGACCGTTCAGTCCGCACAGATAACTCTCCTTGCCATCTACCACACCATGACTGGTAGGCTACTCGGGGGAACCTTCTTGTCCGCCGCTTGTCCCTTCCGCGCGTCCACGTCCGCTGGGGAACGGAGCCGCGAGGACTGTGTATTCGTGCTCGACAGCCAGGCCGGGTCGGCTGGTGCGGAGAGGCGCCGATCCTCCGACAAGGAGACGATGACACGAATGGTCGATGGCCACACGGGAGACCCGGTCGAGGGTTCGGTCGGGGACCGACATGGTCCCGCATCCGACCGGACTCTGTAGCCCATGCGAGTCATTTGGGAGTGGTCCCGCTCCCTCGGACTTGCGATCGTCCTCTTCTTGGTCGTAAGGATTTTCGTGGTCGAGGCGTTCAAGATCCCAACCTCCTCCATGGAGAATACGCTGTTAGTTGGAGATTTTCTCCTCGTCAACAAGGCCGTCTACGGGTCTGAAGTTCCCCTTTTCGGAGTGAGGATTCCGGGCTGGAAGGAGCCGGTCCGCAATGACGTCATCGTCTTCAATCCGTCGCATGACCCTCTCAAGAACTACGTGAAGAGAGTGGTTGGTGTGCCGGGTGACACACTCGCCATGCGAGACAAGGTTCTGTACGTCAATGGCATCGCATTGACCGAGGACTACGCCCGCCACACGGATCGCACGGGTGCCGATGCCATCCACTCGAACATGTCCTGGCAACGGAGCCACCTGTTGGCGAGTGAGGCCGGCCGTCGCCGGGGGGATAGACGAGGGTACCGTCCTTCCAGGGACAACTGGGGCCCACTGTCTGTTCCGGAGGGTGGCCTGTTCGTGTTGGGGGACAATCGTGACAACAGTGAGGACTCTAGGTATTGGGGCTTCGTAAGCCGAGATGCGGTCCGTGGACAACCTTGGCTGGTGTATTTCTCTTTCGACCCAGCGAGCCTGGCAAGCATCGCATGGCTTCGAGCGGTGCGATGGGGCCGTCTCGGAGAGCGGGTACGATGACTAAATTGGACGGCTGGTCGGGAGACTCCCATGGCTCTCCGATTCGTCGAATTAGGATCCCACGGTCATTCTCCCGCAACCCGCACTGTTACGCGGTTCGCACCATCTCTTATGATATCGGTGTAATGTCTGATATGCCTGTCATATCGCGCCTCCCCGTCCCGGCGGAGGCTCCCTTACGTCCACACCTCACCTCGGGGGTCGGATGAGCTTTGCTTCCCGAAGGGTTCCTTCGGGGAAGGGTCGCTCGATCAATACCTCAAGGAGATCAGTCGCTATCCGCTGATCGACAGGGCGGAGGAAGTACGCCTGGCCCAAGGTATTCGCCGTGGAGAAGAAGAGGCGCTCGACAAGCTCGTCCGCTCGAACCTTCGGTTCGTGGTCTCCGTCGCGAAGAAGTATCATACATCAGGGTGTACCTCTCTCTGATTTGATCAATGAGGGGAATCTCGGTCTGATTCGCGCAACTCATAAGTTCGACGAGACCAGGGGCATCAAGTTCATTAGTTATGCGGTCTGGTGGATCCGCCAGGCCATACTCCAGGCGCTTGCGGAGCAAAGCCGTATCGTTCGTGTTCCCCTCAACCGGGCCGGTGCACTGCATCGGATCGGTCGACGGAGTTCCGCCCTCCTGCAAGAACTCGGGCGGGAGGCCACGGTCGAGGAGATCGCTCAGGATCTAGACATTTCGCAGGCGGAGGTCGAGAGCACGCTCGCCATTTCACAGTCACATCTCTCTCTCGATGCCCCGATCACGCCAGGTGAAGCCAATCGCCTTCTCGGCTATTTGCCCGATCAATTTTCACCGGGTCCCGAAAGACAGGCATACGACCATGCGCTCAAGGACAGCGTGGAAGATGCGCTCTCGACCCTGAAGGAGCGTGAGGCGAAGATCCTGCGGCTTTATACTTCGGACTGGACGATCAAGAGCCCATGACCCTCGAGGAAATCGGCGAGATCCTCAACATCACACGTGAGAGAGTTAGGCAGATTAAGCAGATTAAGCAGAGGGCTCTGCTCCGGCACGCCTCACGAGCCCGCTTTTTGGAGACCTTTTTTTAGACCGCAATCCGGCCACGGGCTGAGAGAGCTGGCTGTGACATCCGCTCCCCGTCCGAAGCGTTTTCCCTCGGTATTGCTCCGGTCGAAACCCCTTGAAAACAGCAAACTTTGCCCCGTTGACACCCCCTGGGGCCTCTACTATCCTTCATAGCTCTGTATGAAACCACGACCGGAACTGCGGTGAAAACTTACACCCCTAAAGAAGGTGACATCCAACGTGAGTGGTGGGTCGTTGACGCCGAAGACAAGACGTTGGGTCGATTGGCTACGAAGGTTGCCAGTATTCTTCGCGGCAAGCACAAGCCTATGTTCACCCCGCACTTGGACGTGGGGGACTACGTGGTGGTGGTCAACGCCGAGAAGGTCGCTCTGACTGGAAACAAGGCAGATCAGAAGACCTATTTCAGGCATTCCGGATACATGGGCAACGAAAAGCACATTCCGTTCCGTCGTATGATCGAGCGACATCCCGACCGGGTTATCGAGTTAGCGATCAAGGGTATGCTCCCGAAGAATACGTTGGGACGGCACATGAGGCGGAAGTTGAAGGTTTATGCCGGTGCGGAGCATCCGCATCAGGGGCAGCAGCCCCAACACCTCGACATCTGATTAGCATCGGAAGGGATTGATGGCGGATAAGAAGATCCAGACCGTAGGCCGGCGGAAGACCGCCGTTGCCCGGGTCACTTTGATACCAGGTAATGGTGAGTGGGCTGTTAACACCCGAGAGCTCTCCGAATACTTTCCTCGCCGTACCCACCAGCAGAGAGTGGAAGAGCCGCTCATCGCTGCGGATTTGCATGGGCAGTTCGACGTCCGGGTGCGTGTGCGGGGCGGAGGTCAGACTGGGCAAGCCGATGCGGTTCGCATGG
>CAUZAE010000122.1:0-8606 GCA_963577685.1 Gemmatimonadales bacterium UBA6960 | reverse complement strand
GACCGATGCGGCGCTCCGGGAGATGATTCTGCCGGGTGTTACCGCCATCCTCGCTCCCGTCGTGGTGGGGAGATTCCTGGGTGTCGAGGCGCTCGGAGGGCTCCTCGCCGGTGCCACGGTCACGGGCGTGTTGATGGCGCTCTTCATGGCGAACTCCGGTGGCGCGTGGGACAACGCCAAGAAGCTCATCGAGGGTGGCGCGCACGGGGGGAAGGGCTCTGAGCCCCACAAGGCCGCCGTAGTGGGTGACACGGTGGGCGATCCGTTCAAGGATACGTCCGGTCCGTCGCTCAACATCCTCATCAAGCTGATGAGCGTCGTCTCGCTGGTCTTGGCTCCCTGGTTCGTCCGCGTCCATGGACTCGACGCCGGCGGCCAGATCTCGAGTCTCGTCGGGTGGATAGCCCGCCTGTTCGGTTAGCACTCATCAATAGCCCCCATCAATGGAATGATTAGACCAGCCACCTTCGAGAACGCCCTGGCCTTCGCCCAGGATCTCATCAGGATTCCGTCTCCGTCCGGTCACGAGGGTGAAGTCGCCGAGCGCCTCCGCTCCGAAATGGAATTGCTCGGATTCAGTGACATTCGGGTCGACGAAGTGGGTAACGTCGTGGGTGTCGTGCCGGGTACCGGGACGGCGCCGCCGGTCTTGCTGAACAGCCATCTGGACGTCGTTGCGGAGGGGGATCATGAAGAGTGGGCGCACCCACCGTTTGCCGCGGAGGTGGTGGACGGCTTCCTCCATGGCCGCGGAGCCATGGACATCAAGGGGCCGTTGGCGATCCAGACCTACGCTGCGGCAGCTCTGGCGGGGAGGGCTCCCGGAGACGTGATCGTGGCCCACACCGTTTTCGAGGAGCGGGGTGGACTCGGCATGAAGCACTTGATGGAGTCCGGTAGCGTGACGCCCGGCGCCGTGGTGATCGGCGAGGCCACTCACGGCGACATCTGCATCGGGCACAGGGGGCGAGGAGAGATCGAGGTGGTGATCCGCGGTCTCGCCGGCCATGCATCCGCACCGGGGCGCGCGAGGAATGCCCTCGATCTGGTTCCCGTCGTTCTCGACGTCGTAGCTGACCTTGCGGGGAGCCAGGCGGAGGATCCCGTACTCGGAGCTTCTACGATCGTCGCGACGGGTGTGGATGTGCTCCCCGAGAGCAGGAATGTGATCCCGGACCGAGTCACCGTCGTCCTCGACTGGCGTGTCTTGCCCGACATGGACACGGACGCGATGACCCAAAGTATACGCGAAGCGATGAATGCTCGGTTTGGCACTCTACCCGAGGGATTTGCGATCGACGTATCCATGGCGATGGAGAGTCAGGGCACCTATACGGGGCTAACCCACGAAAGAAGTCTGTTCACGCCCGGCTTTCTCATGGATCCCGCCGACTCTCTCGTCCAGGCTGCTGCCTTAGCCGTGGGTCGGCCGAGTGGCCAGGGACCGGCGCACGTGCGGCCCTGGACGTTCGCCACCGATGGGGGCTGGACGCAGGGTGTGTTCGGGATTCCCACGATCGGGTTCGCACCGGGAGAGGAGCGCTACGCCCATACGAACCGAGAGCGTCTCGAGTTGGACGAGGCGCGCTGGTCCTTCGAGCGTTACCCGGACCTCGTGCTGGGGCTGCAGCAGGTACTTGCCTGAGGCCCACCACGCCCTGACCTCGATCCGGCGCACCCTTGGGGGGTACCGAAGAGGACGACGCACCCTATATTAAGGCCTTCATCCCGCTCCGACCAAAGGACGGGGCCCGTACACAACGGACCGTGGGAGAGTAACTGTGCGACTGTACGAGATCGTCTATATCTTCGACGCGACCCTCGACGAGGATCCCGTCAACAAGAAGCTCGAAAAATTCCATCCTCTGGCCATTGCTAAGGACGGCGAGGTCGTCTCGGTCGACCATTGGGGCACCCGCCAGCTGGCTTACCCGGTCGACAAGCAGAAGATGGGGTACTACGTGGTTGCCCAGATCCGTGCCGGCTCTGAGGGACTTCCGGAGTTCGAACGAGTTCTGAAGTTGGATACCGAACTGATGCGGTATCTGATCGTTGTGAATGAAGGAGAGGCCAGCAGCGGCAACTCCATCATGGGCGAGGCTCGCCCACAGTCCTCCGAAAGAGAGGACGATGACGAACCTGACGAGCCACCGGTTGAAGAGGAGTCTTCCGAAGAGGAAGGTGAGGACGCTCCCAGGCGCTTCGGGCCTCCAGAATTCAGCGGAGGTAGGGGTCGTCGTCGTCGTATGGAGGGCCCTGTGATCAAGCTGCTGAACTACAAGGACGTGTCGACTTTATCCCAGTTCATGACCGACCAGGGAAAGATTCTGCCCAAGCGCACAACGAAGGTCACTGCGCGCTTTCAGCGCCAGCTTGGCCGGGCAATCAAGCGTGCTCGATATCTGGCTCTGATCCCGTACGTTCGTGATCACGAGGCGTAAAACGTGGAGAGGGACCCGGGCCTATCCATTCGTCCCGTGACAGAACCGGAGCGGGCGAGGCGCGCTTGGTTGAGGCCGGCGGGGCTGCTCATCTTGACGCTCGCTCTGTCGGTGTCGAGTACCGGAATCCTGGTGGGCATTCCGTTCTTGGCGTTGGCCATGGTGTTCGGCGTACGAAGCTTCAATACCGTGGCGGCCGCGATCTTGGCCGTTATGGTGAGTCTGGGTACGGTGGCGGGTGGCGGAACGTGGTACCTAGAGCGGGGCTGGACCGTGGTCTTGGCGGGGTGGTTTGTCGTGGTGACGATGCGGTGGCCGAGCGCGCGCTTCTTTCCAAGGGCCTTGGGGGCGGTGTTGGCGACCACCGCGTTGGTATCGGTGCTCTTTGTGGTGCAGCCGGGCTCATGGGCCACCATCGACTGGATCGTCACGGAGGGAGTCATGCGGAGCGTGAGCTTGGCTCTCGGCGTCTTGACGGGGTTCAGTCCCGAAGGGGCGGTCCCGGCCGAGGTCGTAGGTAGGGTGTTTGAGGCTGCCGCCGGACAGGGGAGGGTATTTCCGGCACTCTTGGGACTTTCCTCATTGACCGGTCTGGCGGTCGCATGGTGGGCTTACGTTCGTTTTGCATGGGGAAGTGACCAGGGTCTCGCTCCGTTGAGGGACTTCCGATTCAACGACGACCTGGTATGGCTATTGGTGGCCGGGTTGGCGCTGATCGTTTTCAGTTTGGGAGACGGATGGACCCGTGCGGGGACGAACGCCGTGGTCTTCATGGGCGCGCTTTATGCTGTCCGGGGAGCTGCGGTACTGCTCTTTTTCAAGGGGAGCGTTACACTTTTGGGGTTCTTGCTGGTGCTCGTCGGGATGCTGTTGTTCGCGCCCGTAATACTCATGGGAATTTTGGTAATCGGCGTGGGTGACACCTGGCTCGATCTGCGAGCCAAGGCTGCGGCGATTTCCGGTACCAAGACTGTAGAGAGGATGGATTGATGAAGCTCATCTTGAGAAAAGCAGTTGAGAAATTAGGGGAGCAGGGTGACGTCGTCGACGTGAAGGCCGGGTACGGTCGCAATTTTTTGATCCCTCAGGGAATCGCATACGCTGCGAGTGATCGAAATATCCGACGGCTAGAAGACGAGCGAGACTCTGCCGAAGAGCTGGCCAAGCGAGACTATCTCGAGGCTCGTCGGCGGGCTTCTCAGTTGGACGGTGTCGCGCCGGTTTTCCATGTACGAGCGGGGGATGACGGGAAGCTGTTTGGGGCGGTCACGAATGCGGACGTAGCCAACAAGCTGAATCAGGGACAACTCGACTTCGAGGTTGACCGCCGCACGGTGGTGCTGGAGGAGCCCTTGAAGCTGCTCGGTGTCCACAGGGTCCCGATCCGTTTCCACAGTCAGGTGGAAGTAGAGATCGAAGTTCACGTGGAGCAGGGCGAGGAGTAGCCCTCCTCGCGACATCAATGATGAGAGCGGAGGCGGACGAGAAGGTGTTCCCACTGGCGCAGGTCGTTCACCGTGCGGGCGGGCTCGCTCTCGAACGCAGGGCGGCAGATGTCGTTGCCCTGGATCTCAGGACCCTCTCCGGAGCTACCGATTGCTTTCTCCTGGCGACGGGTCAGTCGGACGTGCAGGTCAAGTCGATCGCCGGACACATCATCGACGAGCTCAAGAAGGAGGACGTGCGACCGGAACACATCGAGGGGATGAAGGGTGGGCGGTGGGTGCTCGTCGACTACATCGACTTCGTCGTGCATGTGTTTCATCCTGGGGCGCGGGAGTTCTATCAGTTGGACGTACTTTGGGGCGATGCGCCACGTTGGAATTTTGACGACTCGGGAGATGAGCGATAGGAGTCTTCATGCGTTCGATTCAAGCGTTCGGGACGATGAGGAGACCGCTCTGGAAAGTCTTTGTTGTCGCGGGCCTTGTAGCCGGGGGATGGCTCGGATGGTGGTCGGTGTCGCGAATGGGGACAGAGCTGCCTGCGGCTTCTGAGCCCGAGTCTGTCGTGTTGAGGCAGGACCCTCCCGCTCCCGTTCTTGCTCTCGCCGCCGCTCCCGCCGCCGTTCCCCTCCCCGAGACACATCAGGCGTACTCCCTGGTCCTCGGGTCGTTTCGCGAGGCTGCGCGGGCGGAGAAGTTGGCCGAGGATCTCGCTGGGGGTCGTCCGGACCTCTTGTTCACGACCACGCCCGTCCGCGTCGGTGGACAGGTGTTTCTCCGAGTTCTAGCCGGTCCGGCGGAAGACTCCCTGGGCGCCGAGCGGCTGCGAACCTCCTTGGCCGAGACGCTATCAGGTGTGGATCCATCGCGATGGATCGTTCGCGCCACGCCTTTGGCCTTCGACCTCGGCGACGAACCTACTCAGGAGTCTGCTCAAGTCAGGGTTCAGTTATTACGTCAGGGCGGCTTGAACGCATACGTTCTCTCCCTCGGGGCCGCGGAGACCCGTACCTTCAAGGTTTACGCCGGAGCGTTCTCGGACGACGAGGAGGCGGCAGTCATGAGGGCCTTTTTCGATACGACGGGTGCGAGGGTCCCGAATCTAGTCAATCGGCTTGGCTCCCCCGTGTCATGAGATCCTCGACCCCTGGCAACTCTCGAAGAACGATGTCGACGGTTGGACCACCCCAGAGGGGCGAGTTACCTTTTGCAGACTAAGGTCCGAGCGATCGGGAAATGCGGGACTCCCCCTGATTCAATTGGACTCGTTGCGATCATTCTCACGACCTTAACTGTGTTGGAATGAGTTCAAATACTCAGACTTGGCAGCCGATTGATCCCTCGGACTCGGGACTCCCGGGACCCGTAGAGGCCGCGCTGAGTGGGGCGGCGGCTTCATTGAGCTGTCTGGCCATGGTCGTCGCTCCGGACGTCGATCCGAGGTGGGGTGCCGACGTGAGTTTGTTGATCGCGCGCGAGTTGTCGGCCAAGGGACGCAAAATCCTCCTCGCTGATGCCTCCTTCGAAAGGCCGGTCCTCCATGAGGCGGCAGGCGTGGCGAATGGTGAAGGTATCTCGGACGTTTTGCTCTACGGCGGTTCTCTTCGGCACGTGTCTGAGCCCATTGGGGGCGGGGTCGTCTTGGCGCCGACAGGAACTCCGGTGGGGGATATCCAGGAGTTGCTGGGTCATCCGAACTGGGAGACCCTGGTCCGGGGCTTCGATGAGGCAGGGGCGACGATCCTGGTCCACCTCCCCTCTGAGACGCCAGGGGCCCAAGCTTTCTTGGACGGTGCCGACGCGCTGATCGTTTTGGCCGCCGACCAGGAGGAGGGCATCTCCGTGGTCCCAGAGGCCTCGCACCGAGTGCTGGCCGTAATGGGACCAGGCGCGGGGGTCGTTGAGGAGCCGGATGTCGTCGAGGGCATGGAGCCCGTCGAGGAGATGGAGCCCGACTCAGAGGCTGAAACGGAGGATGGTGGGGGCGCGGATCTCGAGGTAGAGGCGGAGGCGGCTCCGGCGGCTTCCGACGGAGGAGAGGCTTCTCCCACAAAGGAGTTGGCTGAGGTCGATTCCAAGCAACCCGAAGAAGCGTCGGATTCGTTCAGCGTGTCGGGCCTGGCGGGCAGCCAATACGAGGCCGCGGGCGGGGTGGCTGAGGTTCCCCTAGAGGCGGACGATGAGGATCCCGCCAGCACGGACGATCATCTCGACGCTGATGTTCACGTTGGGGCCGCGATCGACGTCGACGAGCAGGAAATGGCGGAGGCGGCGGACACTGGTCCCTTGGACGGATTCGAGACCGGGGCTGGCTTCGAATCTGAGGACGCTCCGGCAACCGATGACCTAGACGTCGCTGGCCAGGCCCTCGAGATCGAAGCGACAGGCATCATCGATGAAGAGGTGCCAGTGGTAGAGGAGGTGGCCGACGCCGCGGCCGCCCTTGGGTCCTCAGACGAGCCCGAGGTGGGGACGACTGCTGCAGACTCGGTGCCCGAGGGGAGCGGGCTCGACATGGTTCCGACCCTAACGCTCGAAGAGGGTGACGTAGGAGCCGAGGAGGACACCGCCGAGGCTAGAGCGAAGCGGCGGTTCATGGGCTTGGAGGAGTTGGAACGGCGGCGGAGCCGGAAAGCCATATACCGACAATTGATGACCGCCTTCCTCACCGTAGGGTTGGTCGGGGGTGGAGGATACGCCGTGGCCTACTATGGGTTCGTGAACATTCCCGGCATCACGCCTGCGGAGCGCGTACGGTCTTTGGTACCTCCGCCGGTCGAATTGTCCGGCCCGCTACCGGAGACTCCGGTGATGAGTCACGTCCTGTTCGTCGACTCGTGGCGTGATCGAGATACGCCGATCTCGACTGCGGTGGCCTTGCAAGAGCGGTTGCCACAGCTCCTCTTTTTCGTAACGCCCATCGTGACCGACGGCAGCCGTCAGTACGGCCTTTTCGTTGGCCCGGCTTTCAGTTCGCTCGAGGCGAATGCGCTCAAGGCACCCCTCGCCGAGGTGCTCGATCGGTTGAATCCGGACGACTGGCTGGTGCAGCCGGCCCCCTATGCGTTTTTCTTTGGGGAATACGGAACCGTCGACGAAGCGTATGCTCGCGTTAAGGAGCTCTCCTTATCTTCTGTCTCGACCTATGTGCTCGAGGTGAACTATGCGGCGGAGCCTCCCACGGCATTCCGTGTGTACGGTGGAGCATTCTCCGACGAATTTCAGGCTACCGAAATGGGTCGCGTCATGGATGAGAACGACGTTTCGGGTGCTCCCCTGACCGAACGAAGGGGTCGAGTGCCCTAGTGCACTGTCCCGGTGCGATTCTTCGTCGTCATGCCTTGCCAGAACGGCACCTCGGCACCTTCGGTGCGAATCGAACCTCTGGGACGGAACACCAATGAAGCTACGCTCCATCAGTCTCGGAGGCTTCAAGTCGTTCGCCGACAAGACGGTGATCGATTTTCATGAGGGAATCACTGCGATCGTCGGCCCCAATGGATGTGGCAAATCCAACATCAGTGATGCGATTCGCTGGGTCTTGGGAGAGCAGCGTCCCTCGGCCATCCGTGGCGGAAAGATGGAGGAGGCCATTTTTCAGGGATCCCTGAACCGCCGTCCGGTCAATAGAGCCGCAGTCAGCATGGTGGTGACCAATGAGGATGGGCTTCTCCCGGTGGCGTTCACGGAGGTCGAGATCGGCCGTACGGTGTACCGGGATGGAGGAAGCGACTACTCGCTGAACCGGTCTACCTGCAGACTCCGTGACGTCTTGGATCTGTGCCGCGATACCGGCCTCGGTGCCAACGCCTACTCGGTGATCGAGAATCGCATGATCGATGCGATTCTCTCGGATCGCGCGGAGGAGCGGCGTCAACTCTTCGAGGAGGCCTCGGGGGTCGGAAAGTACAAGGACAGGCGAAAGGCTGCTTTGCGCCGCATGGAGCGGGCGGAGAATGACCTCACGCGGCTGGAAGACCTCATTGGTGAGATAGAGACGAAGGTCCGCTCGCTAGCTCGACAGAAGGGGAAGGCGGAGCGCTACAAGTCACTTCGAACGCGACGATTGTCGGTCGAAGTCGCCGTCGTGCGGCACGAACTCACCGAATTGAGCGGACGCCTCGAGCAGCTGGAGGCCAACCTGTCGGGAACCGTTGCCACCAGCCAAGGCATGATCGCTCAGTTGAGAGCTTCCGAAGCCAAGCATGAGAAACTGCGACTGGAAGAGGTGTCGGCGGAACGGGGTCGAACCGAAAAGGCTGCCATCCTCGATGAGGTGAGGAACCAGCTCGTCGAGTGGGAGCGCGATCTCGCCGTCGCCCAGGAGCGACGTGGCTATATCGAGAGACGCCTCAATCACATCGGGGAGGAACGCGCCGGATTTCAAGCCCGACTAAAGGATGTTTCGGTCGAGTTGGCGACCTTGGACGAGACGGACCGAGGCGACGAAAAGCCCGTGGCCGAGGTCGCTGCGGCCCTGGCCGTCCAGACGCAGGTGACCACCACGGCTCGTGAGCGTTTGGACGAAGCCCGCGGTCGAGTCGAAGAGACGGAGCACCAAGAGCGTGACCTGGTCAGGCGTGGGGCCCAGCTTGAGGGTGACGCCGAGGCCGCTGACGGCCAGGCAGCCGAACTCGAGCGAAGGTCACGACGGATCGATTCCGAGTTGGGTGACGCTTCTGACGCGCTCTCCGATCTCGAGTCCCAGGGAGACCTTTTC
>CAUZAE010000121.1:0-8890 GCA_963577685.1 Gemmatimonadales bacterium UBA6960 | reverse complement strand
CGAGCGGGGTTCGTCACGGGCCGCTATCAGCAGCGGGTGGGTCTCGAACGGGCACTGAGTGGTCCGGCGAGAACGAACGGAGTCGGGCTGACGGCGAACGGGCGTACGTTGCCACAACTACTCAAGAACAGTGGTTACACGACGGGACTGGTCGGGAAATGGCACCTCGGCTACGAGTTGGATCAAAGCCCTAGTGCACACGGCTTCGACTACTTCTTCGGGTTCAAGTCCGGTTACGTCGACTACTACCAGCACACCAATGGTGCCGGTGCCGACGACCTATGGGAGAACGAGCGGGAGATCGAGGTCGACGGCTACCTGACCGACCTCTTCACCGAGCGTTCCGTGGACTTCATCCGCCAAAACGCGGACCGGCCTTTCTTCCTCTCGGTGCAGTTCAACGCGGCGCACTGGCCGTATCAGCCGCCCGACATGCCGTCGGTAGCGAGGGGTAACGCGACGCACCTGCAGCCGCACACGGAGGACACCAGTACTCGCGACGACTACGTGGCCATGCTCGAGCGTGCCGACCGCGGCATCGGGGAGATCGTATGGGCGTTGACCGACGCGGGGCTGAGCGAGAATACACTGGTGATCTTCACCAACGACAACGGTGGGGAGTGGCTGTCGAACAACGCCCCGCTCTTCAACCGAAAGTGGACCGTTTGGGAAGGTGGGATCCGCGTGGCCAGTATCCTGAGATGGCCGGGCGTCATTCCCGCAAACCGTGTCACCCCTCAGGTGGGCATTACCATGGATCTGACGGCGACGATCTTGGCGGTGACAGACACGCGCGTGCCAGCCGAACTGGATCTGGACGGCATCAACCTACTACCCATCCTGACGGGAGAGGCGCCCACGGTGGAGCGCACCTTGTTCTGGCGCTCGCCGAACCGAGCCGACCGAGCCGTCCGCAGCGGGGACTGGAAATTGGTGGTCCAGGGCAGCCAAGGAGGACGGCCCTCGTTCGTGTTCAACGTCCGAACCGACCTCGGCGAACGCAACGACATGACCAACGTCCGACAGGACGTGGCTCGCCGGCTGCGCGGACTGCTCGACGCCTGGGAAGCTGAGGTGGATGCCGACGCGGAGACGGTGGCCGGCGGGTTCCGCTAGCACCTGCCTCCGACCCACGAGCGCCGGTCAGTTCTGCCACGTTCCTTCCCCTCGATGACGTTGTCCTGGCACCCGCTGATGCGTATCGTGTCATCCGTTTCACAGAAGCCGATTCGCTTGATTCTCGTACGGGACCTTGGCCATGCGCACTAGAACTCTATTCGTCGCCGTAGTGTTGACCCTCGGCATGACCGGCGCCATCGCCCGCAGTGGAAGTGCCGCACAGGTTCAGGACGCCCAACACGCTACGACTTTGCGTCTCGTCAGTCGCCTGACGCTCGACAACTACAAGCAGACGCTCAAGGGATTGACTCAGTTCGGTGACCGCCGCCAGGGGACCCAGCGCAACCGCGACGCGACCGACTGGATCGAAGCGCAGCTCCAGTCGGTCGGGTGCACCAATACCGAGCGTGTCATCTATGAGTACGACCCAGCGCCGAGGGATGGTGCCAGACGGCGCGGCGGTCCCCTGCAGGCGCCGGATTTGACTACGCCCACCGGAGGCCTGGTGGGCCGCAACGGCAACGGTCCCGGGGGCAGCTCGATCTACGGCTACCGGAGGGCTACGGGCGTTAACCGCGAGCTGAGTGCCCAGCCCGACGAGCGCATCCGTGCGCTCAACCGTGAGGAGCCGGTGAACGGTGAGCGTCAACTCGTCTACTGCACCAAAGTGGGTACGACGCGGCCCAACGAGATGTATATCGTCGGTGCCCATATGGACGGCCATGGTGTTAACGAAGCGGTGAACGACGACGGTTCGGGTACCGCGCTGGTGATGGAGTTGGCACGCATCCTCAATGCTCCCGATGTGGAGACCGAGGTTTCGATCCGTTTCGCGCTGTGGAACAACGAAGAGACGGGCACCAACGGCGTCCGCGCATACATCGCCCAGAGGCAGGAGCTCCAGGGCATCGAGAGTCCGAGCGGATCTGGCCGATATCCCGAGCCCAGGTGGCTCGGCATGATACAGCACGACATGATGCTTTGGGATCACGGCGCGCCGCGCGCCGACGGCACGGTGAGTCGCAATCAGCGCCCTGAAGCCGACGTCAACATCGAGTTCCAGTCGAACTCCGAATTGGCTGAAGAATCGATGAAGCTCGCCTTCGTCTTCAAGGTCGCCGCCGACGCATACAACACCGACTACCCGGCCACCGTCGGCCCCCACATGACGAACACGGATTCAGGCCCGTTCATGAATATCGTGCCGTCGATCAGCTTGCGGGAAAACGAGCGAGGCGCTCACACGGGTGCTGGCTGGAATCCGACATGGCACACGCCGCTCGACGTGTGGACGACGTTCACGGATGATGATTTCCGGCTCGGGCTCAATGCCGCCCAGACGACCCTATCGGCGCTCTCGGGATTGACCGGGGCGACGGTTGGGGGGAGATAGGGCGGCGCCCCTCTAACGACCCCCGGTCTGCGGCGGCCGGAGTTCGTTCCAGCGCTCGATGAACGCGACGGCCGCGGTGACCAAGGACTCGGTAGCGGCCCGTCCGCGCTCGGCTGTCGATTCCCTCGGGTCCCGCACGCCCCATACGCCGGTGCTGGACATCTCAGCCGCCGAGGTGCCCTTGCCCGTCGCCTCATCTTTCAGGCCCTCCGCGAGAAAGACCACCGACGCCGTGGGATCGCCGGCCACTACCGCGGGCAGCATGCGTTCCATGTGCGGCAGAAGGGCGAGCTCGGCTGTCTCCGCGGCCTCCAGGTCGACGAGGTCCGGGATCAGGTGCATCGAGTTCGACGTCTCGGACGTTCCGCCGTGCCGGTCGAAAACGGGAGGGTTGGCGTCCGACTCGGGCTGGGCCGCGACGCGTGGCCTGAACGGACCCAGAACCGACCCCAGGTCCACGGCGATCCCCTCGGTTTCCTGGTTGATGCGATCTACGATGAACCTCGTGATCGCGGCGTTCCCGCCGTGTGAGTTCAACATCAGGAAGCGCTTGAACCCGTGGCGCATGAGGCTCTTCGCCGCCTCGACGTAGACCTCCTGTATGAGCGTCGAGGGCAGGGTGACCGTGCCCGCAAAGCCCATGTGGTAAGGAGACTGCCCCGGAAGCAGGATGGGTGCGACCAAGACGTCGGCTCGCTGAGCGATCAGCTTCGCGCGCTCGACGCCGTTCAGGTAGTCCGTCCCGATCGGGAGATGGAGTCCGTGTTGCTCGAGCGACGCGACCGGGATGATCACCATATCCGAGCGTGTCAGGAGGTCCTGCACCTCCGGCCTCGTCATGTGGGGCAGGTAGTTTCGGACCTTCTGAACGGTTGGCAGCGGGCCCTCCTGAGCTGAGAGGGTACCCGAAGACGAGAGCGTGCCCGACGAGGCCAGGGCCACCAACGTGATGCATACGAGGCGTGTCATCGTGAATCTCCTTGAGCGTTTCCACTGCGTGTTGTCGCGACCTGGGGTCTCCCACCACTGTGCAGAATATCCGAGTCGTGCGCTTGCGCCATGCGCTGGCCCCTCGGAGGTTGACCGTCGCCGAGCCAACCGCGGCTCGACAACGCCTCGAAGAAGGCCGCCAACTGCCGTGCGACTGAGTCCCGGTTTTGTTTCTTCTCTTGTGATGCTGGCCGTAACGACCAGCGGGTGTTCCCTATCCGAGTCTCCGGGGACGGACGCCGCCCTGGCCTCCGAGGGAGCCGACAGTATCACCCTCCGGTATTTCGGTGCGGCCGGTTGGGAGATTTCAGCCGGGTCGGAGGAATCGTCGGACCGTGTCGTGGTGTTGGTCGATCCATATCTGACCCGAGCCAATTACTCGGGCGGGCCAGGTGAGGATCCGAACGACACTCGCCCGATCCGTTCACGGTCCGACACGCTCTACAGTGACACCGATGTGATCGACGCACAGATCGAGGAGGCCGACTACATCGTGGTCCAACACGCCCACCCGGATCATGTGATGGACGTGCCCTACATCGCGCATCGGACCGGTGCGGTCGTGATCGGACATGAAACGACGATCAATATTATGCGGGCGTACTCCGTCCCCAATGCTCAGCTGATCACGGTCCGGGGCGGTGAGGACTACGACTTCGGCAATGTCTCGATCCGAGTGATCCCGAGTCTCCACAGCCCGTTGAACGACAAGCGGTACTATCAATCGGCCGTTGTGGAGGAGGGGGCCGCACGCCCTCTCCGCATCTCCCAGCTCGTCGAGGGTGGCTCGCTGATGTTTCTCGTACGGTTGGCGGGCCACGAGGTTATGACCATGGGCTCCATGAATTTCATCGAGCGTGAGGTGGAGGGGCTTCGCCCGGACATCGCCCTCGTCGGGGCGGCGCCCTCACACCTGGAGATCCGTGAGTACACACCGCGGCTCATGCGGTCGGTCGGATTCCCCGCGGTGGTCATACCAACCCACGCAGACAACTTCCGAGTTCCGTATGGGTCCGCGTTCGCATATCGCACCGAATGGGTCAAAGCGTTTGCTGAAGAGGTCCGCGTAGCGTCACCCGACTCGCGCGTGATCCTTCCCCGGCACCTGGAGCCGATCCGCTTGATGGTGCGGTGACGAGCCGGAACAGGTGCCGAGTGATAGAGTCCCACAGGAACGTCCCAATCCCGACGTCCAATGCCGAGGAGATGACGGAATGATCGTGCCGAGCTTCAGACGTACCGTTCTTGGGTGCCTGTTGGCGATCGCGTTCGTGTTGCCGCAGCGGATCACGGCACAGAGCGCGGAGCTGGTGTACATCTCGAATGTGACGGGCACCGAATCGGGAGGAAGGCCGCTCGTCACCGTCGAAGAGCAGACCGCTCGGATGCTCGACAATCTGGGTGAGGAACTCCGGGAGCACGGCCTCGGCCACTCGGATGTGGTGGTCTCCAATGTGTTCCTGAGGGACACGCGCCACTTTCAGGCGATGAACGGCGTCTATCGCACCTATTTCCAGAACGGACCGCCGACGCGTGCGACGGTGCAGGCGGACTTATTGGACCCCAACGCACTGATCCAGATTTCAGTGGTAGCGGCCGGCGGCCCCAAAGAGATCATTACGCCGGGAGGCTTGAAGTCTCCGGAGCTGCCTTATTCCTGGGGGATCAAGGTGGCCAACACGTTGTTCGTTTCTGGGGCGACCAGCAGGAGTCCGGAGACGTATCAGCCAGTGACAGGCGACGTAGCGACGCAGACGCGTCGGGTGTTCGGCAACATCGGCATGGTGCTGGAAGAGGCCGGAATGGGATTCGATGATCTGGTCAGCTGCAAAGTGTTCCTCGATGATGCGCGAAGCTTCGGTATCATGAATGGGGCCTACGGCGAATTCGTGCCGGGAGGGGATCCGCCGGCGAGGGCGACCGTGCGCTCGGCGCTCATGAACGTCGTTTTCTCCACTGAGATTCAGTGTGTGGCGGTGACCTCCGGAGATAGGAGCGTCGTACGGGCGGACGGTGAGGCCCGTGGGCGCAACCCTTACTCGCCTGGAATCGATACTGGCGACCGCGTCTATGTCGCCGGGATGACCGGGCGGGGGAACGACGCGGCAGAGGAGGCCCGGGCAGCGTTGGGGCGCATCAGATCGACGCTCGACGCAGCCTCTGTGGACTTCGGGGATGTAGAGAACGTGTGGGTCTATTTGGCGGATGTTCGAGACTGGGACGCAGTACGCGCCGTACTGGACGAGGCGCTGGGGCCTGACGCTCCCGAGCCCACCGTCGTCGGAAGTCGCCTCATGGGGCGATCCATCGTCGAGATCCAAATCGTCGTGAAGCGCTAGCGGCCACGCTAGTCACGATTCCGCCTGCCCTCGACGTTTAAGAAAATCACGTTGGGGCCACTCGAATTCGCGAACCCGAGGTCGGCGAACCCGTCTCCGTTGAGATCGCCGGCGGCCAAGCCATAGGTCACGTAGGACTCCTCATCGATGGGGGTGCGGGTCCATGCCGTCCCCGAACCATCATTCAGGTAGAGTTCGTTCTGTCCCCGAACGTTGGCCACCACGACGTCGATATCACCATCTCGATCCACGTCGAGAAGGGCCAGTGCATAGGACTGTTCCGACCCGCCCACCATGGTGCCATGGCTGAAGGCCCCGCTTCCGTCCCCGAGGTAGATGCCATTGGGTTCGCCGATGTTGGCGTTCACGATGTCGAGGATGCCGTCACCATTCAGATCGGCCAACGCCGCCGATCGGGTCTCGTCGCTTCCCGTACCGTACGTCCGCTTCTCGGCGAATCCCAGGCTACCGTCGTTCAGGAGAATATGGTTCGCCTGACCATCTCGGTTGGCGAGTACCAAGTCCGGATCTCCGTCTCCGTCCACATCACCCACGGCGACCGCGATGGTAGAGCCCCGCGGCTCACCGAACTCACGCTTCGGCCCGAATCGTCCGCTCCCGCGGTTCAGAAAAAACCCGTTGCTGGCCCCTCGGTTGGTGACGAGCAGGTCCAAGTCCCCATCGCGATCCAGGTCGTAGAGTTGGGCGCTCCGAGTCGGTTCGATCTCCGGTCCGACCGGCCAAGCCGCTTCGAAGAGGCCAGTGCCATCGTTGAGGTACACCCAGTTTTCTGCCAGGTCGTTCGCGACCACGACGTCGATGTCGCCGTCCCCGTCCAGGTCGCCCGCCGGGACGGCGTAGGTCGTCGCACTCCGCGTTCCCAGCTGGTAGGACACGGTGAAGCGTGCGGCCCCGTTGTTCACGAAGACCTCATTGGGCTGAGGCCAGTGCCGTCCGTTGGCGACCAGGGCGTCCAAGTCACCGTCACCGTCGATGTCTGCGAACGTCAGCCCCGCGCTCAGCTGCCGCTCGACGCCGAGCACGTACCGATCCGTCCATCTGAAGGAGCGTTCCTGCCCCGCAAGCACGCTTGGGAAAGCCAAAGCCACCAGCAAAAAACAAAGCACACTACCCTCCTGGGATCCAGTGAACGATGTACCAGTTCTGGGTGAGAAAGCCGTTCAAGTGATCGGCTTCGGCTTCACCGTCGGGTAATCGATGCCCAGTTGCTCCAAGTACGTGTCGAACCGGGACGCGTCGTAGTAAAAGGGTCGCATCAGGGGCCGCCATTTCGACATGATCTCCTCATTCAAGAAGATGGCCGGCTTGTCCGTGGGGGCGATGAAGGGGATGTACTCCTGCTCCTGGGTCTGGACGTCGTTGAAGTAGGTCCACGCGTCGGTCACGATCTGCGGGTTCAGTAGCAGGTCCAGGAGCGTCAGGGCCTGCACCTTGGCCCCGGCCAAGGTGCCCTTGTGGGCGATGGGCGTGGCCATGGCGATGCCGTTGGCCCAGTTGTGCCCCGGTCCGCCGGGGATGTTGGCGGGATAGCGCAGGGTAACGGTCGGCATGTTCCATGAGACGTCGCCGATGTCGTCCGAGCCACCGCCCAGCGATCGGGAGAGATCCACGGGGCCTCTGAGTTCGGGGATCGAGTCGGGCAGACCCTCTTCCTCCTGGTCCAGCTCCCGCTGCAGAGCGTGCGCCAACTCGATGTCGGCCTCGTCCCACGCGGGTAGCCCGACTCTCTGGATGTTGGCGTAGCTGGCCTCGGCCACCGGCTTGCTGAAGTGGCGGCTCCACGCCGACCCCACCATCTGGATCGTGTCGATCTCGGTGTCGGTCATGAGCGCCGCGCCCTCGGCCATCAGGATGGCCGCGTCATACTGCTCCTTGGTCAGCGTATAATCCCGTTCACGGAAGTAGAACCAGATGGTGGCGTTCTGGGGCACCACGTTGGGCTGATCGCCGCCCTCCACGATGATGTAATGTGACCGGGCGGCGGGCCGCAGATGCTCGCGCTTGAACTCCCACGCCTGCGCCATGAGCATGACCGCGTCGAGGGCCGAACGGCCCCGCCAAGGCGAGCCCGCCGAGTGGGCCGTCTCACCCGTGAAGCGGAACTGGGCGGAGATCAGGGCGTTGCCCCCGGCCTGACCCCAGCTCATGCCGAACCCCGAGCCGACGTGCGTGAAGAGATTCACGTCCACTCCCTCGAACACGCCCTCCCGCACGAAGAAGGCCTTGGAGGCCACCTGCTCCTCGGCGACACCCGGCCAGAGCAAGAGGGTGCCGGAGATATTCTCCCGCTCCATGATCTCCTTCACGACCAACGCTGCGGCGATGTTCACGGCCTGGCCCGAGTTATGGCCTTCTCCGTGTCCGGGCGCCATGGAAAGGATCGCTTCGCGGTAGCCCACGCCCGGCTTCTGGTTCGACTGTGGGATTCCGTCGACGTCGGACCCGAGCGCGATGACCGGGCTACCGGAGCCCCACCGTGCCGTCCATGCGCTGGGCATGCCGGCCACGCCCAACTCGATGTCGAAGCCGTTCTCCTCGAGCAGGCCTGTCAGGTATCGCTGCGTCTCGAACTCCTGCATTCCCAGCTCGCCGAAGGAGTACAGGTGGTCGATGATCTCCTGAACCAGCTTGGCCCGGTCCTGGACCCTCTCGAGGGCCTCATCCTTCAAAGATTCCAGGCGCGGATCGACGTTTTGGGCCGACAGCGCTGGCGCCATCATCAGTGCGGTAGCGATGAGGAGGGTGAGTGAGCGACGCATGGAGAGTCTCCAGAGATAATTCGGGGAACCGGGCGCGGATCGATCATCAAGACCTAACACACGACTGAGGATGGGGTGCTCCGTGAGTGGGAGCAAGGACCGGCCACCCACGTTGTCCCCCTCATGCGTCCCGCGTAAGATGCGGCACAACACGAAGGACCCTCACAGGCCCTGGCGCGACCCCGCCGGAGACTCCTTCCAACCTTCTTCAAGGCGGCCCTCATGAGCAACTTGCCGCGCCTACGAACCTTCGTCCGGGACTTCACGGA
>CAUZAE010000120.1:0-9149 GCA_963577685.1 Gemmatimonadales bacterium UBA6960 | reverse complement strand
TGCCCGACGACCTTCTACCCCCGGGACTGACTTCGTATTGCCCATTTTCGAGCCGATGGATACGGATGCGTCCGCGACTCGAGGCCTCCGCAAGGAACTTCGAGAACTTGCTGAACCCGAAGTTGCCCTCGTTGAAGTTGTTGTCGAGTTCGATCATCACCTGCTTGAGACGATCCGAACGCATGACATCACCGCGTTTGGTCATTCTCTGAATGGCCTTTTCCACCAACTCCCACGGGTCGACGGGCCTGTCGTCGGTTCCGGTCGTCTTCCGCAAGCCGGTGAGGCTCGTGTAGGAGTAGTACTCGTCGCAGTTCTGGACCAGGATGTCGGAACTCGACTCCTGGATTCCCACTCCGATCACATACTTCCCGTACTCCTTGAGCTTCAGCACCAGGCTGGAAAAATCAGAGTCGCCCGTGAGGAGAATAAAGGTCCCGATCTCCGGACGGATGAAGACCAGCTCGACTCCATCGATCGCCATTCGAATATCGGTGGCATTCTTTTTGGAGCTCCCATAGGCCGGCGCAAAGATCAGGTCGACCGATGCCTCCGAAAGCGGGACGATGTATTGGGGATAGCGACGCCAGTCGGCGTAGGCGCGTTGGACCGTGACCTTGCCCCGAATTACATCGGATTGGAGCAGTGATTTCAATTCCTTCGATAGGTCGCTTCGCATCCCCATCGTGACGTTGTCGAAGTCGATGAGAAGCGCTGCGTTGGGAGCACCGGTCGGTGCTTTAGGGGTGGGCTCCACATGGGGAGCCTGAGAATACGGAGTCATATGTTTCCTTCTCTCGTAAGTGTTGGCCGGCCGCACTCGCGAGACCTCCCCACCCTCTCCAGTCCATCCGGTCGACTCACGTCGCGGAGATCTGGTTGGGGTCGGGGGGGTCTGAGATCAGAGTGCCCGGCTATCCTTCATGTCTTTGGTTGCCCGTGCTCCATCCGGATCAAGCGAAAGAGCTCCCCACGACGGATCTTGCCGGTGCCTGTCAACGGAAACTCATCCATGAAATGGACGAAGTCCGGCACCTTGTAGTCCGCGAGGGTGACCGAGCACCAGTCTTTGATCTCGGGCTCGGTCACGATCGCGCCCTCCTCGGGGAGGACACACGCGCAGATGGCCTCGCCCAGAAGCTCGTCTGGAACCCCGGCCACCATGGCTTCACGTACCGCCGGGTGTGAATGGAGTCGATCCTCCACTTCCCGGGGATGCACGTTGTAACCACTGCGAATCATAACCTCCTTCTTTCGCCCAACCAAATGGACGAAACCATCTTCGTCCATCATTCCGAGGTCTCCGGTGTGTAGGTATCCCTCCGGGTCGAAGGAGTTTGAGGTCTCCTTGGGCTGCCGGTAGTACCCTCGCATGACCCCCGGCCCTCGCACCGCGATCTCACCGATACTCTCGACGGGCAGCTCCGCTCCGTCCGCGTCCAGAATCCTGATTTGGGTGCCCTCGAGGGGACGTCCTACGGTAAAGCGCCGCTTGGAGCCGGCGTCATCCGGTCGCGTAATACATACGGTGGACGACATCTCTGTCAGGGAGTACGCGATCAGGAGCACGGGGCATAGCTGCTGCTCCACGGCTTTCACCAACTCGTCTGACACCGGGGCACCGGCCGCGAGTCCCAAACGCAGTGAGCCGACATCCCTGGGGCGCTTTTCTTGCTCTCGGAGTTCGGTAGCGAACAGGCTGGGCACGCCATGATGAACCGTGGCCCCGTGTCGCTCAATACAATCCAGGGTGCCGGCAGCGCTGAATTCGCCCTGGAGCACCAGGGCGGACCCGGAAATGACGGATCCCAGGATACCGGGGCCCAGGCCGAATACATGAAACAGAGCCGTGACCCCCACGACACGGTCATCGGGCCCCAGACCCAACGCCTCTACCGTTCTTCCCGCCACATCGAGGATGTTGCGGTGGCTGAGGTCGACCCCTTTGGGCTTGCCGGTGGTCCCTGAGGTATAGAGTACTGCGAACACGTCCTGAGCCGGATCGACCGCAGTCGCCGAATAGTCGCGCCCCCCCCCCGCCGACAACAGATCCTCGAACTGAAAGATGCGATCGTCGTACCAGAGATCTTCCTTCCCGACCGTGACCAGATACCGGAGGTCGGGGAGCTTGACCATCAATTCCTCGAACAGTTGGAGGAAGTCGAAGTCTTCGAGGGTTTCCGCCGTGATCGCCGCAACAGCCTCGGAGTGCCGGAGCGTATAGCGGAGGTCCTCTGCGGTCAGCCTGGGGTCGAGGGGCACCAGCACGGCTCCGAGCTTGGCCACGGCGAACGTGGAGATCACGAACTCGGGCCAGGACGGCATGATGACCGCGACACGGTCTCCGGCCTCGATCCCCAAGCCCGCGAGCGACGCAGCGAGCGCCTCCGCCCAGCTCTCCATCTGACCGAAGGTCACGATCTCGTCGTCATGAAGGAGGAACACGCCCTCCGGATCCGAGGTCGCGCGTGACGTAAGAACGGAGGCAACCGTATGATCCGGTCCCCGTCGAGCCCCCTTCTCAGTTCGCTCGGATGATTCCGCCATCGCTCCTTGCCTAGTGCGGCGCTTCAGAAGTGTCTCCGAAATAGCCCTGCGATTCCTCGTCGTCGCGCCTGACCCACGCCTGCGGCGCAGGTACCCCGGATCCGGCGCCTTGGCACTCTCGGCGGCTCGCGAACCTCTGAAACACCGCACTCCCCATTCATCTCCTCGCGAAGGAATCGACGACGTCCAACACGAGCTGCTCCTCCACCGGATGACTCCAGGATTCATGAGCAAAGTAAACCGTCCCGATCCGTGAGAGTAATACGAAGCGAGTCCGTCCGTCCCGAACCTTCTTATCCATGGCAAGATAAGACATGATGTCAGCCGGCGCGGCCCCCCCGGGTAAACCCCGTGGGAGGCCGACGTTTCCAACGACCTCCTCTATACGCTCTGCGGTGCCCTCGACGGTTATGCCAAGCTCGACGCCGATACGGGCCTCCAGCACCATCCCACACCCGACCGCCGTACCGTGGCTAACGGAGTAGGAGTTCGCGGCTTCGATGGCATGCCCCAGGGTGTGCCCGAAGTTGAGGATCTCTCTACGACCCGCCTCCAATTCGTCATCGGACACGACCTCGGACTTGAGCTCCATCGACCGTAGCACCGCACGCTCCACCGCAGTGGCCTCCCCATCCAGGATCCTGGGCACCTCGCGGTCCAGCTCCTCGAAGTAAGCGCTGTCCATGATCACGCCGTGCTTCACTGCCTCGATCAAACCCTGGGCCCGCTCGGCCCGAGGAAGCGTCACGACCGCTTCGGGATCAGCGACGACGAGGAGTGGCGGATGAAAGGCTCCGACCAAGTTCTTCCCCGCGGCCACGTCCACTCCGGTCTTTCCTCCCACGGAAGCGTCTACCATGGCGACCAAGCTCGTGGGGACCTGAACGACCGGAATCCCTCTCATGTAGGTCGCGGCGACAAATCCGGCGAGGTCCCCGGTCACGCCACCGCCCAAAGCGACAACGCACGAGTCTCGACCGATGCCCGCGGCGAAGAAACGATCGGTGAGCTCCACCCACGTCGCCCGGTTCTTGTGACGCTCCCCTGCCGCGAAGGTGAATAGCTCGGCATCGAGACCGCACTCGCTCAAGGACCGCAGCGTCGCATCTCCATAGAGGGGAGCCACGTTCGAGTCGGAGATCACCGCATAGCGGTGTGCAGGCGCATGCTTCTTCACGAGTTCCCCGAGAGAGCGAAGCAGGCCACATCCTACGATCACACGGTATGAGCCAGGCCCGCTTTGGACCCGGAAAGAAGTCACTCCCCCGCCCTCGCCCGCCACCCGTCTTCCCTCCTACCGGCCGGCGATGGATGCGGTGACATCCGGATCGCCACCGATGAGCAGCCGGGCTCCGGCGAGTCCCTCAACATCCAACGGCGACAACTCCGTGCCGCTCGGGTAGGACGGGAGGTGGGACCTCAGAGCCCGGACGAAGCTGTCGCGACTCCTGTCACTGTCCCAGACCGTGAACCAAGCGAGCGCTCGCGCACCTTGGTCGGATACAAGGAGCGCATAACGGTCCCCGTCCCACCCGGCCGCGCCGCCCCGATCTCCCCCGAGCGTCTCGAGAAGGATACCGATCTCCAACTCTCCCAACGTGTCTTCATAGAGGGTTCTCCATCCCGCACCGGCCGACACGTCGAGCTCCTCCGGCGCATCACGCTCACCGCCCAGAAACCTCTCGGGATGCAGGATCTGCTCGGTGGACTGTGGCAGCCGGACACCGAATGGAGGAGGTCTCCCTGCTTCGCTCTTCCACAGCGCCTCGACAAAAGCAGCCCCCCCTAGATACGGAAAGAGTAGTGACTCCTGGAGGATCAGCGGAGCCGCCGCCATCGCTGGGGACTGGGTACGAGCAGCCTCCAGCGCGGATCGTACTTGGTCCGTCAGGTCGGGGATGGTCGTCAGGTCCATGGCCCCCTCCTGTCGCTGCTCCAAGAGGAACTCGAACATCACCAGCGTGGCATGCCCCTCGATGGCCGCTTGGGCCGCGGCCTGCCGGTCATTGCCGAGGTCACGATCTGTAATGGCATCGAGGTCGGTGCTCTGATCTTGGATGGCGTGCACGAGCTCGTGAACCAGGAGTGGCTCCAACATCGACTCCGGCTGATCTGCTAGGACGAAGAGGGTGGTTGAATCGGGATCGTAAAAGCCTGCGACTTGCTCGAGGTACAGCTCCTTGAGCGCCGGTCTCAAGTTGAAGTCGGGTGGCAGCAAGCCCAGGAGACCGTAGGACTCGGACAGCAGCTCGGCCCGCTCTTCATCAAGCTCTTCATCGAGCTTGAACTCCAGATACTTCTCGAGTTCGGGCCGGGTACGGCGCTCGAGCCTGACAGGGCCCCGAAGCACGAGTCCGGCTCGATCCGCGAGATCCAGCAGGATCGGCTCGGCTGCTGCTGCAAGAATCGGATCGGACGATGTGACCCGTGGCTCCCCCCGCTCTCGACCACACGCCGTCCCGATCAGTGAGGCAACCAAGAGCGCGGCCACCGTCCGCGTTGTCTGGCCTGCTCGCCTCATCGCAGGGTCACGACGCGCCAGGGGTCCTTCCATAACGATCCTCTAGGCGGACGACATCCTCCAGATGGGGCGTCGAAGCCTCGAGTACGTCACAGTCGCTTACGGCGACCATTCTATGGACCGTTCCCGGTACCACCCGGAAGCTCTCTCCCGTCCTCAGTTCGATGTCCTGGAGGTCTGCCTCCGAGGAGCCGGCGGAGAAGCGCATCTCGCCCGACAGCAGGTGGATGGTCTCGTCTTTCTCCTCGTGATACTGCAGCGAAAGGGCCTCGCCGGCCTCGATATGCAGTAACTTACCTACGTACTGAGTCGTTTCGGCCCAAATGATCTCGTAGCCCCACGGTTTCTCGACCCGTCTGGGAGTCCGCTTCATGTCAGCCTCTGACCGGCGACCGGCCACGGTCTTGGGATGGATTCGACGTCTAGGTGCTTGGATAAAGACAGTGCCAAGGGCCACTTCCGGGGTCAAGGCCCACACCCTGTCGGTGGCGTGGACGACCCGCCTCAACGCGGTGGAGAACGGAGGGGCGATGACGGCGCCACCGTTCGCTTCCGAGCTGGCACGAAAGATGCAACTTACTCGAGGGATCCTGGTGGCCTGTCGGCGGTACGTTGAACCTGTGACGAGGCACCATCGTGGGAACGCCTCTCGGCGAACGGATTCGGAGAGGCATTGGGAGCACGGGGAGGGTGCGTAGGCCATGATCAAAATGTTTTTGGATCCTCGCGTATGGGGCGTCACTTCGTTTGTCCTCGTGGGGCTGGGTGCAGGCGGGGCGTGGGGTACGTGGCTCAACGTCTGCTCCGACTGTCCATCGATCGCCCAGATCATGACGTTCGAGCCCGAACAGGCCAGTAAGCTGTACAGCCATGACGGAAGACTACTGGCCGAGCTCGGTATCGAGCGCCGTACGCCCGTCTCGATCAGCTCGCTCCCCGACTACGTCGCGCAAGCCTTCGTGGCGGTCGAGGACAAGCGGTTTTACGAACACAATGGGATCGACCCGCGCGGAATAGCTCGCGCCCTGGCGGGTGTTCTCACGGGTCAAAATCGCGGCGGCGGTAGCACAATCACCCAACAGCTCGCCCGCAACATGTTCGATACCCGGATCGGGTTCGAGCGACGTTATGTGCGGAAGCTAAAGGAACTGCATGTGGCGTTCGCCCTCGAGCGTTCGTACACGAAAGAGCAGATCCTCGAAGCTTACATGAACGAGATCCTCTACGGTCATGGATGGTGGGGCATCCAGACCGCGTCCCGGAACTACTTCGCCAAGAACGCTTCGGAGCTGAACCCCGCCGAAGCGGCACTGTTGGCGGCGATAGCGAACCGACCGTCCTTCTACAGCCCCCTTCGTCGGCCCGAGAACGCCGAGCGCCGAAGACGACTGGTGCTCCGCCGCATGGTAGATCAGGGCTTCCTTCCGCCCGAAGACTTCGACCGATACGCGAACGCTCCCATACCCAGCGAGCGTGCCGTGGCCGGTGGAAGCGTCGCGCCCTACTTCGAGGAATGGGTTCGTCAGATCCTGGACGACCGTTTCGGCAGCAAGCTCTACACCGCGGGCTTGAACGTGTACACGACGCTCGACGTGCGGATGCAGCGAGCCGCTGAGGTGTCGATGAAGGAGGGGTGGGCGAGCATCGAAGCCCGGCCCGGCTTCAGGCACCTGACCTATGAAGCCTATCAGGACTCCGTTGCGGCCGGCGTGACGTTGAGTGACGACCAGCAGTACGTACAGGGACTCTTCGTCGCCTTGGATCCATGGACCGGCTCAGTCAGGGCCCTGATCGGCGGGCGGGACTTCCAGACCTCGAAGTTCAACCGGGCCACTCAGGCGCTTCGACAAGCCGGCTCCGGATTCAAGCCCTTCGTCTACACGGCCGCCATCGCGAGCCGGATCCCTCCGACGTTTATCGTCCTCGACGCCCCCGTCGTGACAATGCAGGTAGACGGCACGGAGTGGAGGCCCGCCAACTTTTCTAACCGTTTCGAGGGACCCATGACCATCCGCACGGGCCTGATGCGATCTCAGAACATGATCGCCATCAAGCTCGCGGATGAGGTGGGGCTGGAGAGCGTGGCCCAGACGGCGCGGCGCATGGGGATCCGAAGCGAGATCGAACGCTTCCCTTCCACCGCGATCGGCGCGGCCGAGGTCATTCCGATACAGATGGCCGAAGCCTACTCCACGTTCGCCAACATGGGCACGAAGGTGCGTCCCTTCCCGATCCTGCGGGTGGAGGACGCTCAGGGCAACATTCTCTGGGATCCTCAGCCCGAGCGGACCCAGGTGCTGGATCCGTTGGTGGCGCGCATCATGGTGTCGATGCTCAAGGGGGTGGTGGACGGTGGAACGGGCTACAACGCGGTCCGGCTCAACGCGAGACTTCCCGCGGAAGTGGTCGCCGCCGGCAAGACCGGCACGACGAACGACGGCACGGACATCTGGTTCAACGGTATTACGCCCAACCTTCTCGCGACCGTCTGGTTCGGGATGGACCGCCCGACGGAGATCTATCCGGGCGCGACCGGCGCCGGTGCGCCGGGACCGGTGTGGGGCAGCTTCATGCGCCGCATGTACTACGGCGATCCGGATGCACTCGATGAAGAGTTGCGACAGCCGACGCTCCCGATCCCCGAGCCCTGGAACATCCCGGACGGCCTCGTCATGCGTTCGATCGATCGGACCACGGGGAAGCTCGCCTCGCAGTGGTGTCCCGAAGACGATCAGATCCTGGACATGTTCCTTCCGGGCACGGAGCCTACGGAGTTTTGCGACCGCGACGACTTTCGATCATTCAGAACTCCGAACGAGCCGGGTTTCTCACGCGAAGACGGCTGAGGCGGGAAGCCCCGGGGGGAGCGACGACTTAGGAGCCGCCTTGCGTCACGAAGCGGTCACGGGCCCCCTGGACGGCATCGTCCACCCGATCCTTCACGTCCTCGGCCAGATCGTCCCACTGGTCTCTAGCTGAAGTCTTGATCTCCCCCACCGCCTTTCGGATTCTCCGCCGCGTTCTCGTACCGGCCTGGGGGGCCGCGAGCAGTGCGATTCCCGCCCCCACCATCGCTCCCAAAAGAAAGCCCGAGACAAACACCGCGGAGTGGGCATCCTGTTCATAATCCATCTTTGCTCCTCATGTCGACCGCAAACGCCGCCGTGATCCCAGGCACGGAATCACATTTCGATAGCAGGTTCCACCCCGATTCTGGTGTATATTGAGCGTAGCACTCTTGGTAATCTATCGGAACCAACCACGAAGGCAGATATGCGCGTTTTGGGAATCGATCTCGGCCAGAAGAGAGTCGGTGTCGCCGTAAGCGATCCGACAGGCGTGATCGCACAGCCCTTGCCGACGCTCTCCAGGCGGGCGGGTAAGCGTATGCCGCTCGCCGCACTCCAGGAGATCGCCTCCAACTATGAAGTACAGGACATCGTGATGGGGCTCCCCCTGGCGCCCTCCGGTGATGACACTGCGTGGACAGGCGCCGTGCGTGAGGCCGCTAGCTCCCTCCAAGAAAGGTCGGGGGTGCGCGTGCACCTAGTCGACGAACGCTATACCTCGCAGGCCGCGGAGCGCGCGGTTCGGAGTCTCGGCCTACCCAAGAAGAAGCGAGAGCAGAAGAGGCGTGTGGACGCAGCGGCTGCCGTCTTGATACTTCAGGGTTGGCTAGACAGGCGGTCCAGGGCATGAGCCTCTCGCGTTTGGCCGCTGCCTGTGTGGTGACGTTCGTCGTCGCCGCCTGTGGGGCTGAGGTCCCGGCTCGCTCCGTCCAGGTCACGGTTCCTTCGGGCGCCACGTTCGGTACCATCGTGGACACGCTTGTGCAGCGAGGCGTGGTAAACAAGCCGAGAGGCTTCCGTGTCTATGCCCGTATCGTCCGAGCCGACCGGCGGATCCGGGCGGGCGACTATGCGTTGACGACGGGGCAGCGTTGGCGTGATCTCCTCGCAGTGCTGACCGAGGGTCGAGTGGTGACCCTTGCCGTCACGATCCCCGAAGGATTCACTCTCGCCGACATGGCGGACCGGGTCGCCGAGACGGTGCAGCAGCCTGTCGACAGCGTGCGCGCCCA
>CAUZAE010000119.1:0-9191 GCA_963577685.1 Gemmatimonadales bacterium UBA6960 | reverse complement strand
GGGGCGATGCGCATGGTCTCTGACGGGGCGATGGACGGGGTGGATGCGGTGGTGGGCCTCCACATCGGCGGGCCCCTGCCCTCCGGCAAGCTCTTTTTCGCCCCGGGGCCGATCATGGCCGGTGCGGAGGAGGTGCGCGTCGAGGTTCGGGGGAAGAGCAGCCACGCCGCTCTGCCCAATGCCGGAGTGGACGCACTGGTGCTTGCCGCCCAGGGGGTCGTTGCCGTCCAGCAAGCGGTGGCGCGAGGGCTTTCGCCCATGGAGGCGGGTGTCGTCACCTTCGGGCGCATCGAGGGTGGAACGGCCAACAACGTCATCGCGGACCGCGTGACTCTCGAGGGGACGATCCGTTTTTTCTCGGAGGACGTACGTGCGCGGCTACATCATCATGTCAAAGCCTCCTTCGAAATGCTCGAGGCCTTGGGAGCCGAAGTGACGGTAGACATCGGTCCAGGCTATCTGCCCGTCATCAACGATGCCCGGATCACGGAGTGCGTGCGGGCCGCAGCCCTCGACTTGGTAGGAGAGGAAGACGTCCTTCCCATTCAGCCCATGACGTTCGCCGAAGATTTTTCCTTCCTGGCTCAGGAAGCTCCCGGGACCTTTTTTTGGGTCGGTGCGGCACTCCCGGAGCCCCGCATGCATCATGAAGCCAACTTCGACATCGACGAGTCGGCTCTTCCCCTCGGCGCCGCGACGCTCGCGGCCGGCGCCGTTCGACTCCTCCGGGAGATCGCTGAAGCCCCTGACACCGTGGAGGAAGTCCAGTGAACCAGACGCGACCGGATTCCCGCGGCCCAAAGGGCCGCCTCGTGTCGGCGCTCATGCTGGCGCTGTGCGCCGCGTCCTGCTCTCCGACCCCGACAGCGAGATCGACCGGCTCGGTATCCTTCCCCGACACGTGGCGATACGCGCCGGACGAGGCACCCGTCACGGCCGAACACGCCATGGTCGTCAGTACGGACCGTTACGCGAGCGAGGTCGGGGCGCGCATCATGCAAGAGGGCGGCAACGCGGTCGACGCGGCGATCGCGGTGTCCATGGCTCTAGCCGTCGTGAACCCAGAGGCCGGCAACGTCGGCGGGGGCGGCTTCATGGTCGTGCGGATGGCCGACGGGACCAGCGCCTCCCTCGACTACCGAGAAAAAGCTCCGCTGAGAGCCTCCCGAGACATGTACGTGGACGCGGATGGAAATGCGACCGACAAGTCCCTGGTTGGACATCTAGCGATCGGAGTTCCGGGGACAGTCATGGGAATGTGGGAGGCACACCGCCGCTTCGGGTCTCGCCCGTGGGAGGATTTGCTCGAGCCCGCGGCGATACTGGCGGACGGGTTCGAGGTACACGAGCGCTTTCGGCGCAACCTCGTGAATTCAGAAGAGGGAATCCGTCTGTTCGCCACGACGGCAGCAACCTTCCTCCCCGATGGCCACATCGCGGAAATCGGAGAGACCTTCCGCCAGCCGGAGCTCGCGCGGACGCTGCGTCGCATTCGCGACCACGGTGCCGACGGCTTCTACCGGGGAGAGACAGCCGACCTGATCGTGGCGGAGATGGGGCGTGGCGGGGGAATCATCTCGCACGAAGATCTGGAAGCCTATACGGCCGCTTGGCGGGATCCCATCGAGTTCACGTATCGGGACTATACGGTCTATTCGATGCCTCCGTCGTCGTCGGGAGGCGCAACCATGGCCGAAATGGCCAACATCATGGAGCAGTACGAACTCGACGCGGACGAATGGCACTCGGCGGATATGGTTCATGCGCTTGCCGAGTCGTCACGGCGGTCCTTCTCGGATCGCAACGAATATCTGGCCGACCCGGACTTCGTCGACATACCCCTGGAGCGGATGACCTCAAAGGCATACGCGGAGCTGCGTGGCTCCGACATCACGGATCGCGCCACCCCTTCGTCCGATGTTGGTCCCGGGCTCGAAGCCCCACACGAGGGAGAGCATACGACGCACTTCTCGGTGATCGACAGCTTCGGCAACGCCGTGTCCGTCACCACGACGATCAACTCTTGGTTCGGGAGCAAGGTGACAGTGCGGGGCGCGGGATTCGTCCTCAACAACGAAATGGACGACTTCGCGGCCAAGCCGGGAACGCCCAATCAATATGGCCTCGTCCAGGGGGTCAACAACGCAGTGGGGCCCGGCAAGCGGATGCTGTCTGCGATGACCCCCTCGATCGTCCTGGATCCGAACGGAGCGCTCTTCTTCGTAACCGGAACGCCGGGTGGGCCCACGATCATCACCACGGTGTTCCAAACGATCATGAATGTGATCGACTACGGAATGAACGTGGTGCAAGCGGTGAACGCTCCCCGTGTCCACCACCAGCACCTCCCCGATCAGATTTTCTTCGAGCAGGGAGGACTGACGGCAGAGGTGGTGGCGGCCTTGGAGGCGAAAGGCCATACGGTCGTAGAGCGGTCCGGAGTCTCGGGGGACGCTCAGCTTATTATGGTCATGCCGGACGGCTCGCTCCAGGCCGCTTCGGACCGACGCAGAGGGGGAGCAGCCGTAGGATGGTAAGGGCCACAACATGGTGAGGACCCTGGAAGGGTGAAGGCGCTCCGCACGGTCCTTCCCTACTTCCGCCCCTATCGGAAGGCGCTCCTAGCCGGACTGTGTTTGGTGGTGGTCACCAACCTGTTCACGGTTGTCGGTCCGTATCTTATCAAGCTGGCCATCGACGGCCTCCGTGATCCCAGCGTCAACCGCCCGCAAGTCAATCGCTATGCGGTCTTGATCGTCGCCTCGGCCCTGTTCGGTGGAGCGGCGAAGTATGGAATGCGGGAGCTTCTGAACGGGCTCAGTCGCCGCATCGAATGCGATCTTCGGAACGACTTCTTCGCACATCTGCTCCGGCTGGACGCGCGGTTCTATGGCGCGACCCGGACGGGCGACCTCATGGCTCGGGCCACCAACGACACGTTGGCCGTACGTATGGCGACCGGACCGGCGATCATGTACGCCGTCAATACGTTCGTGAGCTTCTTCCTCGCACTCGGCTTCATGCTGTGGATTAGCCCGAAGCTGACACTCTATGCGATGATGCCGATGGTCATCCTGCCTCCGGTGGTCTTCGTTTTCGCGCGAGTGATCCACAGCCGTTTCGAGCGAATCCAGGACCAGTTCTCGACGCTCTCGACCATGGTGCAGGAGAACCTGACAGGCATGCGCATCGTGCGGGCCTATGTGCAGGAGCGGACCCAGGCGAGAGACTTCGACGAGCTCAACCGGGAGTATATGGAGCGAAACATGAGCCTGGTGAAGATGGCGGGCCTCCTCCACCCGATTCTCGCTCTGTTCTCCGGAACAGGAATGGTGATCGTGCTGTGGCTCGGTAGCCTCGAGGTCATCGCAGGGCAAATCACGCTGGGCGCCTTCGTAGCGTTCGGGATCTACGTGGCCCTTTTGGTGTGGCCGCTGATCGCGCTCGGGTGGGTGGTCAACCTCTTCCAGAGAGGCGCCGCCAGCATGGCGCGACTGAACAAGATCTTCGACACCGAGCCCTCCATTCGTGCACCTGAGGCACCCGCACACGTCTTACGCCCAAGAGGCCACGTCGAGTTCAGCAATGTCTCGTTCCGGTATCCAGGCACGGATCGCCTGGTGCTCGAGGACGTTACCTTCAGCGCCGAGCCAGGAGAGACCGTCGCCATCGTCGGCCCCACGGGCTCAGGCAAGACGACACTCATCTCCCTGATCCCCCGTGTCTATGACGTCACCTCAGGGTGTGTGTCGGTGGATGGCGTAGACGTCTCGACGCTGGACCCAAAGGAGCTGCGAGCCCTGATCGGGTTCGTTCCTCAGGACCCCTTCCTGTTCTCAGCGACGATCGAGGAGAATATCGGACTGGGCCTTTCGGGCGATGAATGGTCGCGCGAGGAGCGCCAGACCCACGACGCCCCCGAGGGACCCATGGAGGACCCCGACGAAGTCGTGGCAGAAGCGGCGCGGGTGGCTCAACTCCACGAGTCGATTCAGGGATTCCCCCAGGGCTGGAAGACAGTCCTCGGCGAAAGGGGGATCAACCTGTCTGGAGGCCAAAAGCAACGAGCGACCCTGGCCCGAGCGGTGGCACGCGATCCGAAGATCCTCATACTCGACGACGCCTTGAGCGCCGTCGACACACACACCGAAGCGCACATTCTCGAGGATCTGGGGAAGGTGATGGCGGGACGCACATCCTTCATCATCAGTCACCGCGTGTCAGCAGTGATGAACGCGGATCTCATTCTGGTCCTAGACAACGGCCGAATCGTCGAGCGGGGCAGGCACGCGGATCTGATGTCTCGAGCCGGCACCTACGCCACTCTGCTCCGCCGACAGATGCTGGAAGAGGACCTCGAGGCGAGCCTGGCCCCGCATTCCGGTACTAGCCTCGGCTAGACGTCCTCTAAATCCTCTGGAGTACCCAATCCGGAGTGAATCGGACGAGGTAAGTGCTGAGAATCGTGAATGATCCCGTAGCGAGCAAGAGCCCCAAGATGATGAGCATGACCCCCGAAGCCTTCTCGACGATGGGCAGTAGCCGCCGGAATCGAGAAAACGTGTTGAGGAAGAAATCCAAGGCCAAGGCCGAGATCAAGAACGGGATGGCGAGTCCGGCCGAGTAGACGGTCAGGAGGATCACCCCCGACCACACGGATTCCTGCGTCCCAGCCAACGTGAGGATAGCGCCCAGAACGGGTCCGATGCACGGGGTCCATCCCGCACCGAAGGCGGCGCCCACGCCGAGGGTTCCGACGTATCCGGCCGGCTTGTCCTTGACCTGGACCCGTCGCTCCCGCATCAACGGCGCAATCCTGAAAACGCCGGTGAGATGAAGCCCCAGTATGATGATCACGACTCCGCCGATACGGGCGATCCAAACCTCGTAGTAGCGAAGAAACACCCCCAAGAACGATGCCGACGCCCCCAGCGTGATGAAGATCATGCTGAAGCCGGCCACGAAGAGGAGCGAATGTATGAGCGTCGCCCTGCGATCCACTCCCTGCTGCAGGTCCTCCAGCGACATGCCGGTCACGAAAGATAGATAGCTGGGGACGAGGGGGAGGACGCACGGCGACAGAAACGACAATATGCCTGCCATGAACGCCACTAAAAGACCGACTGAACCGCTCATTCAATATCCTGCGAGTTGAGTTCTCGTGATCCGATATACTGCTTGTCTTCTCTCGCCCGAAAGCGATGCCACAGGGCACGCGCGCCCGTCACCACACCGAGCCAAGCCAGCACGAAGGCGACAATCCAGCCCGTGACTCGGGGAAACAAGCCCACCACCGCGGCCGCCGCGATCGCAATGATCGACAGCGTGCCGAGGATGGCCCGATCCTCCCGGCCCAATGTACGATGGCCTGCTAGAGCCCCACCGATCGAGACCCCGGCCCTCACCAGAGGCGCAACCCTCCACGGCCTCGACGCGGCCTCTCGATCGATCAAGGCTTCGAAGCGAGCCGTGAGCCTCCCCTCAGGCTCTAGCGGAGTCTGCGGCATGCTATCGGCCACGGGCACCACCCGATGGGTCGGCACAACCACCTGCCCGCGTGAACGCCCCGGCAACACCACTTCGGACGAAGACGCCAGGTCGGCAAGGAACAAGCCCTCCAGCTGTCTGCCAAGTGACGCATCCATAACGCCGATGTCGAACTCCCAGTTCCCTAGGAGACTCCAGGCGTTGAGATTCGTCGATCCCACGCGGCACCAAAGTCCATCGGCGACGGCGCTCTTGGCGTGAATCATCACACCCTGCCACTCGAACAGGCGGACACCGTGTTCGAGAAGATAACGGTAGCCGGCGCGCGCCAATGTCCCGACCAACGGCCAATTGTTGTTCCCGGGCACCAGCACGCGGACGTCGACTCCGGCGCGAGCGGCCTCGGCCATGGCCTCTACCACAGCCCTCGGCGCCACAAAATACGGGTCCGTGATCCACAACCGCTCTTGAGCCATGGCGGCTACGAGCGAGACCGTTCGGAGGACACGACTACGCCGGGGTTCCCCCTCGATGAGCCAGACCGACGAATCGCCAGCCGCGACCGATCGTCCCTCGACGACATGCTGAGGAAGCGCATCCCCCACGACCTCCCAGGTCCGTCCAAACGCCCGGTTCGCGGCCGTCACCGCCGGCCCCCGCACCTCCACCCCGGTGTCGCGCCACGGCGGCTCACTCCCCGTTCCGGCCCACTCCTGCCCGATGCAGAAGCCACCCGCGAACGCAACTTCGCCGTCGACGACCACGAGCTTTCGGTGATCGCGCTGAAACAACCCGTAGGGATCGCGAAGCGAAGGTCGATTGAAGCCTCGGACCTCGACGCCGGCCCGGTGAAAGGGCTTCCAGTACCTCCGCCGCGTCGCCCAGCATCCTACCCAGTCGTAGAGCACCCGTACCTCTACACCATTGCGGGCTCTCTCGGTGAGCGCATCCCTGAACGCGCGACCCACCGGGTCGTCCCGCAGGATGTAGTTCTCGAAGTGGATATAGTGCTGGGCCTTACTGATGGCCTCAAGCCATGTGTCGAAAGTCGACGGTCCGTCGAACTGAAGGGAAATCGCGTTACCGGTAATCTCTCGCGATCCGGTAGCCCGCTCGAGCGCGTCCCTCGTAAGTCCTCCCAGGCGGCGCCCCTTCGAGGACCACACATCGTCGTCGCGCCGTCCGGAATCATTGCTTCCCGACGGTCCGAGAACCTCCGGCCGCAGGGGACCTCGGTCGTCTTTGGGATGGATCATCGGACTACAACCGGCCTCTGACTTCCAGCTCACGTTCGAAACGGTATCCGATCAGCTTATAGACGAGCTTGGCCACCAGGAAGTCGGGCGCGTGCATCCCGGGTGCCGGAGCGAGCTCCACCACATCACACGCGATGACTCGCCTCTCTCTGAACACACGCCGGAGAAAGCGTAGTGTCCGAAACCAGTCCCCGCCCCCGGGCTCCGGTGTTCCTGTCGAGGGAACGAGCGACGGATCGAAGTAATCGACGTCGAAGGTCAAATAGACCGGATCGCCCAGCGCTTCCAAAGCACGGTCCATCCAATCTTCACTCTCCCACATCTCGTCGGCCCACACCAGAGTGACGCCGTCGTTCGCCCGGGCCACTTCCACCTCGTCCTCCGCCACACCCCGGACACCGACGGCCACGAGATCGGCTACGTCCAGCACACGGGCCATGGCACACGCGTGTGAGTGACGTGATCCCTCGAACTCGGGTCTCAGGTCGGCGTGCGCGTCGAACTGAAGAACGCTGAGCTGACCGGACCGCGCCGCTCGGGCACGGATGGCGGGGGCGGAAACCGAATGCTCCCCACCCAACATGATCAGGAAACGGTCGTCCAGGACGTCCGCAACGCAGCCGTACGCGTCCTCGAGCTCCGTCATCGCCGCGGCGGCGCCGTCGCGCGTCAGCTCCAAGGCAGGCAACGTATGGATGCCGACGGTAGAGGGGTCGGCCTTCAGCTCCTGGTCATACAGCTCTATGTAGCGGGACGCTTCAACGATGGCGTTGGGTCCGCTCTGGGCACCTCCGCCATAGCTGGTCGTGGCCTCGTACGGTACCGGAAGAATCACGGCGCGGCTCGTGGCGAGGTCCGAGGCCTCCTCATCCAAGCCCAGGAACGTATGCGGAAGCTCCCAATGGAGGTGGGCGAGTTCGGGAGGCACCCCCTGAGCCCCGGCGGCTCCTCCATCCCGTGGGAATCCCCGTCCAGGCGTCTTCGTGGATCGTCGATTCGGCATGATTCCCTATCCGCACACGACGGCGGCCGCCAGGGCGGTCGCCCACGTACCCTGCTCCGGCACTTCGGCAACCATCGCATAGCTCCGAGACTCGACGACATGGCCAGAAAGTCGCCAGTGCTCCTTGCGCTCGTCCCAGGCTACCTCCGGATCGAAGGGAGCCCCGAGGGCCGTCGCGAGCATTTGAGCAGCCAGATCCTCCGCGTACTCAGCCACAGCGTCGACCGACGGCCCCGACGTGTGGTGCTCCGAGATGTATCCGTACATACTCCGATCCCTTGGAACTGCCACGCCCACCGAAGCTCCCAGATGGACCCCTGGCTCATTCGAGGAGGCCTTGCTCAGCACGCAAAACACGATTTCGCCGGCTTGCAGCCGCTCCACTCCCTCTTCCCGCTCTACGAACTCACAGTGCGGCGGCAGAATCGACGAGATCGTCACGAGGTTGTAACGGGCGATGCGTGCATCCCGCAACGCCATCTCGAAGCTTGCCAACTTATCCAGATGGACCCCCACACCCGTAGTGAAAAATATCTGTCGCGGAACGAGCGGATTACCCTGAAGCACGTGCGGTCTCCGGAAGCTTCGGTAGGTACTAAACCGTCTCGATGGGACAGGTGAGACCTTCCCGCGGGATCTCGACTCCGGCCTGGAGACATTCCCTGCAGAAGCCATAGATCTCGAGCTTATGCCGCGAGGGCCTGAACCCGTGGCTGGCAGTGACACAGGCCTCGATGCGATGCACGTCTGCACTCTGGAACTCGATCACCTTGGCGCAGTTGAGGCAGATGAGGTGCTCATGGATCGGCTCCGAAGACAGACGGTGCTCGTATCGCTTGAATCCCTCCCCGAAGTCGCGCTCGGCAACCAATTTACTGGTCACGAGCAGGTCCAAAGTCCGGTAGATGGTGGCCTTCCCGATCCTCTGGCCATCGGTTCGCAGTACCCGTTCGATCTCGTCCACGGACAGATGACCCTCCGATCCGAATACGACGCCCGCGACGAGTTCCCTCTGGTGCGTGACAGGGAGGGCCTGCTCTTTCAGGTAACGGCGAAAGAGCCTGAGGAAGGGACTCGGATCGGAGTGGGCCTTCACGTCTCTACGGGCTCCAAGAGATCTGCGTCAAATTCGTCCATCAACTCCTGGAATTTCTCCGGGTCTCCCGAAATTTCAACCGTACGCGGGTCACCGAGGCCAATGCCACTTCGGTGGACGACGCCCCGCATCACCCGGGGCAGCCGGTCTGGCGGCGCCTGCCCCTCCTCCGCCAATGAGGTGTCCACACGAAGCCCGACGCCCGTTCTTTCGGCCGAGTACGGGGCGGCATACAGACGGCGAGCACCCCCGTCGGTGAAGCAACTGGCCGTCACCAGGCCCCACTCCTTCCTTCCGCTGATAAGTGGCGGAAAGACCCAGAGCCTGTCGATCTCGGCCTCACCGAGGC
>CAUZAE010000118.1:0-9197 GCA_963577685.1 Gemmatimonadales bacterium UBA6960 | reverse complement strand
ACTAGGTGGAAATGGTACCCACATCGGTTCGACAGCCAACGTGTTTATCGTCACGATCTCGGAGCGCTTGGCACGACAGGAAAATGACCCGAGCTTGGCGATCACGCCGGGCCTGTGGTTCAGGAAGGGCACCCCAGCTATGCTTCTGACGCTGGTGGTCGCCAGCGTGATGATGTACGCGTTTTTCGGTTGGTTCGAGGCTCCCTTGAGCTAGGGGATTCCGTTAGGGTCCCGCCGGGGGGTATCGGTTCATGGCGGGGGATGCTCCGCGGGCGGCCCGCCCCGGCTAGATGATGAAGACGCGGAGGATCAGGTAGGCCCCGTACATGACAAGAAGTGTCAGCGCCTCACCCTTCTGGAGGCCCTTCTTGCGGATGAAGAAGACTAGCGCGGTTACGGTGACAATCGCCATGACGGGAATGTCGATGATCATCACGTCCCGGCTCACCGTGAGTGGGAAAATCGCGGAGCTCGCCCCCACGGGAACCATCAGATCGAAGGTGTTGCTTCCGATCACGTTCCCAACGGACATGCTGGACTGCCCCTTGGCAGCGGCGCGAACCGAGAGGGCCAGCTCGGGAAGGCTGGTACCGGCCCCTACGAGAAAGATGCCAACCACGGTCTGACTGACGTTCCAATCGTCGGCGATGGAGATAGCGTTGACGATCACGACATGGGCGGCGACGACCACGGTGGCGAGGCCGAGCGTCACGGTCAGGAGGTCGACGATGGCCCGCCCCTCCGTGGGCTTCGGGGCGTCCTTTCCGCTTCGCTCAGCCTGGAAGAGGGCTACCAGGTAGATGGCGTATCCAACGATCAGGACCGCCCCTTCGGATCGGACGATGCGACCGTCACTACCGACCAACGCGAACAGACCGATGGCCAGCAGCAGGATGATCCCGTCCCGTCTGATCATCCGGGGAGCAAGGCGCAGATGGCTTAAGAGACCCGACACGCCCAGCACCACGGCACCTTGAGTAACGACACTGCCGGTCATGTTGCCCACGACGACCCCGGATGCCTCGACGCCGGCCAGCTGCTCCATGCCTCCGACGACACCCACAACGAGCTCGGGAAGTCCGGTCCCGATGGCCAAGACCGTCAGGCCCACGAACCCTCGGGAGACGCCGAAGCGCGAGCTGATCCGGAGAGCGCCCTCCAGAGCGAAGTCGGTACCCTGCCAGAGTGCCACTAGGCCGAGGATCACCAGGACGAGGTTCAAATGCGCTCCGGGGTGTCAGCGAGCCGATGGCGGGGTGGACCGTCCAGCATACTCTCACCCATTCCCGGCGGCAACGGGGGCCGGCTGCCGCTCTCTCCGGCTGCCTGCGGCCCGTCTCGAAAGCCGGCGGAGTAGACCGACCGTGTGATCTACGATGTCCTGCCGATCGTCTGCCCGTGCTGAGGTACTTGGGTGTGCATGCTAACGCTGATTACTGTGCGGTAGCGGCTGATCTGGGCGTTTCTCCTCTTCACGAGTGGGAGGCAAACTACCAGTTCGACTGGGCTCCGTCTACGATCCGCTGAACAAGGAGCTTGATCGCCTCGATTCGCCCGACCTCTTCGCTGTCATCTTCCAGGTACTGGCCTTGGGTGCTGAGGCTCAGATCGTCCCACACGACGACGTTCTCCACCAGATCGATGAGCTCGACCTCGACGCGGATGCTCACCTGCCGTTGGAGGACGTCCACTCGATCCACCTGTGCGCCCGGACGGAACAGCGGAGTCGTGAGGTCGTAACGTACGATGCGCCCCTGGACGAGGGCGTCGGCCACGTCTTCTCCGGCGTTGGTCACGCCCAGCGCGCGCGGGAGTTCCCTGAGGAGCTCTTGATGGATCTCCTGAGTGAGCTCGAAGTTGTTCGTGTCGTTCTCGAACGGAAGGATCGCTACGCTTCGGATGTGATCGGGAAAGCTCCCCGAACGGAAGCTGTAGTTACAGCCTGACCCGACGACCGCGAGGGCCAGAATCAGCGCGACCCCGGGGTGCCATCTCAAAAACACTTTACGGGTACCAAATATCCAAAGGATAAGCATCCACCCTCTCGACGGCTCCCACGGTGATTTTGAGTTCTCGGAACGACGCTAGATTGCGGTAGTTGGCCTCACTGGGCAACTCCTCCTGGCCCGCCCGGTCGAGGGCCACCCGATGCATGGCGCTTCCATCGTCGCGAAGCTCCACTCCGGTCAAGCGCCCGCCCTCCATCTCGTAGTGTAGCTCGTCGCCATCCGGCAGGCGGTAACGCAACCGTAACCTGTCGTCGTCCATTTGCTCCGCTCCAAGGAGCACGACTCCCCGACCGGGACGGAATACACCCAACGAAGCCCATAGCAACGGTGGAGAGGGCACCACCTGGAGCGACGTGCCCTCGGGAACGCGGAGCTCGTCATTGACGAGAGCGGCGACCAGCACCGACTCTCCGTTCCCGAGAAAGAGGTCGAGGCGGGCTCTCGCCGGCGGCTCGAGGCGCGCGACACCCAGTCCGTCGAGACGCAGATTGGGCTCCCGGATGCTCCACTCGAACACGACGCGGGTCGGGGTCGGAAACGGATTCGCCCTCTCGATACGAGACACAACCTGATCCACATCCACGGCAGGGATAGGAGATCCCAGGGATCCTCCCGCGCACGCCAGGGTGGTCAACACGACCGGAATCACGGCGGCTGAACACAATTTTCCTGTCACGATTTGGTTGGCCTCACTCGTGGGCCACGTGAGTATCAGATCCCGTCCGACCGCGCGCCGACCCCGCACCTATCGTACTTCCCGCGGTAATACACCCAGTTTACCTTGTGGTCCCCATGTCTGAGAAGCCCATCTATGTCGCCAGCGATATTCATCTCGGTGTGGCACCCCCCGAGACGGAGCAGGCTTTCTTGCGCTGGCTCGCCCACACGGCCGAGTGTGCTTCGGCGCTGATCCTCAACGGGGACGTCTTCGATTTTTGGTTCGAATACCGCTCGGTAGTCCCCCGCGGACACACGCGCGTTCTCGGCGCGCTCGCCGGCCTCGTCGACCGAGGCGTCCCGGTGTCGATGATGGGCGGGAACCACGACTGGTGGGGCGGTTCGTTTCTGACCGAGGAGATCGGCGTCACGTTCATGCAAGATCCGGTCGTGGCTGAGCTTCAGGGCTTCCGCACGTTTCTCGCGCACGGGGACGGGCTGGGGAGAGGCGACCTGGGGTACCGGATCCTTCGCGCCGTGGTCCGAGGTCGGCTGACCCGGTGGTTGTTCGGTCGGCTGCACCCCGACTTTGGAACGGCCTTGGGAGCACGGGTCTCACGCACCGAGTATCGGGAGGGCGGACCGTCCGACGCGGAAAGGGGGCGGTCGAAGGCCGTGCGGACATGGGCGCTCGCGGAGCTTCAACGAGACCCCTCGCTCGACCTGGTCGTTTGCGGCCACACCCATATTCCCCTTCTGGAAGAGGTAGAACCCGGTCGCTACTACGTGAACGCGGGCGACTGGCTCCATCACCGCAGCTACCTCGTGCTCCAGGAGGGCAATCCCCCGGCGCTCCACACCTGGGAGGGCTGACGGCGTAACTACGGGCGGAACGGGTCGAAGGAGAGGCTGAAGCCGACTTCGACGCCCATGTCCGGAAGCGCTCGCATCTGGACTTCCAAGGGTTCCGGAAAATCAGCGAGGTGCGCCGCCACGAACGCGTCCGCGCCACCGAGAAACAAGAAGAACAGAGCAACCGCAAACCAGTCCTCCCTCTGCTGCGCACGGCTCCCCTCGAGACGACGAGCGTTCAGGACCGCGGGGTCGGAGTCCACCTGGGCGGGGATGTCGCTCGGATCGACTCCCTCACTCATTAGGCGAAGCTCTGCCTCTAGCTCCCTCAGGGCTACGACGTTCCGTGCACTGCCCAACTTCTTCGACGTCTTGAGAATCATCCAAATCGAGGCGGATTCGAGCGTGAAGTAGAAGGCGCCACGATTAGGTGACCCCGAAGCCGCCTGGCCCCAGCCCGGAATGGCCAGGGAGCGCAAAAATGCGCCTCCGGGCGAGGGGCGCGCCCTCGGGTCCGACGAGTCAGAAGGCTCCACGCTTTGCTCGCTCAGGCCAGGAATCGTCTCCTGCGTCGACACCGACATCGGCACTGCAAGAGCGAGCGAAAGGGAAAAGACCAACCGACTTATCTGCATTTATGAAATGCTGGAGGGCACATACCATCTGAGGCTTCTGTCGGTGGATACCACGCGTAGTGAGACCGGTTCCTATTCGTGCGGAATCGCCCGTCCTCTGCGCCCTCGTGCCAGGTTGACGTTTGTACGTACATTGACGCTAGCGGCCTAGCGCAACGCGGCCGTTGACCACTGTGTTGGAGGCTGGCGTGCTTCAAGACCCCTATCGCCCATCGTCTTTTTTGCTTGACCGCCGTTCTGCCTGGCCAGCCATGGCCGTCTGCGCAGCGCTCTTGGCGTGCTCCACCGGCACCGAGGACCGAGCCAACGTCAGTGACCTAGCCACATCCGGCCTCCCTGGTTTCGATCGTCCTCAGGCAGAGCTCTTCTCGGTGTTGGGGGCTCAGCCCAATGCCTGGGCCGACTACGACGGCGATGGCGACCTCGACCTGTTCGTCGGGTTCCGCGGACGCGAGAACCGCCTCTATCGTAATGACGCGGGTGTACTCGTCGACGTCGCTGGCGCGGTGGGCCTGGCTGCCCAGCCCACTCCGACGGCGGAAGCACGAGCCGCCGCCTGGGGTGATTTCGACGGGGACGGTGACCTGGATCTGTACGTCGGATTCACCGAGCGACCCCGAACCTCGGTGCGGGATCGCTTGTACCGGAACGAGGACGGCGGAGCCCGATTCGTTGACGTCAGCGCCGAGGTTGGAGTGGACGTCGTTGGCGTCACACGCCAACCGGCCTTCGTCGACTTCGACGGCGACGGAGACTTGGACCTGTTCGTGGCGCTGAGGGATCAGGCCAACCGCCTATACCGAAACGACGGGGGCTCCTTCCTCGATGTTACGGAGAGCTCGGGGATCGGTGACCCGCGTCGCACCGTGGGAGCGGCGTGGTTCGATGCCGATTCGGATGGCGATCTGGACGTTTTCATTGCCAACCAGAGCGGGGACAACGACGGATTTTTCGAGAACCTGGGCAACGGGGACTTCCAAGACATAGCACCGCGCCTGGGTATGCATCAGCCGGGACGATCCGAGACCCGAGGCAGCGTGGGGACCGCCCTGGCGGACTTCGACAACGACGGGGATCTCGACATCTTCGTGGCCTCTTACGGGCCCGATTTGATCTGGGAAAATCAGGCGCCTGAGTTGGGTTTCGTGATGCGATCTTCGGACACAGGGCTGGAGGGTGATCATCACTCTGTGTCTGCCGCGTGGGGTGACGTCGACCACGACGGTTGGCTCGACCTATACGTCGTCATGTTCCTATCCCCCGTACCGGAGGAGCCAGATTATCTATATCGGAACCTCGGCGGGGGTCGCTTCGAGACGGTCACGCCGGCGTTGATGCTCGAACGTGGTGCGAGTCACGGCGTGAGTTGGGCCGACTTCGATCAGGACGGCGACCTCGATCTGGCGCTCGCCAATAACGATCCGACGGAAGGGACACACCCTCTCTACCGGAACCTCCTGCCCGATGCGACCCGGTCCCGTTCCCTCCAGATCGTCGTGCTGGATCCACAGGGGCATTGGACGCGAGCAGGCTCAGAGGTCCGCCTTTGGGTCGCGGGGACCGAGCGTCTCATCGGAACCCGCATCGTGGAGACCGGCGGAGGCTACGCGTCCCAGAGCGCCAAGCCGGTTCATTTCGGCATCCCCGTCGGGGTCGGACGCGTCGACGTCGAGGTAACTGTCCTCGAGGCGGGAGCGCGTGTTACCACACGGCTCGATGATATCGATCCGGTCGCGTACTTGGGACGCCATATGGAAATCCGACGGTAGGATCCGATCCAGCTCGCGGGCGCCCTTCGCCCCATCGACGGGTCCGCGGGTGACGTCGGTGGGGCAGGAGGGCCCCGGCCCGGTTCACATCGAACCGCCGGAGCCCCAAGGTCGTTGCCGCGCAGGCAACTTCACATATGGCGGGAGCGTGTGGGAATCGAACCCACCAACCCGGGTTTTAACCGGGCGAGCTGGTTTTGAAGACCAGTGGAGCCACCAGACTCCGTCCGCCCCCTCGCGAGACTCGGAGTCTCACAGGTCAGTTGACATCGCCGTCATCGATAGACGCTTACGGTGCGAAGCTCGCCGAAATCAGGAGCTCTACAGCTTCCCCCAGAGTGGTGTCGATCGCACGGGTGGTAAAGGAGCGTCCTCCGAGCGTGCTGGCGCGTAGCTGCAAGTCGTCCGGCCGCGACCATGGTGGAAACGTTCAGGAGTCCACCTTGGCGATCACATCGATCTCCACGTCGACGGCCTTCGGTAAGCCTCCCGCTTGTACGGTGGCGCGCGCGGGGCGGTGATCTCCGAAGTGCTCGGAATATACTGCGTTCATCTCGGTAAAGCTCGCCATGTCGGAGAGATAGACGGTCGTCTTCACGACGGACCCCAGGGACGTCCCGGCCGCCCTCAATACCGCGGCGAGATTCTTCATCACCTGGTGCGTCTGCGCCGATATATCTCCCTCGATCAGCTCTCCGGTGGCCGGATCTATCGGGATCTGTCCCGATGCGAACACCCACCCATCGGTCACGACGGCTTGCGAATAGGGGCCGATGGCCCCCGGGGCTTCGGTCGTCTCAACGAACTTAAAGTCATTCATACGGTAATGCTCCTCAATTAGTTATACCACATAATATTATGACTATCCTAAAGGGCTTACGGGTCGCCTCGCTCAGCGTGATGCAGGATCTCTTCGGGAGTCACCGTAGCGACGCCTGCTTTGCCAACCACCAGGGCAGCCGCGTGATTGGCCAAGACGGCCGACTCTGCAACCGTCCCCCCCGCCGCGAGACCGATCGCAAGCACGGCCGTAACGGTATCCCCTGCCCCAGAGACATCGTAGACCGAACGTGCCCACGTCGGCACGAGAAGCGGCTCCTCGCCCTCCGACTGCAAGGCCATGCCCTCTTCTCCGAGCGTCAATAGAAGGTGGTGGCACTTGAGTCCCGCACGCACGGCTTCCATCCAAGCTCGAGATTGGGGTTGAAGCGGCTCGCCGAGGGCGTCCTCGAGCTCTTTGGCGTTGGGCTTTAAGACCGTGACTCCCTCGTACTGAGAGAACCGCCGGCGCTTGGGATCGACGATGGTAGGAACCCCCGCCTCTTCGGCGATCTCCAGGACGCCCGCCGCTACCTGTGGAACCAGGACACCCTTGTTGTAGTCCTCCACCGCCACCGCCCCACAGCCCGCTATCCTCCGGCGCACGGCCTCGAGAAGCTGATCCCCAACCTCACCATCGAAGTCACCCGCATCCTCACGATCGACGCGAACGATCTGCTGGCGAAGCGCCATGACGCGCGTCTTGACCGTCGTCGGGTACCCCTCGACCTGGAGCACGCCCTCGATGTCGATGTCCATGTCCATGCCACGAAGGGCGTCGCTCAGCTCTCGGCCCGCCGCATCATCCCCCACGCAACCCACGACGGAACAGCGGGCACCTAGGGCGACGACATTGGCCGCTACGTTAGCCGCGCCTCCCAGCCCGGACCAATCCTTTTCCACGCGGACCACGGGGACGGGCGCTTCGGGGGAGATACGTCCCACCCGCCCCGAGATATAGCGGTCGAGCATGAGATCCCCGACGACCAGCACATGAACGTCCTGAGCCCGCTCCAGCAGCTCGGCGATCCGATTGGCCCCGAGTGGTTTCAAGTGGCCTGCAACTCGACCGTCACGAACGGCCCCCGCCCCCGCGCCTCCAACGGCCACTCTTCGACACCTCCGCCCGACAACACCAGAAGGCGTTCTTGGAGATTCACCGACACGCACACGTGATTCGGCAGAACGTGCACTCTGTCACCCACCTGGGGGCGCCAGTCGGTACTCGTGATGTCGAGCACACCATGCTCCTCGGAAACCCCCTTCAAAATGACCTCTGGATGGCCGAGAAGCACGCCGAACCCGTCGTCCGTACCCCGCCCTTCCTTGGACAAAGCCTTGGATCCGGCGTCGATCACGGCCTGGCCCGCAACCGACGTGCTCACGACGGTGGCGAGGACGGTGTACGCCATGTTCTCCAAGCCGGCAACGCCGAGCGCGAGGTCCTCTCGGTCGTAGAAGATGCACGTTCCCGCCCGGATCTCGGTGAGGCTAGGAATCTCGTGACTCCTCCAAAGAGTAGGGGTCGACCCCCCACTCACCACATCAGGGGAAAGCCCCGCCTGTGAGAGTGCCTCCAAGACGCCCGCGAGGTCGCGGGCCAAGATCCGCAGTCCGTCCGACTGCTCCTGCTGGGGCTCTCGAATGTGCCCAGGGTAGAACATCACCCCGGCGTACGACACACCCCCGAGTTCGCGGACCAGCCCCGCGAGACGCACCACCTCTTGCGGGGTCGCGAGGCCCACACGACGCATCCCCAAATCGACTTCCACTACTACCTTCACGGTCCGGCCGGCCCTCTCGGCCGCTGCCGCAGTCGCCCTCAGCGTCGCCTCGGAGTCAAGGCCCACCGTCAGGCGAACCCGTCCCGGCAACGCCATGATGCGGTCCAGCTTCGCGTCACCAATGAGAGGATAGGCCACCAGGAGATCGTCGCAGACTGAGGCCATGACCTCCGCCTCCCTGGGTGTCGCCACCGTCAGACCCTTAGCGCCGGCCTCGAGCTGAATGCGGGCGAGAGACGTGCACTTGTGCGTCTTGACATGTGGGCGCCAGGTAAGGCCATGGTCCCGGCAGTAGGCAACGACTCGTTCCGCGTTGGCCCTCGCCTTGGAAAGGTCGACCACACCGGCCGGGGTCTCGACCGATTCCAATGACGGGCGCATGGCATCGACCGTCACTGGGCCAACCACTCAGTCCAGCGCATGCTCCAGGGCCTCCAAGAAGTCGGGGTCACCTTCCAGAATGGGGCCGAGCTTCTTGAAGCGAATGATCCCCTCCTGGTCGATGAGAAAGGTCGCCGGTAGTCCAATGGCTGCGAAAACGTCGGTGGAAACCATATCCGGATCGAGTAGGATATCGTACGTGACGCCATTTTCTTCGAGGAAGTATTCCACCGCGTCCAGGGACCCCTCGGAGTCGACGGAGATGCCCACGAGGCGCAAACCAGCTTCTTG
>CAUZAE010000117.1:0-9226 GCA_963577685.1 Gemmatimonadales bacterium UBA6960 | reverse complement strand
CTGCGCTCGGATCTCCTCGTCTCCTTTGGGCACCACGGGGTACGTCAGCCCGGTGACCAGTACGCCGTTTTGGTATAGATAGTCGGTCAGAAGCCTCGTACGACGCGTGTCTCTAATCATGAGCGGAACCACAGGGTGCTCCCCGGGAATGGTCTCGATGCCGATCCGGCCGAGTCCTTCCTCGAAGCGGTGCGTAAGCGCCCGAAGCGTCTCGAGGAGGGTACGACCCTCTTCACTATCAACGATCTGAACCGACCTCCTCGCCGCTGCTGCTTCACCTGCCGTGATGGGGTTGGAGTAGATATACATCGGCGAACTCTCACGCAGAAAATCGACGACGGCTCTGGATGACGTCACGTAGCCACCGTTCACACCGAAGGCTTTGCCGAGCGTCCCCACCAGGACGTCGACCGGCGTTGAGTGCGTATACTCCTCGGCTCCACGCCCCGTCTCCCCGAACGCACCGATGCCGTGGGAGTCGTCGACCAGTACGACCACGTTCTCTTCGTAAGCGTGGTCGTGACGCCGGGCTACTTCCATGATCTCGGCCACGGGCGCGTGGTCACCCCGCATGCTGAAGATGCCGTCTGTCACGATCAGCGCCCGCTTCGCCTTGCCGATCCACTCCGTAAGCGCGCGATCCAGGGCCGGAATGTCGAGGTGGGGGTACACGACCTTTCCTCCTGGGCGGGACATGCGCATGGCGTTTATGATGCAGTTGTGATTCAGCTCATCACTCACGAGAACCGTCTCCGCGGTCGTCAGAGCCGTGAGGACCGAGACGATGGTCGCATAGGCCGACGAGAAGACCATGGCTGCCTCTCGGCCGTGGAAGGCCGCGAGCTCGCGTTCCAGGTCGACGTGAACCGAGTACGACCCGCTGATGAAGCGGACCGCCCCTGGACCCGCTCCGAATGCGGCGGAACCGGCCTCTTCGGCCTCAATGACCTCGGAATGCAGACCCAGGCCCAGGTACGAGTTGGAGTTCATGCGGATGAACTCCTTCCCCCCCTCTCCTTCGAGCAGCACACGTGGGCCTCGGTCTCCCGTAGGTCGACGAACGCCGGTGACCACCGTCTCTTTCCCCTTGGCGGTGCCCTGCTGGTGGAGAGTAGAGACGTGTGCGTCGAGTGCTTTAGCTAGACGGTCGAAAGGCATCCTATGGAGTCTCCTGGGTTTTCGGTCATTCCGGCCCCGAGGTACGGCGAGCTGAGATCGCCGCGATCATGTCGGCCGTCATGCTGACGATATCGTATTCGGGCGTCCACCCCCATTCCTCCCGGGCCGCCTTGTCGTCGACCCTCCGTGGCCAGGATTGTGCGATGGTCTCCCTCACAGGATCGACGTCGTAGGAGATCTCGAAATCAGGGATGTGTTTGCGGATTTCCGCCGCCAGCGTGGCTGGGTCGAGCTGCATGGACGTGACATTGAAGGCGTTCCGATGGTGTAGCCGCCCGTGATCGATCTCCATGATCTCGATCGCGGCTCGTATGGCGTCCGGCATGTACATCATGTCGAGCTGTGTGTCGGCCGCCAGGAAGCAGGTATATGCCCCATGCTCGACGGCCTGAAAGAAGATGTCCACGGCCCAATCGGTCGTGCCACCACCTGGAGGGGCGCCGTGGGAAATGAGCCCGGGGTAACGGACGCCGCGAGTATCGACACCGTACTTGAGGAAGTAGTAGTCGCACAGGAGTTCCGAGGCCACCTTGGTTACACCATATATGGTGGTGGGCCTCATCACGGTGTCTTGGGGCGTCGGGTCCTTGGGGGTCGTGGGACCGAAGACCCCGATAGAGCTGGGCGTGAAGACCGCACAATGCTGCTGCCGGGCCACCTCGAGGACCGAGTGTAGCGTGCCCATGTTGACCTTGTAGGCCAGCCTCGGGTCCTTCTCGCCGATCGCCGACAGGATGGCAGCCAGGTGGAAGATCGTATCCGCTTGGTGGCGGATAGCGGCGTGCCCGACGGCGTGCTCGTCGGTGGCGTCCAGAACCTCGAACGGACCCGACTCGGCCGTGACACCCTTGGGCGCACGGATGTCGGTCGCGAGAACCTGGTCTTCACCGTAGATGTCGCGCAGTGCCGGCACTAACTCGGAGCCGATCTGTCCTCCGGCTCCGGTCACCAGAATTTTCCTCAAGTCGGTCCTGTCCAGTGGAGGGTCGGGGTGGGTGTCTCAGGGATGGGAATCGAGAATATAGAGGCGGATGATGGAAGCGTCGACCGGCTGCCAACCACGGCATTAAAATTGCTCCACTTTGGTGGGGGCGGGGGTAGATTGGAACAAGGTACGGTGTGCTCCGTCTGACATTAAATAAACTGGGTGGTGCTTCATGATCGATCGAAACGCGGTGCGAACTGTGGGCTCTCTGACTCTCGCGGCAGTGATCTCTTTGGGAAGCATGGGATGCTCCAGCTTGAGCACTACACAGCGCAGCGCGGTGCGCTGATCGGTGCAGGTGCGGGAGGCGCCGTAGGGGCGGTCATCGGGAATGCCGCCGGTTCGACGGCCAAGGGGGTAATCATCGGCGCCGCACTGGGCGGTGCGGCCGGCGCGATCATCGGGAGCTGCATGGACGACCGTGCGGACGTTTTGGCCGGGGAACTGGATAGCGCCACCATTGAACGTGTCGGAGAGGGAATCTTGGTGGCGTTTGACTCTGGGATCCTCTTCGGTTTCGACTCGTCCTCGCTGAAGCCTGAGGCACGTGCCAATCTCGGGGACCTGGCGCGGGTTCTCGCCGACGATAGCGGCGACTACCAGTTGCTGGTGGCGGGTCACACCGATTCGGTCGGTCGCGAAGCGTACAATCGGTCGCTGTCCGAGCGTCGTGCGCAGGCTGCCGCCGACTTTCTCCTAGGTCGTGGGATGTCCTCGGGGCAGGTCCGTACGCAGGGTCTGGGCGAGTCCGAGCCCGTGGCCTCCAACGAGACAAAAGCGGGCCAGGGGGACAACCGTCGGGTCGAAGTCGCGATCTTCGCGAGCGAGCAATACAGGGACTAGGCGATCCGTCGGGCCGGAAGCTGACCTCTTGGACGGAGGGGACGTTCCGGCGGCGGTCATCTCCGCCGCCGGCGTCTTTTCTTCAGCCGGCTATCTGGCTCCGGCCGGCTCCAGCCGATACACTGCGGTCGGCGCCCCTCCGCGGTCTTCGATAGCAACGTAGATATAGCCATCTGGACTCTGTCGGACGTCCCGCACTCGGCCTAGACCGTAGAGGAGCGTCTCCTCGCTCGATCTGAGCGGGCCGCCGAGCGTCACGCGCGCGAGCTGCTGACCTGCCATGCCGCCCACAAACGTGCTTCCGCGCCACCCCGGGAAGCGATCCCCATCGTAGACCATAAGGCCCGACGGCGCGATCGACGGTATCCAGAAGTGGGTCGGCGACTCCATTTCGTCCCGTTGAGTCCCCTCGTGGATCGCGGTACCACTACCGTAATTCACACCGTGTCCGACCACGGGCCACCCGTAGTTCAGGCCCGGCTGGATGCGATTCAACTCGTCTCCTCCCTGGGGCCCGTGTTCGATGGACCAGAGTTCTCCCGTCACGGGATGGACCGCCAGGCCCTGCGGGTTGCGGTGCCCGAAGCTCCAGATTTCCGGACGAAAATCGGCATTTCCCACGAACGGATTGTCGAACGGCACGCGACCATCGTCGTGTATCCGATTGATGGTGCCGTGGTTATTCTCGCGATCCTGTGCAGGGTGTGCCTCTAGGTCACCGGTGGAGGGTGCTTGCCGGTCCCCGACCGTGATGAAGAGGTAACCGTCATGATCGAAGACGATGCGTCCGCCGTAGTGTCCGCCGCCGCGGGACTCCGCCGCGAAGATCTCCTCTACATTCGTGAGCCGATCGTTCTCGAAGCGTCCGCGCACGACGGCCGTGGTCGCTTCCGAACCGTCGCCGATAGGCTTGGAAAAGCTGAGATACAGAAGGCGGTTCGACTCGAAATCCGGATGAGGAAGCACGTCGAAGAGTCCGCCCTGCCCTTGAGCCAGGACCGGGGGAACACCTTCTACCGGGTCGTCCAGGAGGTGTCCGTCACGCACGATGCGGAGTCGGCCGGGCCGCTCCGTGATCAGCATGTCACCGTCAGGCAGGAAGGCCATGGACCACGGAGTCACGAGCCCATCCGCCACCGGGACGAGCTGGAAGTCATGAAGGGCGGACCGGTAAACCGGCGATTGGCCGTGAACCGGGGTTGCGGCGGACAGGACAAGAGCAACGGCACCGAGTGCCATGGGAAAGCGGGCCATCTTCAATCTCCTATGCACGACTTGAGTCCCTGGTGAGCGCCTATCGGATACGGCGCCGGCGTCACGGACACCTTTGCCCACCCTGGGGTTCCGCATCGTAGCCACGTGGACCGATAGGAGATACTGTCCTCCTTCGGGCAAATACGCCACCTCACCTCATTGGATTCATGACACGAAGACTAGCTTGGCGCTATCATCGCCCTGGCTGACAGAGTTGCAAACGAACGCAGGAGTTTCTTGCGCAGAACCAGATCCGAGACGGCATCGTGCAGAATGCCACGAAGGAGCCCGTGGTGGGTGAGGCCGCGCTCTCGGTGCTAGGTGGTGTCACACAACTCTACGTGGCGAACGGGAAGAAGGTGCTCCGTTACGATCTGGAGGCGGAGGAGCAAACGGACACCGAACTGCTGGCGCTGCTTCTCGGTCGATCCGGCAAGCTGCGGGCTCCCGCGATCAAGACCGGATCCCGCCTCCTAATCGGGTACAATCAGGAGTTGCTCACGACCGCGTTGCTTTGACTACCTTCGGCTCGAAGTGTGCGGGTCACGTTCATATTGTGGTGGACGGGGTCGTCTTGCGCGGGAAGCCAGCGGCGCCAAGGATGCTGGAAAGATCGGGGGATGGTGCGCCCCTTTTTCCGTGCTTCAAATCGGGAGGCCCCAACATGCAGAACTTTGCCAGTGCCGCGCTCGCCCATGTCGGGCGACTGTTCCTCATGGCTTCCCTCGTCGGAGCGATGTCGATCACGGTCCCAGAGTCCGTGAACGCCCAGCGTGCGACTGGAGCCGAGCGCCCCGACGACCGCAACACGGGTAGAGTTCTCGGCAATATGGAGCTGACGGCGGCCGACAACGTGGTGAAGGAGGTCGTCGATCTACTCGACTTCGAGAGCTATAAGGCCCTGATCAAGGGGCTGACCGAGTTCGGCGACCGTGAGCAAGGGACACCACGGAACGCGGCCTCGATCGACTGGATTGAGGCCCAGCTCCAGAGTTGGGGATACGAGACCGAGCGGATCTACTACCAGTTTACGCCCCGCGGTGGGACCGTCTCGGAGCCACGGGAGGAGGTGTACGCCACCAAGATCGGCAGCACCGTTCCGGGAGAGATGTACATCCTCGGGGGGCACATGGATGGGCGGGGCGGCGGCGAAGCGGCGAACGATGACGCCTCGGGCACCGCGCTCGTAATGGAAATCGCACGGGTGCTGGCGGATGTTCAAACGACACGCTCCGTTCGCTTCGCCCTTTGGAATAACGAAGAGACGGGAACAAACGGGGCCAGAGCCTATATCGAACAGCGTGCTTCGCTCCAGGGGATCCAGGATCCGGCGGGCTCGAATCGCTATCCGGAGCCGACCTGGCTCGGAATGATCCAGCACGACATGATGCTGTGGGATCACGGCAATCCCGTCACGTGGAATCAGGCCTTGGACGCGGACGTCGACATCGAGTTCCAGCTCGACTCGGAGAGGGCGGACGAGTCCGCGGCGCTGGCGCTCAAGCTTCTCAACGCGAACCGTAAGTTCGCCACCGACTATCCGGCAGCACTGAGCAACGCGATGAGCAACACGGATTCCGGCCCGTTCCAGGATCTGGTAGCTGCCGTCAGCCTCCGCGAGAACCGCCGTCTTTATGAAACGGGCAACCGAGCGAATCCCCATTGGCACCAGCTGACCGATCTCTACGCGAGCTTCTCGGATGCCGACTTCCGGCTCGGCTTCAACGCGGCCCAAACGACACTGGGTGCGGTGGCTGCGCTCGTAGAGGCGCGGGTGGTCTCGGGACGGTAGCTGAGCCATGCGTAGACGTGCGATCTCGACACGAAGGGCCTATATATTAGTGGGCCAAGGGGAAACCCCCGCAGGACTTCGGGGCACTTGGGCTGAACCGTCTTACACGTCTTGCGAGGAAGAAAAATGCGTACTCTGACGTCTCCAACCCACTCCACCACCGCATCCATGGTCGTAGCCCTTCTCATCGGAGTGACGGGCCTGGCAGAGGTGGCGGCTCAGACCACACAGAGCGGCACGCGTCCGATGACGTTTCTGGATGCGCAGGAGTTCGCGCGGCCCGGTTTCTGGACCCCCAGTCCGGATGGCCGATGGATGCTGTATACCGTCTCGACGCCGGACTGGCAGGCGGCGGAGTCGCAGTCGGACATCCACCTCGTGTCGATGGCGGCCGGCCTCTCGTCGAGCCGGCAGATGACGTACACGGACGACAAGAACGAGACGTCACCCACGTGGTCCCGAGACGGCAGCTTCTTCGTCTTTGCGTCGAATCGGGACGCGTCAGGCGGTCGTTCCGAGAACCGAGCCACGTCGAATCAGAGCGGCGGATCGGAGGGGCGTGACGAGGACCAGCTGTACTACATGCGTCCCGATGGCGGCGAGGCGAGGCGACTCACCGATGCCGAAGAGGGCGTTTCTGACTTCGCCTTCAGCCGAGACGGGCTATGGCTCGTGTACCGGAGCGGCGTGTCGGGCCAGGAGCAGCTTTTCCGGCTTCCGATCGACGGGATACTCACGGCGGACGCCGAGCAGCTTACGGAGGTGAGCGCTGGCATCGACCAGTGGAAGTGGGCCCCGGATGGCCGAAGCATCTACTTCATCAAGCCGGACTCGAGAGATGAGGACGACGTGCGTCGCCGGGCGAACGGGTTCACGGTGGATATCAAAAACATGGTGACGCCGTTCTCCAACCTGTGGCAGTTGGACCTCGATCCCCGCTCCACGCGTCAACTCACGGACGACGCAAGCCTCAGTGTGACCGGCTTCGACATTTCCGACGACGGACGTTGGATCACGTTCACCGGGGGTTCCACCGAGAGATACGAGCGCAATATCACAGCGCAGCGTCTTTATCAGGATCAGTTCCTTCTCGAGACGGCCAGCGGACACATCGAACGCCTCACGGAGAATTACGAGGTGAGCGAGAGCGGTGCGAGCATTTCGCCCGACGGGCGCTGGATCGCCTTCACGGCCGCCGACGACATGACTCGGTACACCATGACGGAAACCCGGGTGTACGTCCGCGAGGTGAGCGACCGCGGCGGTGCCTTCAGGAAGATCGGCGAGTCGTTCGACGGGAGCATCAGGATGGGATTTTGGTCCCGGGACGGCAACACCATCTACTTCAACGCGGGTGTTCGCGTCACGACCCAACTGCACGCACTCGACGTGCAGAGTGGCGACGTGACACAGATCACCGACGAGCGGGCGGCGCTCAGTGTGAGCCGTGACGATGATTCCGGCGCGATCCTGATCGGCTACTCCGATCCCCGGACGCCGCCCACCGTATTCACCGTGCCGGACGCCAGCGATGTCTCCGACCGTTCCGAATGGATTCAGCTTGCGGATGCCAACCCCCAGGTGCGAGGGCTGGCACTGGGTGAGGAAGTCGAGATCAACTGGCGGTCGACGGACGGCAAGCTGGTCGGTGGTGTCCTGGTCAAGCCGGTCGGCTACCGGGAGGGGCAGCGCTATCCGCTCATCGTGGCCATCCACGGCGGGCCCGCTGGCGCCGACGTCCTCCGCTTCAACGGGGGCTATAGTGCCCAGGTATATGCGGGCGCGGGATACGCCGTGCTCAAGCCGAACTACCGAGGCTCCGTCAACTACGGCAACGCGCACCGCACCGACATTGTCGGCGACTACTTCACGCTCGGTTTCGACGATATCATGACCGGCGTGGACTACCTGGTAGACGAGGGCATCGTCGATCCGGACCGCATGGGTGCGTTGGGCTGGAGCGCGGGGGGGCACTGGTCCAACTGGATTCTCACGCATACCGACCGCTTCAAAGCGATCAGCTCGGGTGCAGGGACCATGAACTGGATCTCCATGTACGCGCAAAGCGACGTGCAGAGGAACCGTCAGTTCTACATCGGTGACGACTTTCTCTACGAGAACTTCGAGCCGTATTGGGACCAGTCCCCACTCAAGTACATCGCGAACGCCAACACCCCGACGATGATTCACGTCGTGGAGGGTGATCCGCGCGTTCCGAGCCCGCAGTCGGTCGAGCTGCACATGGCACTGAAGAAGCTCGATGTGCCGACCGAGTTGTTCATGTATCCGGGGAGGAGCCACGGCATTCCGGATCCACGCAACCGCCTCGTGAAGGCCGTGAGCGAGATGGCGTGGATGGACTACTACGTGAAGGGGATCGGCAACAAGTTCGAGTGGCGCCAGGTGTTGGAGACCTTAGAGGAGGCTCGGCGGACTCCGTTGACGATCTCCGACGGGGCCGGACCGGGAGGGCGCTGAGTCGAGGACTACTACTTCGCGACCGTGTTCCCCCCCGTCTTCTGGCCTCGCGCCAGGGCGCGGCGGGCCGCGCGGGTGACGGCCTAATAGGTCGCACAGCCCAGCCCTGGAGGTGATTTCAACCACCTGCGTGCGCGAGTTATAGACCCGTGAACGGACCGTCCGTGATCGTCTCCGGTTCGACGCCTCCGATCTTCGCGACCGTGAAGCTGTGGAAGTTGAAGACTTCGATATTCGGAGGGGAGATCGAGCTGAGCTCTGCGTCCTCCAGGACGGCGTCCTTGAGAGCCAGGGCGAGCTGAGCCATCGCCGACTCGGCACCGGCCTCAGCGGCGTAGAAAGTACGGGTCTTGCCCACGTCCATCTGCTGGGAACGGACGGACACCATCGCGTTCGCGAAGACGTTGACGACCAGAAACGAAAGAAGGGCGAGCATCGCGATAGTGGCGGCTAGAGCGAAGCCCGCGCGACGGTCGTTCATGTCGCTGGAAGTCTGCTTCGTCGTTTCCATAACTTTTTCGGGCTCAGGTCATGCTCTCCATGGCCCCGGTCACCGGCGTCTTTGCGCAAAGGTAAACTGGCCTTTGGAGAACAGAATCGCAAGTGCTGTGCCCCATGCCCTTATTTTGACAAAACATTGTCCCACAATGAGTTAGGGGCCCATACAGGTTTTCCTTGGGAACCCTGATATGGCC
>CAUZAE010000116.1:0-9254 GCA_963577685.1 Gemmatimonadales bacterium UBA6960 | reverse complement strand
CAGGGCGATCATGAATCCGCCCAGGAACAGCACGATGGTACTGTTGAAATAGATCGGTGCGGTGCCTCCCGCTCGCTCGATGCCGAGCAGCGGGAACAACACCAGAGGAAGGAGCGCCGTCGCGAAGAGGGGGATCGCCTCGGTGATCCACCAGGTAGCCATGAGGATGGCCACTCCGGCCATGCGCGAGACCACCGGGTTGCCGGGGTCGAGATCCACGAGCGTCATCGACAGAAAAAATACGGGCCCGAGGACCAGCCCCACCTTCTGAGACGTGCGCTTTCCGGATGCCATCAACATTCCGAGTGCGTGCGAGTTGGCGTAGTCGGAACGGCATGCTATCGAAGTCGGATTTGGGACGCGAGCCCCGACCCCCATACCGGCCTTGGTGCGGCTGGCGCCCAACGTTTAGGTTGCGGGGTCGAGCGCGTCATTATGATGCGTGGGGCGGAGAATCCGAGGAGAGGTTGATGACTGACGATCAAGGCGGGCGGCGGCGCCCCGAGGATTCAGCTTCGGAAATCACCCAACTCATGATGCCCGGTGACGTCAACAACCTGGGGCATCTGTTCGGGGGGGTTCTGCTCTCGATGATCGACAGAGCGGCCGCCGTTACGGCGATGCGTCACGCTCGACAGCCCTGCGTGACGGTGGCGATCGATAAGGTGGACTTCAAGGAGCCCATCTACGCCGGGGAGTTCGTGACGTGTATGGCTCGAGTCAATTTCGTGGGCCGAACGTCCATGGAGATCGGAGTCGAGGTCGTGGCCGAGCACCCGATCACGGGTGTGAGGCGGCATACGAATGACTGCTTCCTGACCTTCGTGGCGATCGATGAGGACAGTCGGCCCAGCGCCGTGCCCGGACTGGAGCTCAACACCGACGAAGATCGGCAGCGATTCGAGGACGGCAAGCGCCGCCGCAAGCACCGGGAAGCACTCGAGGTTGAGTTGCAGTCGGGGTTCGGGTCGGACTAGAGCTCAGCCCCGCTCCAGCACCATCGCGAAGCCCAGCCCCCCTGCGGCGCACACCGTGACCAGGCCCAGGTCCACGTCCCTCCGCCTCATTTCGTGCAGGAGGGTCGTGGTGAGACGAGCGCCGGTGGCGCCGAACGGGTGACCGATGGCGATGGACCCGCCCATCACATTGATGGAGTCCAGGTCGGGATGCCCGACCGCCTGTCCTCGACCCAGCTCCGCCGCGGCGAAGCTACGGGAAGAGAGTGCTTGAAGGTTGGAGAGCACCTGAGCGGCGAAGGCCTCGTGCATTTCCATCAGCCCGATGTCGGCCATCGTCACGCCGGCCCGATCGAGGGCCAGCGGCGCCGCGTAGGCCGGCCCCTGTAGGAGTTGGCCCCGGGGGTCCAGCCCCGCGAAGGCGTAGGACCGGACGTAGCCGAGGGGCTCCACGCCGTCCGCCGTGACCCTTTCCTCCGACATGAGGACCGCCGCCGAACCACCGTCCGTGAGCGGCGACGCGTTGCCCGCCGTGACGCTTCCGTGCCTTCGGTCAAAGGCCGGTCTCAGCTTCGCCAGCGCCTCCTCGCTCGTGTCGGTACGCACTCCGTTGTCCGTCTCAACCACCTTCCGGAAGTCTCGTGGCACATAAAGCGGAGCGATCTCCGCCCGGAGTCGTCCGTCCTCCGTGCCGGCCGCAGCCAGTCGATGGGACCGCAAAGCCCACGCGTCCTGCTCGGCGCGGCTGATGCCGTTCTCCTTGGCCATCCGCTCAGCCGACTCCCCCATGCTCTCGCCCGTCGTAGGCTCGGCGATCTGTGGGAAATTGGGCACGAGCTCCTTCGGCCGGATCTTGGCGATCGTCGCCAGGCGACCCTTGAGGGTCTTTGCCTTGGCGGCGCCGATCAGCTTTTCCGCCAACGATTGCTTGATCGTGATGGGGATGTGCGACAACGACTCCGCCCCGCCCGCCACGACGATGTCGGCATATCCGCGCTCGATGAGGTTCACGCCGTCGGCGATGGCCTGATTAGCTGATGCGCAGGCCCTCGATACCGTCACGGCGGGCACGGTCTGGGGAAGCGTGGCAAGCCCGACTTCCCGCGCGATGTTGGGGGCGTGAGGATCGTGGACCACGGTCCCATAGACCAGGTGGTCAACCGCTTCACCAGGGATGCCGCTTCTCTCCATCAGATCTCGCACGGCGAGCGTGCCGAGATCAATGGCAGTCAGGTTCTTGAGGACCGTGCCGGAGCGCGCGAAGGGAGTGCGAGATCCCGCGACGATGGCGGCGCGTCTCTTCATCTAGCTCGTGGGTTGATGGGTGCTGAGGGGGTACCCGACTGCTTCTAACCCAGCGTGCCCGTTGCCGGTTCCCGCGAGTAGCCAGCGCATTGCCGCGGGGCTAAGTGTGGTGCTTCAGAAGTGTCTCGGCCATTCGAGCACCGATGCATCCGGCCCTGCGGCGTTGCTCCTCCTCGAAATAGCGGTGCTATTCCTCGTCGTCGCGCCTTGCAGGATCCGGCGCCTCGGCACTCTCGGTGGCTCGCGAACTTCTGAAGCACCACACTATACTGGTTCCGACAGATTGCAGCCATGCAGAGGAGGTCGGGCAGGAAACGATGAAAGGTGTCACGTTCGACGTATCGGCGGCTCGCTTCATTCTGGCGAAGACAGCCGGCAGGATCACCGACTCGGCGCTCTTCGGCGCACTCAGCGGGGTGAGGCTGCGCGACCTTCCGAGCCCCCAGTTGCCCGGACCGGAGTGGGTCGAGATCGAGGTGATCTCGGCAGGAATCTGCGGAAGCGATATTGGCAACCTGACCTACGCGTCTAGCCCTGCAATGGAACCGTTTGGGTCGTTTCCGGCCGTATTGGGTCACGAGATCCTGGGACGCGTCAGTGCGGTGGGCGCCAGAGTGACCAGGGTGTCGCCGGGGCAGCGCGTGACGATGGATCCGATGATTTCGTGTACGGCTCGGGGGTACGCCGCCGATAATTCCTGCCCGTCCTGTTCCATGGGACTTCACAGCACGTGTGAACGTGCCGGTGAGGAAGGCATCGCGCGTTTGGACGGTAGACCGATGTCGGCGGGCCTCACGATCGGCTACCATCGGGACTTGCCGGGCGGGTGGGGAGAGAAGGTGATCGCCCACCAGTCACAAGTCTTCACAGTGGATGACGCGGTGGCCGACAATGCCGCCGTGCTGCTCGAGCCGCTGTCGATCGCCCTGCACTCGGTGCTCGCTACGCCGCCCGTAGACCAGGAGCCTGTGCTGGTGATCGGCAGTGGCACGATCGCTCTCTGCACCATCTGGGCGTTGCGGGCGACCGGCTTCCGCGGCCCGCTCCTCGCACAGGCGAAGAGGGAGCATGAGCGGGAGTTGGCTCGAGCGCTGGGGGCCACCGAAGTCGTTACCCCGGGACCGGAGGCTCGCCAGGCGCTGATCGAGACTGGAGCCTCGGCGTACATGCCTGTCGTGGGTCCGGAGGTATTTTCGGGCGGGGGCTTTCCCCTGATCTACGACTGCGTCGGGAGTCCCTCGAGTCTCGCTCAGTCGCTCCGCTTCTCCTCGCCGCGAGGGCGGGTCGTGGTCATCGGATGTGCAGGGGAACTCAAGAAGCTCGACCTGACCTTTCTGTGGGCGCGGGAGCTGAGGATCCGAGGCTCGGTCGGTTATGGACTCGAGACTTGGCGTGGTGAGCGCCGTCACACGTTCGAGATTGCCCATGATCTGTTGGTCGAGACGGGGGCGCCCGTCCAGGACATGGTCACGCACGTCTACCCGCTCGCTCAGTACCGGGATGCTCTCCGGGCGGCGGCGAATCACCGTCGCAGCGGCGCGGTCAAGGTGCTTCTACAGCCGTAGGAGTGAGATCTCCGTCAGAGCGGTAGTCGAAGCACCTCAGGGTGGACGTCACTCCCCGAGCGATGTCCGTCGACATCGATCCCCTCGATTCCCAAGAGTGTGGCTTTCCGCAGGAGCCCCCCCGAATAGCCACCAAGCTTGCCGTCACTCCGAACGACCCGATGGCAGGGAACGACGATCGGGAGCGGGTTGGCGCCGACGGCCTGGCCAACTGCTCGAGCGGCTCCCGGCTCGCCCAACTCGTCCGCGATGTCTCCGTACGAAACGATTCGACCGTACGGGATCTTCAGGAGGCGCGCGTAGATGCGCCTCTGAAAGGCTGTGGCTCCGGAGAAATCGAGCGACAAGTTGAACTTCCTCCGGTTCCCTGCGAAGTACTCCCGAAGCTGGAGTAGAGCGGACGCCAGCGTGGCACTCCGGGCGACGTCCGATCCTTCCTCGTCCAGCATGTCCGGTGTCACGTCCCCGACTCGACGGACTCCATGGCGCGTAACCCAGACGGCGACGGGGCCAGCAGGCGTCTCACGGAGCACACCGGAGTAGACTGCCGACGTGCCCTCGCGCTGGGCCATCAGTGCTGAGGCTCGGTCTCGAGCGCTGTACGCAGAGCGTCGAAGCCGAGGAGCGCGCACTTGATCCGAACCGGGAACTTGCTGACTCCCTGAAGAGCGCGAAGGTCTCCCATCGCGGGATCCGAAGCGACCTCCTCATTCCCGTGCATCATCTGCGTGAAACGATCGGCCAGCCCGATCGCTTCATCCGAGGCCGCTCCCTTGACTAAGGCGGTCATCATGGATGTAGAAGCCTGTGAGATAGAGCACCCCTGGCCATCGAAGCGGATATCCTCGATCTGGCCTGCAATGATCCGCATCTGAACCTTGACCTCGTCACCGCACACCGGGTTGTGGACCACGGCCTCCACAGTGTGGTCCATGAGTCCGTTCTTGTTTCGCGGATTGCGATAGTGCTCGAGGATGAGCTGCTGGTAAAGAGAGGTCAGTGGAGCTTCCATCAATCTATCATATCGCGTCGACCCCGATAATTCGAATTGCCCTCGCGGGCGGGGTCGGCCGGGTCGACTCAGGCGGATCCGAAAATCGCCTGGACCGACACCAATCCGTCGACCAGTCGGTCCACGTCATCTGTAGAGTTATACAGGTAAAAACTCGCCCGGGCCGTGGCTGACACCCCGAAGTGTTGCATCACCAACTGCGCGCAGTGATGGCCGGCGCGGATGGCGATTCCCTCCGAATCGAGAATGGTCGAGATGTCGTGTGGGTGTGCGTCGCCCATGTTGAAGGAGATCACGCCGGATCGTTCGTTGGGGTCTGTAGGCCCGTAGATCTGAATGCCGTCGAGTTCCCCGAGTCTCTCCAGCGCGTACGCGAGAACGTTACGCTCGTGCTCGGCGATCGCGTCAAAGCCGACCTCACCCAAGAAATCCGCTGCGACCCCGAGAGTGATCGCTCCGGCGATGTTCGGCGTGCCAGCCTCGAACTTGTGTGGGATCTCTGCCCAGGTGCTCGCTTCGCGCCCCACGACCCGGATCATCTCTCCACCCCCGTGATATGGGGGCATCGACTCCAGAAGCTCTCGGCGAGCCCAAAGTGCGCCTGTGCCCGTAGGCCCGCACATCTTGTGGCCGGAGAAGGTGTAGAAGTCACAACCGAGCTCCTGTACGTCGACACGTCGGTGAGGCACGGCCTGTGCCCCGTCGACTAGGACCCGCGCACCGGCAGCCTTGGCCCGATCGACGATGTCACGGACCGGGTTGATGGTTCCGAGGGCGTTGGAGATATGTGAAACCGCGACGATGCGCGTGCGCTCGGTGAGGAGGTCGGACAGGTCGTCGAGGACCAATCTTCCCTGATCGTCCATCTCGATATAACGCAGACGGGCCCCTGTCCGGTTGGCCAGAATCTGCCAGGGGATGATGTTGGAGTGATGCTCCATCGCACTGAGGAGGATCTCGTCTCCCTCCTTCACGTTAGCGAGGCCCCAGCTCCCCGCGACCAGGTTGATGGCCTCCGTCGTGCCGCGCGTCCACACGAGTTCCTCGGGCTCGGCCGCGCCGATGAAGTTGGCCAGCTTCGCCCGAGCCTCTTCGTAGGCAACCGTGGCTCGCCGGCTCAGCTCGTGAATGCCCCGGTGGACATTGGCGTTGTCCCGCTCATAATACTTGGAGAGAGCCGCGATGACAGAGCGGGGCTTCTGAGAAGTGGCTGCGCTGTCGAGGTAGACGAGAGGTTTCCCCCCCACGTCTTGGTGGAGAGCCGGAAACTGATCTCTTAACGCGGCCCAGTCGACGGACGGTGATGGCGAGAGCATTGGGTGTTAGATAGAACCTTTAGCGGAGCCTAGATCTGAATGTAGATCTCGTCACCACGGACCTCCACTTCGTACGTCTTCACGGGCTGGACGGCGGGCAGTTGCCTCGCCTGCCCCGAACACACGTCGAACGTGGCGCCATGGTACACGCACTCCAACTCCGTACCCTCCAGCTCGCCGTCCGAGAGAGGAAATTCCTGATGGGAACACTCGTCCTGGAGCGCGTAGATGTCACCGTCGACATTGGCCAGGACAATTCTCGACTCATCCACCTCGACGCCCAGCAGATTTCCCGGCGGACATCTATCCAGGACGGCCACCTTTACCCACCTCATCGTCGTCGCTCCATCAGCCATCGAAGTTTCAGCTATTGCCGAGTTTCTGTTCGATCGCTCGGGTGACCTTCTCCACGACACCACCCAAGGGTAGCCGGGCCAGCACATCACCCAGAAAGCCGAGCACCACAAGGCGCTCGGCCTGTTGACGACTCAGTCCCCGGCTCAAAAGATAAAACAGGGTCTCGGCATCCAACTGTCCCACCGTGGCTCCATGCGAGCATTTCACGTCGTCCGCCTCGATTTCGAGATTGGGCAGGGAGTCGGCGCGGGCTTCGTCTGACAGGAGGAGATTTCTGTTCGTCTGATACGCGTCCGTGCCCTGAGCCCCGGGGTGGACCCGGATGACGCCCCGAAACGCGGCGCGCGAGCGATGGTCCAACGCACCTTTGTACAGAAGATCGCTTCCAGTATGAGGAGCGACGTGGTCCTGGCTCGTGTTATGATCGAAGTGCTGGTTCTCGTCACCGAAGTATAGACCCAAGAGGTTGCCGTGTGCTCCCGGTCCCACGAGGCTCGTGTTCAGATCAATACGGCTGACAGACGCTCCGAGGCTCACATTGAGAGTGTTCAACACGGAATCAGCGTGGGCGAGGGTCCTCTGCGCTGTCTGGAAAAAGCTCCCCCGCCCCATTCTCTGAAGGGACACGTATTGCACCTCGGCTCTATCTCGCGCGATGATCTCGACCGCGGAAGATTGGAGCGAGCGCCGGTCGGAATCCTCTGACAGAAACTCCTCGACGTAGGACACGCGACTCCCGGGCCCTGCAACGATGAGGGTCCGGGTGCACACGGCCGACCCGGGCCGGGAGAGCCAATGTGTGACCCGCACCGGGAGCTCGATCTCCACGTCCTCGGGTACGTAAAGGAGCACTCCGTCCGTCCACAGGGCGGCGTTGAGCGCTTGAAACTTTCCTTGTTCGGGTGGCACGGCTTCAGTGGCGAGGTGCTCTTCGAGGATGGTCGTGTGGTCGTCGACGGCGTCTCGCAATGAGGTCAAGATCACCCCCGACGCGGCCAGCGCGGGGTCGAGGTCTACGTGCACCACTCCTCCGTCCATCAGCACGACGTGGCCCGAGGCGCCTCGGTCCTCCGCCATCGCCTCGTCGAGCGCCAGGGGGCGGCCGGCGGGGGGACTCTCGCCCGTGGCGAGACGCAGCTCTCCGAGGTCGATGAGGCGTGAGAGGTCGGTGTAGCGCCACTCCTCCGAGCGCGTAGTCGGCAGCGGGGTGTCCTCATAGACCGACCACGCGTGTCCGCGACGATCCTTCAACCACATCGGGACGTCCCGGCTGGCCCGCTCGACTGCACGCTGATCGAGCGAGATGCCTGACTCCTCCGCCTCGAGCACCTCACTCATGACCTGTGGTGGGTTCATCAACCGACGGAACCTTCCATCTCGAGCTCGATGAGTCGGTTCAATTCCACGGCGTATTCGAGTGGCAGCTCCTTCGCGATAGGCTCTATAAAGCCACGAACGATGAGCGCCATCGCCTCCTCTTCGGTCATCCCTCGACTCTTCAAGTAGAAGAGTTGTTCGTCGCCGACCTTGGAGACGGTCGCCTCGTGACCGACCGTGGCGCTCTTCTCCTCGACTTCGATGTACGGATAGGTGTCGGTGCGTGACGTATCATTGATGAGGAGCGCGTCGCACACCACGTTCGAGCGTGAGTTCATGGCACCTTCGTACACCTTGCACAGCCCCCGGTAGGTAGAGCGGCCGTTGCCCTTCGAGATGGACTTCGAGATGATCGTCGAAGTCGTGTTCGGGGCGGCGTGGACGACCTTGCCGCCCGTGTCCTGGTGTTGACCGTCGGATGCGTAAGCGATCGACATGATCGAGCCGTGTGCGCCTTCGCCCATGAGGTAGCACGACGGGTACTTCATCGTGAGCTTCGAGCCGAGATTTCCGTCGAGCCACTCCATCGTCGCGTTCTCGGCTACGGTCGCACGTTGTGTCACGAGATTGTACATGTTGTTGGACCAGTTCTGGATCGTCGTGTACCGGAATCGTGAGTTCCTCTTCAGCACGATTTCGATGACCCCAGAGTGGAACGAATCGGTGGAGTAGACTGGAGCTGTACACCCCTCGATGTAGTGTGCCTGGGCGCCCTCTTCCAGGATGATGAGCGTGCGCTCGAACTGGCCCATTCGCTCCTGATTCACGCGGAAGTAGGCCTGAAGCGGTGTCTCGAGGTGGACGCCCTTCGGAATGTAGACGAAGGATCCACCCGACCAGACTGCCGAGTTCATCGCGGCGAACTTGTTGTCGGCGGCCGGAACTACGGTCGCGAAGTGCTCCCGGAAGATCTCGGGGTGGTTCTTGAGTCCGTCCTCGATCGAATCGAAGATGACGCCTTTGGAGGCCCACTCCTCTTTGAGCGAGTGATACACCATCTCCGACTCGTATTGGGCGCCGACCCCGGCGAGAGCCTTCTGTTCAGCTTCGGGGATTCCGAGACGCTCGAACGTAGTCTTGATATTGTCGGGGACGTCGTCCCAGGAGCGCTCCATCTGATCCTGGGGTTTCACATAGAAGTAGATTTCGTCGAGCGTCGCTTCGAGATCGGAGAGGTCTCCACCCCAATTCGGCATGGGTTTGGCCTCGTAGATACGGAGCGCCTTCAGTCGGAAATTCAGCATCCATTCCGGCTCTTCCTTCTGCCTGGAAATCTCGCGCACGACGCTCTCGTCGAGGCCGGGGGCAGTTCTGAAAACGTGCGCCTCGTCGTCTACGAATCCGTATTTATACTCGTCCAGGCCAA
>CAUZAE010000115.1:0-9338 GCA_963577685.1 Gemmatimonadales bacterium UBA6960 | reverse complement strand
ACCTCGGCACTACCCTGGTAGGGGAATCGTTTTCCGTTTACCTTTCTTTCTGCGAGGCCCCACTTTAAGTGCGAGGCCCCACCTCAAGCCCCTCAAGCCGGGGGGCGACACTCACTTTAGATACTTCGCCAGCCTATCGAGCCGGATGTTCCGGCCGGCGTGTTGCGCACTCCCAATACCGGACAATCAATTGGCTTTTTCTGCTCTAGCGTTACACCCGACCCTCCTTCGGGGTGTCGAGGACTTGGGCTTTACACGCCCCACCCCAATCCAGTCTCATGCCATTCCCCCCGCTCTCGAAGGTCGAGACCTCTTGGCCTGCGCGGCCACGGGAAGTGGCAAGACTGCCGCCTTCATCCTGCCTATCCTACATCATCTCATGGATCAGCCCCGGGGCACGACCCGCGCATTGGTTCTGGCCCCAACCAGGGAGCTGGCTCTCCAGATCCGGGACGACTTCGAAGGACTGGCCCGACACACCGGACTCGCGGCCGCCGCCGTGCACGGCGGCGTCGGCATGGGCCGTCAGGAGAAAGCGTTTCGCACGGGTGCCGATGTCATCATCGCCACTCCGGGCAGGTTGCTGGACCATTTTCAGTACGGCTATGCCGCCCTGTCGGGGTTGGAGTATCTGGTTCTCGACGAAGCCGATCGCATGTTGGACATGGGATTTCTTCCCGACATTCGCCGGGTCCTGAGGCATGTACCGGCCCCCCGGCAGACGTTCTTTTTCAGCGCCACCATGCCGCCGCCTATCGAAAAGCTGACCCGCGAGATGCTTCGGGAGCCAGCTAAGATCGCACTCCAGCGCAAAGCCGCCCCGGCCGAGGGCGTGGCCCAGACCGTATATCCCGTACCCACGAGCCTGAAGAGCTCCCTGCTGGTTGAGCTCCTGAGAAGGGGCGATATGGACGACGCGCTCGTCTTTACGCGTACCAAGCACCGAGCAGACCGCCTGACCAAACTCCTGAACCGTAACGGCATCTCCGCCGAGCGGATCCATGGCAACCGATCCCAGGCGCAGCGCACCCGGGCCCTGGCGGGCTTCAAGGCCGGCGACTTCCGGGTCCTCGTAGCCACAGATATCGCCGCTCGGGGCATCGACGTGGAGGCCCTAGGACACGTCGTGAACTTTGACGTACCCGCCGTCCCCGAGGATTATATCCACCGTGTGGGACGAACGGCACGCGCCGAACTGACCGGAGAGGCCTTCACGCTGGTGGCACCAGGGGACGAGGCCGACTTCAAGCGCATTGAGCGGATGGTGGGGAAGAATATCCCCCGTGTCCGCTTGGAGGACTTCCAGTACGACGCCACCGATGATGCGCCGCTGGAGGTGCCCATGGGCGAACGCATCTCCGCCATGCGCGAGAAAAAGGCGGGAGATCGGGCCCGGGCCGCCGCAAAGGCGACCAAGAAGGCCGGCGAAGCGCGGGCGGAAGAGAGCTCACGGCCGCGCCGCAGGCGATATGGGAAACGACGGCGGTAGTAGATCGCACTGGGAGCTACTCCTCGCCGCCCGACGAGCGGCGGTGCCAACGCCACGACGGTAGAAATCCTGCGGCCGAATGGTCTAGACGGCAGTTCCGAGCGCCTCCGCAGAGGCCTCCTTTCATCGTCAAGCACCGGTGCGGGTCCCCGTAACCGGCCCTCGCTCCCCGGGTACGTACGCTCTCGGAAGAGCGGCATGACGAACAGGTCCAGCGGGCTCCTGCGTAGACTTTGATTGGTGGATATACTCAGGCGTGCCGCGGGGTCGTGCAGTAGATATGGGGGCCCCCGAGCCTCCCCGATCAAGAAGGAAGCCATGATGCGTTTATTCCGTCCAGCGCCGCTGTTGGTTCTCGCGTTCGCCCTGCTCCCCGCCGGAGCCTCGGCACAGGGAGTCACGGCCCAGGGCTCCACAACAATAATGACCCGGGAAGAGTTCGCGGACGCGTCCAGAAGGGGCATCAACCTGGCGGCGGCCCTCGAGGACAGATTCCTCGGGCTGAATGCTGTGGGGGGATCCTTGTCGGGTTACTGCTTGGAGTACCGCCAGGTGAGGGCCGCCAGCCTGGGCTGCAGGGCTTTGGCCGTATATGTCGACGGAATCCGAGTTGCGGACGTGGGGTACTTCCTTGCCTTCCAACCCGTCGATGATATCGAGCGGGCCGAGGTGCTCTCTGCGTTAGACGCCACCACTCGATACGGAGCCTTGGCCAGATTCGGTGCGCTCCTTATCGAAACACGAACGAGTGCGCTGCCCTCTGCGGATGACCGACACGTTTCCGGCTTGGATTGGTCGCTCGAGACGAAGCCCTATCCATGGGCCGAAGTGCTGGGGAGCACTTTCCTGGCCAATGCCGCGGGCTTCGGTATCGGCCAACTGCTCACCGATCGGTGCTTCGGCGATGATACTGGCTACGGCAATTCGTACCGATGTGGCGCGCCGGCGTCGCTCGGGACCAGGGTGGCCGGCGTTATGCTACCGATTGTGGCCGGCAGCTTCGCCGCTCGTTGGGCAGGCACGACCGATCGATCCCGGGGACGGTTGATCCCCGCCGCGATCCTCGGATCGATCACGGGAGCCGCGGGATACCTTATGTTCGTGGACGAGGGGGGGAGCGGTGGTTCCGATGACGGTAGGGTTGTGGGAGCTCTGCTCATGACCGTGGTGACGCCACTCGTGACGGTGTTCTCCGACCGCCTCTTCCGAGTACTTCGCTGAAGCCCTAGCGTAAGTGATTATGACCTCCGCCCGGCTTGTCGCGGTTCTGGCTGTCGCGGGAGCGTTCGGCCTCACCGCGAGAACCCTCGAAGCGGCCCCAGTGCCGCGCGGTCCCTCTACTCGCGCTCAGCAATCACCGTCTTCGCTTCGCGCGGACTCGACTGATCTCCGACAGCAGGCTGAGGAGGCCCAGGCTCGACTCGAACGGAGGCATCGTCAACTCCTGCCGTACTCGTTGAGCGGGAGCGGCGGCCTCTGCAGAGAACAACTCGGACGACTCTGTATCCGGCGCGAGGGAGACCATGAGTGGACGCCGGCTCCCGACCCACCAGAGCTCGTTCAGGCGAGGAACGAACTCTTGGGGGAGCTGAGCGAGATCGGAGGAGTACTCCGGGGCGACGCATGGATCCTGGGCCAGCGCGTTCGATATCTGAGCGAAGCGGGCCGGTCGGCCGAAGCCGTCGACCTCGCTCAGGACTGCGCAGTCGTCGACCGATGGTGGTGCTCCGTTCTCGAAGGATTTGCCCTGCATGTAATGGGACGGTACGAAACCGCCCTGGAGGCCTTCGCTGAGGGTCTCTTGTCCATGAGCCCTGAAGAGGCCTCGAAGTGGCGGGACCCTAGGATACTCCTGGATGGGAGGGGGTCAGACATCCTGGCCGAGGCCGAAGGGGAAGACCGGGGACGGATTCGGTCCGAGCTTTGGATACTCGCCGACCCCTTATTCCTCATGCCGGGAAACGATCGGGAGTCGGAGCACTACGCACGATGGACCTACTCGAAGATCAGTGATGGCGCAGAGAGTGTATGGGGGATGCGTTGGGGGGATGACCTCGAGGAACTCACTCTCCGCTACGGATGGGAGCGGGGTTGGGAAAAGCACCTACCTCAACTCGGGGCCGCAAGCACCACCAGCAGCGTGACCGGGCACCAACTCCCCGGAGGAAGGGAGTTCGTCCCGCCGGGTCGGGTACTCGAGGCTTCGTGGCAGATCGAGCCCGGATCGTGGATCCCGTCTGATGAGCAACCCCGTACTGCGCATGTCGCGGCCTATGCTCCGGATTTCGTTACCGGGGAAGCGCAGGTTGCGGTCCTCCATCGAGGAGCTTCGATCGTCGTGGCCGCTGCGACGCGGATCCCGGAGACTTTGAGCAATGTTGCGGAGATCCTGTCCGGAATCCAGACGGCCCGCCCGGCGGCGGTGACCGAGGGCCCCATGCCTTGGCCCCAACCGGGCCTGCTGGATGGACCCGACCGAGTGGGCCTTTTTCTCGTGGGCAGGAACGGCGAGTTCCATGAGGCGAGCCGAGAGCTACGCGAAGGGACGCTCGAGATTTCCGCTCCCGCTGGAGACTACCTCGTAAGCGTAGAGGCGTGGTCTCCCGGCGAAGGCACGGCGGCGCGCATCCGGCACGGCATCTCATTCGACACGATCCCCGACGATGTGGCTACCGTCTCCGATCTGATCTTGCTCGACGTGGGCGACGACTTACCCCAGGACATCGACGTGGCGCTGCCCATGATGCGTCCGTCCACCCGACTCCGACCCCGTGAACGGATCGCGGTAGGGTGGGAGTTGTTCGGGCTAGGGAGCCGCCCGGAGGAGGTCGACTTCGAGTTGAGTTTTTACCGAGAGGGCGAGGGCCAGGGGTTCTTCGCGCGAATCGGCGGTTGGTTGGGTCTGGGCGGGCGCGAGGAGCCCCTCCGGATCGGCTGGGAGGAGCCGGGCCCATCCGAAATCGGGCCCTGGTTCCGCTCGGTGGAAGTCACCTTGCCGGACTTGGATGCGGGTCTCTACGCCCTTCGCCTGAAAGTCTCCACGCCTGGCCGCGAGGATCTCGTGCGAACCCGGCTCGTGGAGATATCCCCGTAGGATCAGCGCGTGCGCACCTCGATCACACCACTCGTATGATTGGAGCCCCATCGGAAAATCGCGTCGGCAGTATTGACGAACCTGAGCATCTGGACGCTCTCAGATTGAATGTTCCTCAGATAGTCCAGATCGTAGGACTGGCCGTCCATCATGACCGTGGGCAAATCCCTCCGCATCCCGCTTGGCCTGAGCCACTGCGGGCGCAGGCGGCCACGGCGAACGTGATCAGGAACAGCGATGGATATTTGAGTGTGCGCATGTTGTGGGTTCCCCCTTCCTGGCCGCCGGGGGGCGTGAGCGGCTGGTAAATAGAACCTACGTGCTGATCTGATCGCCCGTAAGTAGGTACGTACAAGCCACCCAGATCTTACCCGCCGCCCAGGGCAACCTCCCTGCCCTTTGAAGAAATCCCAGCCCTCATCCCGTACATTCAGGTATGCCCACCTCAGTCATCTCCGTCTCTCATCTGCGAAAGAGCTACCGGTCCACGGTCGCCGTGGACGATGTATCCCTGGAGGTCCACAGGGGTGAGATCTTTGGCCTGATCGGTCCGAACGGCACGGGGCAGGCTGAGGCGGACTACGTGCGCTGCCGGGTACTACCTACCACCCCCTGCGACGTCTCGATTCAGTTGCCTGCGCTCAGCGCGCCGGGTCGACGAGGGTCGGAGTATCCGTAGAACAAGCCGTCTGAAAACATGACCGTCTGCAGACTGCCCATGGCGGCACTGTACTGCACATCGTGACCCCGCGCTCTCAGTATACGGATGGCATCAGGGCTGAATCCGCTCTCGACCTGAAGGCGATCGGGCTGCCACTGATGGTGGATTCGGGGCGCGGACGTCGCGTCCGCAATGTTCATCCCGTACTCCATCACGTTGAGAAGTAGTTGCAGGTTGGTGGTGATGATCCGAGATCCCCCGGGGCTCCCAGTCAGGAGCATCGGGCGTCCCTCGGAAAGCACGATGATGGGCGTCATCGAGCTCACGGGCCTACGTCCTGCGGCGATCTGATTGTCTGCGCTTCCCATCAGTCCGAATGCGTCGGGGATATCGGGGCGCAGGGTGAAGTTGCCCAGATTGTTATTCATCAGGAATCCCGCACCGTCGATCACCACCCCAGAGCCGAAGGAGAACATGAGGGTGTAGGTGTTGACGACCGCATTGCCCTCGCTGTCGAGGATGGAATAGTGGGTCGTTTCCGGGCTTTCGTAAGCGGCCAGGACGCCCGGACCGATATCCGTCGAGGCCCGTGCATGCTCCATGTCGATGCCGTTTGCCAGATCCTTGGCGTACGCCTTGCTCGTCAACGCTTTCACGGGGAGCGTGAGGAAGTCGGGGTCACCGAGATACTTGCTCCGGTCCGCATAGGCCAGTTTCATGGATTCCGCCAGCAGATGCATGGCGTCAGCGCTGCCATATCCCAGTCCCTTCAGGTCGAAGTTCTCGAGAATGTTGAGCATCTGGACGATCGCCATCCCACCGGAACTCGGAGCCGACATCGCCGCCACCTCATATCCACGGTAGGTGCCCCGTACGGGCTCGCGTTCGACCACTCGGTAGTTGGCGAGATCCTCCATGGTGATCAGGCCGTTATGGGCCTCCATGTCCGCCACGATTCTCCGGGCCACAGCCCCCCGATAGAAGGCATCGGCCCCCCCCTGCGCGACCTGCTCCAGAGTCCAGGCGAGGTCGGGCTGGCGGAGGATCTCCCCCACCGCATAGTCACTCCCATCGGACTTGTAGAACGCTGCCCGAGTCGCCGGTGTTTGGGACAAGCGTGCCTTGGAGCCGGTGAGGTTGTTCGCCAGATCGTCCGTTACGGCGATGCCGTCCCTTGCCAGAGCGATGGCCGGAGCGGCGACCTGCTCCCAGGTCATGGTCCCGTAGCGGGTGAGAATGTGATCGAATCCGGCCACAGAGGCCGGCGTCGCCGAGGATTTGTGCGAAAACCGGTACTCCTCGTTATCGACTTCGCCATCCGAGCCGAAAAACATGTCCGAGTAGGCCGCCGCCGGCGCAGTTTCCCGAAAATCGATCGCCACCGTGCGGTTCTCGCTGGCCAGGTGAACCAACATGAAGCCACCACCCCCGAGATTCCCGGCCCGGGGCAGAGTCACGGCCAGTGCCAGTCCGACGGCCACAGCCGCGTCGATCGCGTTGCCTCCCCGACTCAAGATGTCCACGCCCACCTGGGTCGCAACAGCGTTCTGGCTCGCCACCATGCCATGACGAGCGACCACAGGGTGGTGAATCGCCCGATACCGCGTGATCGGGGAAGCAGCCGTTGCCGCCTGAGCCCGGACCTCCACCATACGAGCCCCGTCGACTCCGATCTGCAGAGGGAGTAGGCTCCCGACGAAGGCCAGCACCATGATCCACGGCCTGACGGAGCGCCGTCCCAGCGGGAGTGAGCCATATGTCGACGAGCGGTGTGTCGAAGAGGGGCCGGCGGTCGAAGAAGCGGCGGCGGCGGCAGGACGAAGCGGAGTCATCTCGAGTGCCTCATGGACGGCGTTTCAGGAATCCCACTGAGTGACGATTTACGCCGCCGCCCGCACCGTGTCAAAGCGAGAACCGGAGAGCTGCTTCCGCTCGCGCCCGCCCTATCTTGCGCCCCTCTGGGTCCCTCGGTTACTCATCCCCCCGGACAGATAGTCGCTCTACGGAGGAAGTCGCATGACACGGTCGAGATTATCACATGCAATCGTGGCCCTCGGAGTACTGTGGGCCGCCGCCTCTCTGGCCCCCGCATCCGTGTTGGGCCAGGGCCCGGACGGTCCGCATCCGCCCAACTATGGCAATCCGGGTGATGACCTGCCTCCGGGACAGAGGGGCACGCCGAACATCAAGGTTCTCGGGAACATTCCGCTCGGGGGCTACCTTCACGTCGCCGACGTGGAGATCGAACAGGAGCTCGACCGTCCCTATGCATACGTATCGAAGCGTTTCGATCCTACGGGTATGGACATCGTCAGCCTGGAGGATCCCGAGAACCCCAAACTGATCTACTCGTGGAGGATCGAGAACTCGGCTCTGCATCAAGGCTCTGGGGCACTCGACGGCCGCTACTTCAAGCTCGACGGCCGCTACTACATCGTGCAGTCGACGCAGTTCGGCGCCGGTGGGCCAGATAACGATCTGGGGGCGATCATCTTCGACGTCACGGGGCTACCCGACGTCTCCACAGTGCGCGAAGTGGGGAGAATCAGGACTCCGGAGACGCCCGGTGGATTCCACAACATCTTCACCTACAAGCATTCCGATGGCCGGGCGCTCCTGTTCACCACCGTCAATGGCCCCCACGCGAACATCTATGACATGGGGAAGTTCCTGGCGGGTGACCCCGATCAGGGATTGGTGGGCCAGGTTCCGGTTCCCCAGACCGCGTATTGGGCGATGCGCGGGGGAAGGGCCAGCTGGCACGACTACTACGTGGCTTACGATCCGGCCACCCAGCAGGATCGTCTCTGGGCAGGCGGAACCGGAGGCTATTTCGTGTTCGACGTGACCGACACCTCGAACCCCGAGCTGCTCGTGTCGGTGACGGGGGTCAACGGGATCACGCAGGGCCACACGTTCACGCCCTCGCCTGACGGCCTCTTCGCCGTGGCGGAGGTGGAGAGTCAGTGGCAGCCCCTGAGGCTGTTCGACCTACGCGACGCCTGGTCGCCCGGCGGCACCCCGGTGGTCAGTCGGGCCATCAGCGCGTGGACCGCCGACTACGAGAACCTGTCGCACAACCACGAAGTGCGTTGGCCCTTCGTGTTCGTGTCCGCCTACGAGGACGGACTCCAGGTGTTCAGCATGTTCGACCCTTACAACCCACGCACTGTGGCCTACTACGACACGTATCCCGGTCCGCACATGGCTCGAGGCCACGGCAACGTGAATCTGGGCGCCTGGGGTGTCGATGTGCGCAACGCGGACGGGCTTATCGTGGTGAGCGACATGGTCAGCGGACTATGGACGTTCAAGATGGAGGGATTCCCCGGGTGGGACGGGCGCAACTGGAGTATGCCCAATATTTCGAGTGCCCAGGACTGGGATAATGGCCCACAGGGCCCCCAGCCACGCACCACGAGTGACGGAGGAAGGAACTAGGGCTTACGATTCTCAGCAGAATATGCAGAGATGGTTGTTCTTCGCGCCCATGCCCTCGAGCAGGGCAATCGTCTCCTTGAACGGAGTGAGTCCGTTTGCGGGCCCGTTGGCCATGTCGACGGTGGTCAGCCCTGAGCGACCTATGATCAGGGGATCGGCGCCCTTCTCCACCAGGTAGAGAATGACGTCGTTCATCCCACGGCCCGCGGCGCCGTGGATGGTACCGTAGCCGAGATGGTCTCGGAGAGTGACATCGGCGCCGAGCTCCTCGACGAGGTACCGCAAAGCGGGCATCCAGCCATCGCGCACGTGCTGGTGAAAGTTGCCCACCCTACCGGCTCCATGGCCCGAGTTCCCCGCGACGGCGTGGATCGGGTACGCGCCGGGTCCGCCCGGAGGCACCGGTGGCAAACCGGACTGATCCCCTTCGGGCACGTCGATTTCCAATGCGCGACGCCTATCTCCAGTTGGAGCCTTGGTCGGGATATTCTGATCGGCCCCGTGCGTCATCAGGAGTTTCATGGCCGGCACGTCCAGCCCATGGGCGGCACGCCAGAATGGTGTGGCACCCCAGGTGTCTATACCGATACCACCGAAGTTGTAGGACATGAACCAGAAGTGCATGGTCAGCCGGACGTTGGGGTCCGCTCCGG
>CAUZAE010000114.1:0-9398 GCA_963577685.1 Gemmatimonadales bacterium UBA6960 | reverse complement strand
ATCGGCCTGGCTCGGGAGCGTGTACTCGTCGTGCCAGTCGGCGTTACGGGCCCTCATGACGTCACGGCTCGCTTCGTAGATGGTCAGCGTCGGATCGATGCCGAAGTCCAACTCGAGGAAGCGGTCCATGAGCTCGTCCCACTCTTCCGATCCGGGCTCGTGAATTTGGTTCCAGAGCTGCCCGACGTTTCCGAAACGGTGCTGCTCGTCGTTGTAGTTATAGTCGAGCGGCCAATTCTGGATGCTGTAATCCTTGAGCAACGACTCGAAGAGTCCGTAGTAATGCGTCATCATGTCCAAACCGGCCTCGGCTGCGTCCAACGCCGTCATTCGCGCCAGGCCCATTTGACCGAGGTGCGCCACGGTTCCGAGTCCGTGCTGGTGCGCTTCGTCGATGATCGCTTCCATGATGGGTGGATCGAAGGAGCCCAGTTTCAGGCCGTCGATCCTCTGGCCGTCCACCTCTTGTTCGATGGCCCAGCGTACCCACTCGCGTGCCTTCTCCGGCGAGTCGATGGAGCCCTCCGCCCACGCCTCTCCGGGACGGGCGTATGTGTACATGCGCGGTGCGACGATCTCGTTGCGGGCCGCTCGCGCTTTCTCGCCCAGGGCCCACATCATGGGTCCATGTCCTACGCCCCGGGAGGTCGTGACACCGTGGGCCATCCAGAGCTTGTAGACGTATTCCCGTTGTGGAGTCTTGGTGCTGCCGCCCGTGTGGGAGTGCATGTCGATGAAGCCCGGCATCACGTAGTGGCCCGTCAGATCGATTTCGCGGTCGGCGCCACCGGGGCGTCTGCGCCGGGCGATCGGGACGCCGGGGAAACCGACCGACCGAACCTGGGTGATGCGATCACCTTCGATGACGATGTCCACCGGCCCTTGTGGTGGAGCACCGGTCCCATCGATGATCGTAGCGCCCCGGAGAATGAGGCGGTTGAAGGGCCCCTCACCCTCATCGGAGCGACGGGTCGTCGTCGTCTCCGTCTGAGCTGAAGCTTGCGTGGTCCCCGCCAATATGGTCAGAGCGCAGAGCCCCATGAGTAGGAGCGCGCGGGTGAATCTCATGCTTCCTCCAGCCGGTTGAGATCGAAAGGGGCGATGCTGCGAGCCCTCAGGTCGCCAGGTGTTGGTCTCGCCTGGGTGTCCTGATATACCGCGCGGCACCGGAGGCACGCAACGCCCGACGGCGGCCCTTCGGTGGGCACCTCTGTGGGCGTCTCGAGGCCTGTCCATCGCTGGCTTGATTCGCGACGTTTGGGGGGCTGTCCCGCTGCCAGCGGGACGTGAGGTGGAGTGTGCGGATCTTCCGAAGTTGGAGTTTCCTTGAGCCAGACAGAGAGCGACGTTTCAGCGGGCTCCATGGAAAGGGGTGGAGGGGATGTCGAGCGCCGGGTAGAGCACCTTCGGCGAGAGCTCCGACGTCACTCCCACTTGTACTACGTCGAATCCCGGCCAGAGATCGACGACTCTGAGTACGATCGCATCTTTGCCGAGCTTCAGACCCTGGAGGCGGCTCATCCTCGCATGGTCACCGTGGATTCGCCGACTCAACGGGTGGGTGCGGAGCCGCGGAGCGGGTTGCCCAATGCAGAACATACGGTTCACATGCTCTCTCTGGATTCAACCCAGGATCCCGACGAGGTGCGGCGCTTCGACGAACGCGTACGAAAGGGCCTCGAGGACGAGCCCCGCTACATACTCGAGCCGAAGCTGGATGGTGCATCCATCGAGCTCGTTTACGAACAGGGACTCTTCGTACGTGCCGTGACCCGAGGGAACGGGCGAGTAGGAGAAGTCGTCACCGAGAATCTGAGAACCGTTTCGAGCCTTCCTCTACGGCTCCGTGAAGTGGAGCGGCCAGCGCCGGAGCTTCTGGCGGTTCGGGGGGAAGTGATCATGTATCTCTCGGGGTTCGAAGCGCTCAACCAACGGATGGTCGAGCAGGGATCGGAGCCCTACGTGAATCCCCGAAACTCTGCGTCGGGCTCGCTTCGTCAGCTCGACGCCCGCACTACGGCCGAGAGGCCGCTCGACCTTCTGGCGTACGACATCCTCATGGTCCGTGGTGAGCAATTCACTTCGGACCATGAAGCCGTGGATGCTCTCCGGGAGTGGGGGTTCAGGACGCCGGAGCGTGTGATGCGTGCCACGACGGTCGAGGAAATTCTGGACTATCACGGACGATTTGCCGAGGATCGGGACGATCTGGACTTCGAAATCGACGGTGTGGTCATCAAGCTCGATGACATGGACGGCCGGGCCGACCTGGGAGAAACGTCACACCACCCTCGGTGGGCCCTCGCTTACAAATTCGAGCCGCGCAAGGAAATCACGCGCATCGAAAAAATTGCAGTTTCGGTGGGCCGTACCGGGAAGCTCACGCCGGTGGCGCTGCTGAGGCCCGTCGAAGTAGGGGGCGTCACCGTGTCGCGTGCGTCCTTGCATAATCGTGAGGAGGTCTCGCGGAAGGATATCCGAGAGGGGGACCTCGTCAGGATCCAGCGTGCGGGCGATGTGATCCCCCAGGTAGTGGAGCGGGTGCCGGAGGCCGGACGCAGGCGCAAGGCGGCCTTCCGCATGCCGGAACGTTGCCCGGCATGCGATACACAAGTCCAGGAGGTTGGGCCTTTTACCCGGTGCCCCAACCGGTTCGGCTGCGCGGCCCAACTCAAGAGGGGCCTCACCCACTTCGGATCCCGAGGGGGGCTCGACATCGAAGGGTTGGGAGACGAGACGGCCGCGCTGTTGGTGGACCGCGGTCTCGTCAAAGAACTCGCGGACCTCTTCGAGATCACCGCTGGGGACCTCGAGCCGCTCGACGGGTTCGCCCAGAAGTCCGCCGCGAACCTCGCACAAGCCATCGAGGACAAGAAGACGGTGGGCCTCGCCCGTTTTCTGTATGGCCTCGGAATCCCCGAGGTGGGATCGACGGTGGCGGCCACGCTGGCCTCCGAGTTCCGGAGCTTCGAAGGGATCCAGGAGGCCACGACTGAGCGACTCGAGACCGTGGACGGGATCGGACCCATCATGTCCGAGCAGATCCGGGCGTTTCTCGATGACGAGCGTAATCGTGAACGCATCTCTGCGGTCCTCGGTCGCATGGAGGAGCTCGTGGCCCCTGAGCAGGCGAGCGGCAAGGGGTTGGCGGGCATGAAGTTCGTCTTCACCGGCGGTCTCGAGGGGTTTTCTCGCGCAGACGCGAAACGTTTGATCGAGGAACATGGCGGGCGTGTCGTCAGTTCCGTGAGCGGGGAAACGACGTACGTCGTAGCGGGGGGCGATCCGGGGTCGAAACTGCAGAGGGCGAACGATCTCGGGGTAGAGGTTCTGAACGAGGGGGACTTCGTGGCAGTTCTCCAGAACGCGGGGGCTCTGTAACCGCCGTGGAGAACATCGAGATCGCTGCGGTGCTCGACGAGTTGGCCGACCTGCTCGAGATCAAGGGCTCAAATCCCTTTCGGATCAGAGCCTATCGTAACGCCGTTCGGACGATTCGGGGACTCACGCCCACGCTCGCGGCGATGGTCGCCGAGGGAGACGATCTGACCGAGCTTCCCGCCGTGGGCAAGGACATGTCCTCTCACATCGTGGAGCTCGTCCAGACGGGAAAACTCGCCCGCCTCGACGAGGTGGCCGCCGAGGTTCCGCGCTCCCTGGGCCAGCTCGTCAAACTCGACGGCGTCGGGCCCAAGAAGGCCAAGAAGCTGTGGCAGTCGATCGACGTCACGACGGTCGACGAGCTCGAGGTGGCCCTGAAGGCGGGCCAAGTCGAGGGCCTCGACGGATTCGGCGCAACGAGCGTGTCGAAGATCCTGACGTCGATCGATGATTTTCGCCGTTATTCGGGCCGATTTCTCCTTTCGCAGGTGGACGGACTGATCGGGCCTCTTCTAGAGCACATGCGCGGGACTTCGGGTGTGAAGCGCGGTGTGCAGCGCATTGAGGTGGCGGGCAGTTATCGACGACGCCAGGAGACGATCGGTGACGTAGATCTGCTCGTACAGGCAGAGTTGCCGGCTCCGGATGTCATGGAACGCTTCACGACCTTCGGCTCCGTAGAGCGCATCGTATCGGCGGGCGAGACGCGTGGAAGCGTGGTTCTCCGTTCGGGGCTCGAGGTCGACCTGCGCATCATTCCCGAGATCTCGTTCGGAGCCGCGCTCCACTACTTCACAGGATCCAAGGAGCACAACGTCGCGCTGCGCCAACTCGCGCAGGGTAAGGGTCTTCGGGTGAACGAGTGGGGTGTATATCGCGTTACCGAGGAGATGACTCCCGACGGCGGGGCTGAAGACGGCGCGACCAAGGACCTCGGCGAGAGAATCGCCGGAGAGACTGAGGAATCCGTATTCGAGGCCGTGGGAATGCCTTGGATTTCGCCGCTACTCAGAGAGAATCGGGGTGAGATCGAAGTAGCCCTCGAGGGACCGTTGCCGGACCTGGTGACGCTGGAGGACATCCAGGCCGATCTCCACATGCACTCTACCTGGAGCGATGGGAAGTTCTCGATCGAAGACATGGCTCGCGCATGCGAGGCGAGAGGCTACCGATATCTGGCCATCAGCGATCACAGTCCGGCGCTTGCGATGGTGCAGGGTGTTACGCCCGAGAAGGCCGCGGACCAGTGGAAAGAGATCGACAACGTGCAAGAAGGACTGGACGGGATCACGATTTTCAAGAGCTTGGAGGTGGATATTCTACGGGATGGGAGCCTCGACATGACCGATGAGGTCCTTGAAGGGCTGGATTTGGTGATCATCTCGGTGCATTCCCTCATGGACATGGATCAGGCGACGATGACGGATCGGGTGATCACGGCGATGCAACATCCGAATGTGGACATCGTCGGCCACCCTACCGGACGCCTGCTCGGACGACGAAAGCCCTTTCGGCTGGATATGGATGAGGTCCTGCGGGCCGCCAGCGAGCTCGATGTGGCAGTGGAGATCAACGCCAACCCGAACCGTCTCGATCTGAGCGACATCCAAGCCCGTAGGGCCAAGGAGCTAGGGGTCATGATCTCGATCAATACGGACGCCCATTCGGTTCAACGACTCGATCATATGTCGTACGGTGTCGATCAGGCTCGACGAGCGTGGATCGAGAAGGACGACGTACTCAATACGATGACCGTCGATCGCTTCCGCGAGTGGCTCTTGCGACGTAAGAAACTTACCGCATGACCCGAGAGATCCTACTGTTCATTGGGGGCGTGGGCGTTCTGTACTTCGGGGCGGAATGGCTCGTCCGTGGGAGTGCTCGCCTCGCCTCTTCGATGGGTGTGAAGCCGATCGTTCGTGCGGATTCGCCCATTCGACGCAGAGAGGGCTTCCTCCTCCTGGGTGCCTATGTAACGCTCGGATTCTGGGTGCTGTCCTAGTGTCGTTACCAAATCGTCAGCAAGGAGTGGCGTGACATGCTTCCGATCGACCTGACCGGGAAGAGGGCGTTCGTGGCGGGTGTCGCGGACGACAAGGGATACGGCTGGGGCATTGTCCGGGCGCTCGCCCAAGCGGGAGCGTCGGTGTGCGTCGGTACTTGGCCGCCCGTCCTCAAGATTTTCACGAAGAGCCTCGAGCGGGGAAAGCTGGACCAGAGCCTGCCTGATGGAGGCCAGATTGAACTCGAGGGGATCTATCCGATGGACGCCGTTTACGATACGCCTGAAGACGTGCCGGACAGCGTGCGTGACGACAAACGGTATCGCGACCTGTCGGGGTACACGCTGCAAGGGGTCGCCGACCGCCTCCGCGACGAGTTCGGAGGGACCTGCTTGGACGTTCTGGTCCACTCCCTCGCGAACGCCCCTGAAGTGCAAAGGCCCCTAGTCGACACCAGTCGTGACGGGTACCTGGCCGCGCTCAGTGCCAGTGCCTACTCGATGGTCGCGATGGTGCAACGATTCGGTCCTCTCATGAGGGAAGGGGGATCGGTCGTGTCGTTGACCTATCTCGCGGGGGAGCGGGTCATCCCGGGCTACGGCGGCGGCATGAGCTCCGCCAAGGCGGCTCTAGAGAGCGATACCCGCACATTGGCCTATGAGGCCGGCCGTCGTTGGGGTATTCGCGTCAATACGATCTCTGCCGGGCCTCTTCCGAGTCGGGCCGCCAAGGCGATCGGCACGATCGACCGGATGGTGGACTACTACCGCGCGAATTCTGCCTTGCCCGACGTGTGCTCGGCCGACGACGTGGGCAACGCTGCGGCGTTTCTGTGTTCGCCTCTGGGTTCTGCCATCACGGGTGAGACCCTGCACGTCGATATGGGCTATCACGCGATGGGCATGAATGCCGAGGACCAGCTGGGCGAGAACCAGGATTCGGGGGACCAGCCCGGAGAGGGATAGGTCATGTCCGATTTGGGGACGTTACTCCCATCGCTGCGAACGACTCCCCCCGGCCCACGTTCGCTCGCGTTAGCCGAGCGGCTCCGCGGCGTCGAATCCCGGCACGTCACGTTCCTATCCGAGCGATTTCCGGTCTTTTGGGAAGAGGCGAGAGGCGCGAACGTCCGCGACGTGGACGGCAACGTGTACGTCGACTTTACCGGGGCGTTCGGCGTGTCCTTCGCGGGTCACGCGCACCCCGATATCGGCGCGGCGATCGATCGGCAGTCCCGTCGTCTCGTTCACGGGATGGGGGACGTGCACCCGCCCGCTGGCAAGGTCGAGCTGCTGGAGCGACTGAGTGCCCTGGGGCCGTGGGACGACACGCGGGTGTTCCTCGCCTCTTCGGGGTCCGAGGCGGTGGAGTTCGCGCTCAAGACGGTTGAACTGGGTACCGGACGCCCCGGCTTGGTGGCCTTCGAGGGTAGCTATCACGGACTCACGCTCGGGAGTCTCGCCGTGACCGGCCGGCGCGAATTCCAGGATCCGTTCAAGGGCAGGCTCTACGATGGCGTGGCGTTCGTCGCTTTTCCGAGTAGCGAGACGGATGCCCAGTCGGCGCTCTCCGAAGTGGCGAAGGTGCTAGCCGAGGGAACGCCGACGGGGGCTCCGGTAGGTGCGATCGTGGTCGAGCCGATCCAGGGGAGGGCGGGGGTGCGCATCCCTCCACCGGGATTTCTCGCGCGTCTCACGGAGTCGGCGCGTTCGGCCGGTGCTCTAGTGATCTTCGACGAAATCTTTACCGGCCTCGGCCGTACGGGGACGTTGTTCGCCTGCGAGCATGAGGGGGTCCTCCCCGACCTCATGTGTATCGGAAAGTCTCTCGGTGGCGGACTTCCCTTGAGCGCCTGTCTCGGTCCGTCCTCCCTCCTCGACGCTTGGCCCGCATCGGAGGGGGAAGCACTCCACACGAGTACGTTTCTCGGTCATCCACTGGCTTGTGCGACGGCGCTCGCGTTCCTCGATGTTCTGGAGGGAGAGGGGCTTTGCAAGCGAGCGAACGAGATCGGCCACTACCTGCTCGAGGAGTTCACCCGGGGTCTCGGGACGGTGTCGGGTGTCAAAGAGGTGCGGGGGCGCGGCCTCTTCATCGGAATCGAGCTGTGTGCCACGACGGGGGAGCCGCTGGCCGGTGGCGCCGTTCGCGTCGCGGAGGCCGCACTACGAAAAGGGCTGCTCGTCTTGCCGGCTGGAAAGGTCGGTGAGGTTGTGGAGATCACACCACCGGCGGTGTCGAACGAGAAGCAGATCGACTTTGGGATCGCCTGCTTACTGGAGTTGGTAGCCGCTGAGGCGGCAGGACACTAGGGGCGGGCTCGCGTGGATTGAGCCGAACGGATCACCTTGTCGAAGTTGCGAAGTCGACTCGTTCGGCGAGCAGGAGGTCCTTGTCGGTCAGTCCACTCACGCTGTGCGTCGTCAGAGTTAGGTTGACGGTCGTGTGGCTGATGTGGATGTCCGGATGATGATCCAATTCGTCCGCTAGGCCCGCGATGCGGTTGATGAACACGATGGAGTCCCGGAAGGACAGAAAGCGAAATTCCTTGGTCAAGGTCGCTTCTGTGCGCTTCCAGCCCTTGCGACTCGAGAGCCAACCATCGATGGACTCGTTGTTGAGCTTGTCCGCCATATCGTCGTAGTCCGTGGATGTCGCTTCAATTCGTTGAGACTCGAAGACTTAACCCATAGACACCCGACCGTTCCGAGGGGTTGAATCGGGTTCTAATCCTGTATATTCTTTCGGCCCTCGAAATGAGAGGGTAGGGCCACCGCCCCCATCGTCTAGTGGCCTAGGACACCTGGTTCTCAGCCAGGAAACCGGGGTTCGATTCCCCGTGGGGGTATTCTTCGGAGGCCCGTTGAGGTCGCTTAGCTCAGTTGGTAGAGCACTACGTTCACATCGTAGGGGTCACTGGTTCGAGTCCAGTAGCGACCATGAGATCCGGCGGAGGCGGCGGTCATGTGGGTTTTCGTAACCATCGGAGGGGCTACCGGCGCCCTCGCGCGCTATTGGCTGTCAGGATGGATCCAAGGGGTGTCCGGCGGCGTTTTTCCGTTCGGGACGCTCGTCGTCAATGTAGTGGGATGCCTGCTGCTCGGGATCGGCATGCAGGGGATGGAGGCCCTTCCGGTGAGCGCCGCGGTTCGGACGATGCTCACGATCGGTTTCCTGGGCGCTTTCACGACCTTCAGCACCTTCTCCTACGAGACTGTCGCGTTACTCCGTGACGGAGACTGGACGCGCGCGGGGCTATATACGGCGCTGAGCGTGGGCCTGGGGTTGGCTGCCGTCATCGCCGGGATGGCGGTGGCCTCCGCGCTACTCACCACCAGGGGGTGACCGGGACCGGCCCGCGCAGCTGAAATTTTTTTTGCGCCGCCGTCGTATGCTCTTGCGCGGATCCACGGCGTAGGCGGTGAGTTCGAGAAGAGAGTGAATGGCCACGGATCGAGGACGAGTGGGTGGAGATGAGGCGACGGGGGATGGGATTGGGTCTGATCAGCGCATGTGTCTACACCATCGTACTCGGCTCGAGCGGATGCGGTGCGGATACCACGGGGCCTGCACCCTCGGGGGAGCTGAACATCCTCTCGATCGGGTGCAAAGTCGCCTTCCCCACTTGGGTTCTCCGCGAACTCACGGGTCACGAAAGCCTCAATCGCGCCCACACCGGACGTTGCAGGGCGGTCCTCCCAATAGACCACACCATCTTCGGCGAAAAGACCTGCCACACCCGCGGCATCTTGCCGCTGTGACAGCTCCAACCCGCTCGCTGCAACCGCACGGATTGCCTCCTCCTCGGCGGTATCCACCGCTGGTGTGCAACCTGCGATCGCAAGGCCGGCGGTTACGGTCAGCGTTATGTGCCTGGATAGCATGGTAGACTCCTATTGAGCGAGTAGGAGTGACGTGACCCCCTGAAACGAGACCAAAGTTGATGTTAGGATGCGGCTTTGGTCGCAACTATCAGGGGGGAGGTCAGAATGAGTAGGAGACGACACACGCCGG